>NZ_JABBJJ010000710.1 GCF_012933655.1 Pyxidicoccus fallax | reverse complement strand
GTGGCCACCTGCGCGGGGGCGGCGGCCGGGGCACCGGCGGGCGCGCCCGCGGCCTCCGGGTTCATCAGCCGCTTCACGGTGGCGATGCGGCCACGGAACTGCGGCTGGTACTGGCTGTTGAGGTAGGTGCCAGCGGCGTCACGCGCGGTCTCCAGCGCCTTCTCGTGCTGACCGACCTCCTGGTACGACTGGGCCAGCAGCAGCATGGCGTAGTCGCGCGTCTTGGAGGCCTTGTCGCCCTCGACGAAGCGGGCCAGCAGGGGCACGGCCTTGTCGTGCTGCCGCGTCTGGTTGTACGCGGTGCCCAGGAAGAAGGACGCGTCCAGCGCCTGCTCCTGCGGCGGGTTCATGGCCAGGAAGCGCTCCATCTCCGAGATGACGCTCTGCATCTCGTTCTTGCGGAAGGCGATCTTCCCGCGCTCGAAGGCGGCGTCACCCGTCTCGCGGCGCAGCACGGAGGCGCGGTCATTGAGGGCCTGGCGCTCCAGGCTGCTCAGGCGGGACGTGTCCAGCTTCACCAGCGCGTCGATGCCCTTGAGGCGCTCGTCGCCGGGGAGGTTGGTCATCATCTTGTAGACCTCGGACGCGCTGCGCTGGGCCGTCTGGTGCGCCGCCGTGTCCGCGCGCTGCTTCTCCAACTGCCCGGTGAGGTCGGCGACCATCTTCTCCAGCCGCTCGCGCTCATTGGTGGCGCTGGAGCTGCGGGCGCTGGTGATCATCAGGGCGGCGCCCACGGCGATGACCGCGAACAGCACGTAGGCCACCGCGGAGGAGATCCACTGGCGCTTCTGGAAATCCTCGTGGCGCTTCCCCACCGTCTTCACCTCCGCATGGAGGTTCTTCAGCAGGTTGTCGCTCTTGATGACCAGATTGCGGGCCTCGACGATCTCCCGCCGGAGGTCCTGCAGTTCCTTCTCCACATCGGTCTTCGACTGCTCTGGCATGGACATCTTCCTGGGCGTGGAAACGAGCTCGGCCGGCTCACGCATCGTAAGGAGTTCTCCCGGGCGTATGGCGATAATTTCCGCACCGGAACAGCAGCGCGAAGCCGCTCCATTTCCGGCAGTGGACGCTCCGGGTCCCGCCTGTCTGCTTCCCCTACAGGAAGCCGTCCGGCAGGGGCCGGGTCGGCTCGGGTGGGAAGCTGTACGTCACGCCCACGCTGAACCAGTTGCCGCCGGTGCTGAAGGAGCCGATGCGGGTGGTCTCCTGGCCCGGGGGAAGCGGGTCGGGGTTGGGC
>NZ_JABBJJ010000070.1 GCF_012933655.1 Pyxidicoccus fallax | reverse complement strand
CCCCCGAACCCGACGAGCCCGAATCCTCCTCGGGATGCGGATGCGGGACAGCGAGTGGCGCGGACGCGGTGCTGCCCTGGCTCCTGCTCGCCCTGCTCGGCCTGTCCGCGTTCCCCGGCGCGCGTCGCCGCCGGGGTCCGGGAGTCCACTGAGGGGCGCCAGCAGGACGGACCTCCGCCCCGCTTGAATCGAGGCGGAGGTCCGATGCGAACTACTGCGCCTGGGTGTACGTCGGAGCGAGCGCACCCGTCAGGGCCGCGTCGCGAAGCCCGGGCACCAGGCCCTCCGTCGCGCCGAAGGCCTGCCCGTGCGCGGGCAGGAGGCTCGTCCCGTCGATGCTCTGGAGCTGGAAGTCCGGGTTGGCCAGCTCGTACGCGAAGTCGAGCGAGGCGCTCCGGTTCTGCGTCGTGGACAGCACGAACGCGCCATCCACGATGACCTGCGGACGGTGGTCCTCCAGGGTGGCGACCTCCAGTCCGGGCACCTCATCCATCAGCGAGGCGAGCTGGGACGAGGGAACGACGAAGAGGTCCGCCTCATACGCGGGAATGGGGTCGGGAGAGGAGCCCATCACCTCGTTCACCCAGCCGGGCACCTTGATGCGGCGCGGAGGCGTGCCGCACCACTCACCGTCGTAGTCCCACAGATAGCCGGCCTGATTCATGGAGAGAATCTCCTGCGCCGTGGAGATGTTGGTGGGAATCTCCAGGCCGTACATGTCCAGGCGGTAGCGGTCGAAGCCCACCGAGAGGTACTCCCACCACCAGGGAATGCCAATCGGGAAGGGCCACCGGTACCCGGGGTGCCACATGGAGAAGCTCGCCTGAATCATGTCGAGCCGCGCGCCGCCGCTGTCCGCCACGTAGTCGCAATACTGCGGGCGGGCGATGCCCGACTGCTGGCACTCGCCGCAGTCGTCCATCAGGCAGCGCGCGGGCGACATCTCCAGCTCGGGAATCATCGTCGCCTCGAAGCTGCCCTCGTAGTCCCCGTAGAAGCCGTTGGAGGCGTAGGCGCACCAGCGCGGCGGGTTCGCCGACTCGCACTCGGGACACTCGCCCGGCAGGCAGTAGGCGTTGATGAGCCCGTCCTCCAGCAGCTCGGGAACCATGGTGTGGTTGCCCAGCAGCACGTCCGGGAGCGCGCCGGACTGACGTGCCACCTGCAGCGCCTGGTAGAGCTCCTGCTGGGACGAGAACTGGGAGACCACCACCTCGTTGCCGCTGTTGCCCTGGTACGCGTCCACCGCCTCCACGAAGGCCTGCTCGGCCGGGCCGCCGAGCGAATGCCAGACATGGACTTCCCCGACGTCCTGCGCGGTGGCCACCGTGCTTGTGAAGCACGCCGCCACCGTCATCCACTTCAGGATGTTCGTTCTCATGGACTCCTCTGCGTTTGGGGTGTGAGGCGCGACAAACACTAGCAGCCCAGGCCGACGCAAAGAAACACGAGCCATGTATCTCAAATATTCCGCCGAGCGCGTCAGAGCGACCTGAGGAACGCGAGCATCGCCTCACGGTCCTCCAAGGGCAGGCGGACGTAACGCTCGCGTGCCGGCGCGGCCTCGCCGCCGTGCCACAGCACCGCCTCTTCGAGATTGCGTGCCCGGCCGTCGTGCAGATAGCGCGTGTGGCCGTTCACCACCTCCACCAGCCCGATTCCCCACAGCGGAGGTGTGCGCCACTCACTCCCGCTGGCGAGCCCATCCGGGCGGCCGTCCGCGAGCCCTTCGCCCATGTCGTGCAGCAGCAGGTCCGTGTACGGGTAGAGCTTCTGCCGCGACAGCTCCGGGAGGTCGGGCACGTCTCCGGTCTCCAGCGGACCGGAGACGTGGCATCCGCCGCACCCGATGGCGCGGAAGACCGCCTTGCCCCGTAGCACCTGGGGCGCGTCCCAGTCCCTCCGCTTCGGCACGGCGAGGAGCCGCGTGTAGAACACCAGCGCATCCAACTCCTGCCCCCCCAGCTCGGGTTCCCCGGGCCCGTCCCGCAGCAGGCTCGTGGTCAGCCCCATGTCAGCGAAGAGCGCATGCGTCACCTGCTGCTGCACCGAGGGCTGGTTGGCCTTCCACCCGAAGCGGCCCAGCTTCGGACGCCGCTCCACGTCGTCCTCGACGTAGTTGGGGCGCCCCGAGATTCCGTCCCCGTTCGCGTCCTCTGGGTCGGCCAGGGCCAGGAGGGTCTCCTCCGGTATCGCCTCCAGCAGTCCCAGCCCGAAGACCGCGGGAGACACCCTCGGAGAGAAACGCGCGCCCTGCCCCAGTGGCCCCCGTGACAACTCCTCGAACGTGTAGCGCGGCCGCAGCAGGGAGAACGGCGCGCCATCCGCGAACTCGCCCGGCACCTCGTCGTAGGCCACCACGGCCTGGCCCTCCGCCTGCGTCCCCTCCACGCCTCGCGGGTCGAGCTGCACGCCGTACAGCGGATGAGCCCCCTGCCCCTCCGGACCGCTCAGCTGGAAGACCAGCGAGGACGGAGGCTGTCCGCGCCCATCCCTGTCGTGACACGTCGTGCACGAGGCGGCGCTGAAGAGCGGCCCCACCCGGACGGGCGCGAACTTCGGGTCGAGCCAGTCACGGTCGAACACGCCCTTGCCCTTGTGGAAGTACGGCCAGCGCGCCCGGTACATGTTCGCGGGCGAGCGCCCGAACGACGTCCTTCCCGAGGCCGGCACCGTCGTGGCTCCGCCCTGGAGTTCCTCTCCCGGCTCCGCCGCGACGGGGAGGTCGCCCAGCACGAGCTCATTCGAGCGCCAGCCAGGGACGGCCCACGCCGCCGTCAGCAGCAGGCCTCCCACGGGAATGCCCAGAAGGAATTTCCGCGCTCGCATCGCCGCGTCTCCAGCTGCTGGGGTTCAGCCAAACATACCGCACCCCACTGCCATCTTCGAAGGTGGGCCGACGTGGTCCGTCGTCCTCGGTGTGCGCGTGCGCCCCTCCCGTGGAGGAGTTGTCTCCCCGTGGCGCCGCCATGTAGAACCGCGCACTCAACCGCGTAACACAGACACACGAGCGAAGGGCACGCATGGCAACCCTGAAACAGCTGGCGTTCCGGATGGCGAGGACTCCCGCCTCGGGTTCCCTGGTGCGCTTCGGCTTCGCGCATGCGGACCGGCTCCTGCCGCTCACCGCCGTGGAGCGCGGAGGGCTCGCCACCATCTATCGCCACCCGCGCCCGTGCTACGGCACCTTCCACCACATCGCCGTTCCGCTGCGCGGTGTCCCGGACATCTTCGCGCTCGCGCATCCGCGCCATGCCGAGCTGCGTGACAGCCTCTTCGCGCTCATCGCCAGCGCGCGGCAGCGGACGCCCTCCGCGGTGCTCGTCAACGCGGGGCCCCGGCAGGACGTCGGGCAGGTGCACTTCCACCTCACGGATGGCGCGCCCTACCCCGAAGCCGTGCGCTCCGAGCGCCTCACCTGGCCGGGCTGGGACGAGGCCCTCCGCGCGCTGACCTCCGTCCCAGACATCCAGGAGCGCTACCGCTCCGGCTTCTCACTGCTGCAGGACGCGGCGGGGCCCCAGGTGCGCCTCATCTGAGGTTCAGCGGGCGGCCGCCGTGGGAGCCCAGAAGTGCGCCAGCGCGCCCGAGGCGTGTGCCTCGGTGTACCGGCGCAGGTCCTCTCCGTTGTCCACCTCGAGCCAGCCGGACGAGATGGGCACGGCGTGAATGGCCACTCCGTCGGAGATGAGGTCCTGCAGGAAGGCCGTCATCGAGGTGTTCCAGTACCGGGGGTCCTCCGCCACGCGGCGGTCGAAGCGCTCGTAGAGCGCGTGCAGGACACCGGGCCCGAAGCGCAGCAGCCCGATGTACTGCCCCTGCACCTCCGCCACCGAGCGCACCCGCGAGCCGATGTCGACGATGCGCTCCCCGTCGAGGCGCAGCGACTCGCAGTCCGTCGTGGGGTCCTCCATCCGGAGCTCCCAGAGGCGGCGCCACTGCCGGTCGATGGCGACGTCGATGTCGCGGGACGCGGCCAGCATCGCGCCGAGCACCTCACGCGAGAAGACGATGTCTCCGTAGGCGACGAGGACTGGCTCGGTCCGTGGCACCACGGGCAGGCTGAAGCGCAGCGTGGAGACCATGTTGCCGGTGGTGTACGCGGGGTTCACCACGACGCGCACGTCGCGCCCGGTGCGTATCTGGTCGGGGTACGCGCCGGCCATCACCGTCACGTCGACGCCGAAGTGCTTGTACACGGCGAGCTGATGGTCGAGCAGCGGTGCTCCCGCCAGCTCGACGAGACACTTCGGCCGGTTCGCCGCCAACGGTCCCATGCGGGTTCCAAGCCCCGCGGCCAGGATGATTGCTCTCACGGGTAACGCGCCTCCAGGTATTCGAGTACTGCGGGAAGGTGTCGGGGCTCGCGCTCGGGGTGCCAGAGGATGCCGAGCGACGGCCGGTCCGCGCTCGCGAAGGCCTCCACCCCGCCGTCCTCCGAGCGCGCGAGGACGTCCCATCCCCGAGGGACGGAGCCTTCCTCGATGCCCCAGTGGTGGAAGCTCGCGACTTCCGCCGGGCCTCGCCAGCCGTCGACGAGCGGGCCTACCAGCCCGTGGCGCACGCGCACGTGGGACTCGACGCGCACGAGCCGCATCCCCGCGGCGAGCGCGAGCATCTGCGCGCCCCGGCACACGCCGAGCAGCGGCGTCCCCGTCCGGGCGGCGAGTGACATCAAAACGGACTCCGTCTCGTCCCGCATGGGGACGCGGTCCTCCCCCGTGCCCGGCGCGTCGTTGCCGCCAGTGAGGATGACGAGCCGCGGGCGGAGCGCCTCGAACTGCGCCGCCGCCGCGCCGGGCACGTTCACCGCGGGGAACGGCACCCAGCCCGATTCCCAGAGACACGCGGCCCAGGACGCCTCGAGCGCATCGCGAACCTCCGGACGGCCCGGGACGCGGTCGCTGCGCTGGGTGACGAGGACGATGCGCTCACTCATGGACGAGCCTGCGCCCCCCGCAGTCCAGGGTCATCGTCCGGCCACTCGCGAGCCGCCGGAGCTGCTCACGACCCACGCCGATGGCCGCGGGAATCCGCATCTCCGTGCACCGCACGGCCATGTGCGAGTTGGCGCCACCGTACGCCGTGACGATGCCGGCGACGCCAAGCGCGAGCAGGCTGTCGTAGCCGGGGTCCGCGCGCTCCAGCAGCACGATGATGCCGCGCACGCGCTCCGGGTCCGGCAGCCCGTCCGCCACGAGCACGGGTGCGCGCACGCACTCCCGGGTGACGAAGAGGGGCTGCTCGTCGCAGCTCACGTGGACGAGCAGGTGGGACGTGCGGCCGACCACGTCGGGCAGCTCGATGAGGTCGATGGCGGCGGCCTGCTCGCGGGCCTCGTCGATGGCGGCGCGGCACCGGCTCCGCGCCGCGTCCGCTGGCAGCGCCATGGCGGCCTCCACCTGTTCCAGCGAGAGATACGCGAGCGCGTCCCGGCCGAGCCCCAGCAACTCACCCCACGTGGCGATGTGCTCCAGCACGCCGCTGAGCGTGCGGGTGAAGACGTGCTTGCCGTACTCACGGCCCGCGATGGCCGCTTCGAGGTGTCCGAGGAACGCCTCGCTCGACATCTCCAGGCCGGCCTCGCGCAGGCCCGCGCCGATGCGCTCGTGGAGGCTCCGCGACAGCGGCTCCTCGTGCCGGGGGAGCGCCTCGCCGCCGGAGATGAGCGGACCGAAGTAGCGCTCGGGGTCCGTGGCGTAGCGCGGCACGCGGATGTCGTAGGTGCCCGGGCGAAGGTGTCCGTACTCCGCGACGAGCACGTCGAGGCCCAGCTCGCCCCGCTTCACGCGGAGCGCGTCCGCCTGGAGCTGCCCGGCCACGGTCCGGATTCGCTGGAGCACCTCGCGCTGCTCCCCCGCGTCGAGGATGCCCTCGCGCACGAAGCTCTTGAGCATCGCTGTCACCACGAACGCCGTGCGCGCCAGGTGCGCGAACGGGAGCGTGCCGAGTTCCCGCAGGTGCGCGAGCACGGGACCGAGCCCGCCTCCGAAGCCTGGCCCGAACGGCGCGGCACGCAGCCGCTCGATGCGGCCCAGCTGCACCGGCAGGTCGCGCAGTCCTCCGAGCGTGATGTCCCGCAGCGCGGCGACCAGCGCGTCCAGCTCCGCTTCCTCCACCGCGGGGAGGTAGCGCCGCCGGAGCCGCTCGCGCAGTCCGAGGGTGGTGCACGTGTCTGCGATGTCGAACTCCACCTTGTCGTGCAGCCTCGGGTCCTCGGCGAGCCGGGCGAGCTGGAGGGACACGAGGGTGTCCGCCACGTGCGCGGGCGTGACGGCCGGGATGAAGGAGTTGAGGGAGGCCCGCACGTCGACGTAGGCGTGCCCGGCGAAGTCCCGCAGGAGGGGAACCCCGCGCAGGTCGCGGTACCCGTACTCGGCGCGCTGGGTGGCCCAGGTCTCGTCCGTGATGAGCCGCCCATAGAGAGAGCGGGCGAGCGGGAGCGGACGCCGGCCAATCATCTCGGCGGGGTTCCAGTCCGTCATCGTGCTGTAGACGGGCCCGTCACCGACGACGGGGCGCTCCGGCAGGATGAGCGCTTGGTGCGCCGTGCAGGCGTCCGTGAGGAGCCTCGCGCGGCGGACCTCGCGGTCCTCGCGGGGCACGGTGCCCTCGGCGATGGGACGCACCTGGAGGAGGTGGAAGTCCCCGCCCGCCATCGCGAACTCGATGTCCAGCGCGTCCACGCCGGTGAGTTCCACCAGCTCACGGCCCACGTCGACGACGCGGCGGAGCGAGCCCTGGAGCATCGCCGCGGGAGCACCGTGCTCCACGTACGCGGAGGAGTGGTTCTCCGAGGCCCCGGAGGTGATCTGGTCCGTGCGTCCGCTGTGACGGTCCGACGCCACCACCCAGTACGGGGCGAGCGTCTCCGGATGCCGCGTCATCAACACGCCGCTCTCCTCCACCGGATGGATGTAGTCCTGGAGGAAGACGTGCTCGGACTCCGCCCCCTGCTCGTACGAGCCGAACACGTCCGAGATGGCCCGGGCGAGCGCCTCGGTATCGCGCGCGTCCACGTCGAGGACGGAGAGGTAGCGCCCCGCGTTCGACGCGGTCCACGCGTCCTCCGCCGAGGCCGACGAGCGCACGACGACGCGCGCCGCCCCGAAGCGCTCCCGCACGCGGCGGAGCACGCCATCGGGGTCCAGGGCCCACTCCTCCCCCCACACGATGTGCGGCCGGGAGATGCGCCACGGCCCGCGAAGCTCGGAGAGGATGTCCAGCGTGCGTGCCTTGCCGCCGAGGACGAGCCGGCCCACGGGTGTGAGCGGCTCCTCCGCGGCCTCACCCGCGCGCAGCTCGACACGCACCACGTCCCTGCCCTGCCCCAGCCGGCGGGACACCTCGTCGAGGTCCCAGCCTTCGAGCTCGCCGCGCACCGCGTGGGTCCGGCCGAGGATGAAGCGGCACTCGTCGCGCCAGGTGGCGACGAGCGCGGAGGCGCCCTGGAGCAGCGCGTGGAGCACGCGTGGCCGCAGGAGCACCGTCCCCTTGAAGGCGAGCGTCAGCGGCTCTCCGCCGCTCAGCTCCGCGAGCGAGCCCAGGGCGCGCTCGGCCCAGGCGCGCATGGACGCGTGGGCCGGCCCGATGCCGCGCACCACGCAGTCGGCGCCGGCTTCGGAAGTCAGGGGAGGAACGAGGCGAAGCGTGGCGGAGTCGCGATTCCGGTGCGTCATGAGCAACCTCGCGCGCGCGGGCGCGGAGCCCGCGGTGGGAGCGGCGTCACATTGCGGCCACCGACCACGTGTGGTGGACTCGATGCATGAGGACTTTCGCCACGGATGAGCGGCTCGCGTATCGCCGCGCGGGCAACGAACTGCAGCCTCGCCCTTCCGAAGACCACGTCCTGTCCTACGAATACCGGCTGATGCAGCTGCCGCTGGTGCGGCCCGACCACCCGGACGTCGTGCCGTTCGACGTGAAGGCCGGCTACGACTGGCTGGGCACCTACCGCGCGCCCCGCTTCTCGCTGGTGGGCTTCGTGGACTTCGGCGCCTTCTCCGTCAGCCCCCAGTTCAATCGCTTCATGAACGCCGTCGCGACGACCGCCGCGGCACGGAAGATTGCCTGGGACATCGTCGACAAGCGCCGGTACCGGCACCACTACACCATCTGCGGTGGCCTCCATGACCGGATGCCCGAGAAGGACATCGTCCCCTTCGTGAAGCAGCGGCTCGAAGGCTTCCCCCGCTTCCGCATCCAGGTGAAGGGCGGCTGGTTCTGGGGAAAGAAGAACGGCCGGATGTACTTCCCCGTCTACCCCGAGCTGACGGACGGCCCGGAGCCGGTGGACCACCTCACCGCGGTCCAGGCGCGCCTGGGCCACGCGCTCCACCCGGGCTTCTACATCGGCTGTCTGCAGCTCACGGACCACCTGCGCTTCAACTCCGAGCTCGACGTGCACGAGGCGGACGAGCTCTTCGGTGTCCTCCGCGGCTTCCGGGACACGGTGCTCGTGGAGCTCGAGGTGAACGAGCTCGCCATCCTGCGGACGCACGACGACCTCATCCTCAAGAGTCGCGTCGTCGAGCGCGTACCGCTCGCGGGGTGAGGGGCTCATTCGAACTCCTGGAGCGCGCTGCGCAGCAGCACGCGCTCATAGGGGTTGCGCACCAGGGCGCCCACCGGCTGGATGAGCTGTGAGAGGTCCGTCTCGCGGTACAGCGCGGGCTGGTGGAGCAGCTCGAGCGCAGCCGCGGCGAGGCCCGGCTCCACGCGATAGTCGAACATCCCCGGCCGCCGGGGGTGCGTGAGTCCCGTGCGGACGACTTCCTTCACGAGCGCGGACTCATCGGCCACGACGCGCAGGTACAGCTCGCGGGACGCCGTGTGCTCGGAGCGCAGCTCCGCGAGCTGACGCGCGGCCTCGCGCCACGACTCGACCAGGCCTCCCGGGAAGGGAGCGATGAGTTCCACCTCTTCGGCGAGGCGCAGACGGAGGTGGACGAGGAACTCCACGGGCGAGGGCCGCCACGCCCGGCCCACCACGGCGGCCGGGAGCTGCTGCATGGGCGACGTGGCGCGTGAGGTGTGACGTCCAGGCTCCGCGAAGAGCACGCGAAGCTCGCGGGGGTCGAAGGCGGTGGCGGCCTCTTCGATGGTCGCGCGCGCGTCGTCCGACGAATGCATGAGGCTCAGCGCGCGCGTCGGGGCATTCAGCCGGCTGCGCAGGTGGTGCGGCGCGCGCTTGCGCGGGTCCGCGGAACCCTTGAGCGCCTTGAACGCCGCGGACGCCGAGCGTCCCGGGGTGTGCAGCAGCAGCGCGTGGGAGGCCTCGAGCAGGTAGACCTCGCTCGGGACGGCCCATGTCTTGTCGAGCGCGATGGGCCGGTTGGGGCTGTACACCGCCTCGATGCTGCTCTGCGTGTAGTGGACGAACCGCCGGTCCACCGTGCGGAAGCCCTCGCTCGCCAGGAAGGCGAGCGCCTCCTCGGCGAGCCCGAGCCCGATGGCGTACGGATCGAAGAAGGTGAAGACGAGTTCCTCGCTCGCCGGACGCGAGGCGAAGGTCTCGATGAGTTCGGCCACATTGGCGAGGTTCCTCATGTCATGCCTCCAGTGCCTGGACCCACGAGCCACACCGCCTCGGCCGGTGCGAGCGACACGTCTCCCCTGCCCTGACGGCCTCCGAGGAGGTCCCTCCACTCGCGCAGCGGTGACGGGATGGCCACGCGCTCGACGCCGAGGTTCACCAGCACGTGCAGGGGCTGGTCGCGGTGCCCGCGCGCGAGGTGGAGGACATGCGAGGCCACCATCCGCGCTTCGCAGCTCCCGTCCTCGCGCAGCGCGGGCGTCTCGTCGCGCAGGCGGATGAGGCCGAGGAGGGACTTCAGGATGCGCGCGTGCTCCGGCTGCTGGAGCAGCGCGCGGAGCGCTCCGTAGCGGTAGCGGTACCGGTTCGCGGCGCGGGGATTCGAGGGCTCGATGCACACCGCGTCCGGCAGCCCGAACAACGTGGGGAAGTAGAGCGACGGCGTGCCAGGGAGCGCGAAGAGCAGCGCGTGCGCGGCGAGGTAGCGCTCCACGTCGAGGCCCGCCTCGGTGGAGAAGATGCGGTTGAGGGAGCTGTTGAGCTCGTACGGTCGCGGCTCACCCCGCACGTCCGCGTGGGACACCCAGACCCCGCTCCGCTCCAGCCGCTCCAACACCCGCCGCGTGGTGCGCGCATCGAGCGGCGGGTCCATGGGGCGCAGGTGCACGCCGTCATGCGTTTGCAGGAAGGTGTACCCGTCATGGCGGTGCGCATCCGACGCGGACGCGTTCACCCACTCCACCAGCGGCCCGCCATCCCCGACGAGGGCCGCCGCGAACACGAGGAGCGGCACCGACAGGTGGTTGTCGTGCTGCGCCAGTTCCGCGCCCAGGTAGCACCGGTCACCGGAGCGGTGGTCGGTCTCCGCGAGGAGGCGCACCGAGGGGTCCACGAGGTCAGCCACCGCGCGCAGCGCACGCACGAGCACCCGGGCCTCCGGCTCGTGCGGCCCGCCGGGCACGCGCTTCCACACGTGGGGAATGGCATCCAGACGGACGACCCGAGCCCCCACCTCGACGAGCCGCAGCAGCGTCGCCGCCATGGCCGCGAAGACGGTCGGCGAGCCATGGTGGAGATCCACCTGCGCACGCCCGTACGTGCACCACGCCCACACCGGGTCGGCCGCGGTGTCGAAGCGCTGGAGGATGGCGGAGGTCCGCACCCGCGTGCCCCATTCGATGGCGCGCGGCGCGGAGAACAGGTGGAAGTCTCCCCGGTGCGCCGCCTCGCCGCGCAGCACGCTCTGGAACCACGGGTGCGCGGTGGACACGTGGTTCAGCACGAGGTCGAGCATCAGCCCGCCGCTCGCCTCCGCCAGACGCGAGAGGTCATCCCACGCACCGAAGCGCGGGTGCACAGCCTGGTGGTCCACCACCGCGAAGCCGTCATCCCCATCAGACACATAGGGCGGGAGCACGTGCAGGAGCGCCGAGCCCACGCCGCCCACCTCTTCCTGGAGGAAGCGGCGCAGCGTCGCGAGCGGAGCCGCGTCATCGTCGAGCACGTGGTCCGGGTACACGGAGATGACCGCGGGCCGCGCGGCGCGCCCGGAACGGGAGGCCACGCGAACGCCGTCCGCCATCGCCGCCACTCCCCGGGCGAGCGCGTCCGCACGCTCGCCGCCATGCAAAAGGGCAAGCGCATCCCCTAGCCGCGCCATCGCGGAGGCGCGGGTGGGTTCAGCTGTGGTCTGTGAGGAGGTCATCCCTGGTGCTCGAGCACGTAGTCGATCTTGCTCTGGAGGAACGCCACGGCACTCGCGAGCTCCGGCTCGCTCGACAGCCGCGCGGCGATGCGCTTGTGGAGCGCCTCGATGCGTGCGAGGCAGTCACCGAGCGCGCCCACCGCGCAGTCCGAGAGGATGGAGAGCCCCTCCTCCAGCAGGCCGCGGTCCACCTCGCTCGCGGAGGCCATGGCCTTGCGCGACTCGACGACGAGCCACTTGCGCGAGGCGCTGGTCACCCCGAGCGCCGCGAGGATGGAGACGAGCGCCTCCTCCACGGCGATGCGCGCCACATGCCGGGCGGACTCGTCACTGAAGGCGCGGTGGCTGATGGCGTCCTCCAGGTACTCGTGGATCTCCATGAAGTGGCGCACGGCGAGGTAGGTGGGCAGCAGGTCGACGAGGAACTCGTCCCGCCAGTTCGCGACGACGCGCGGGTTGAGCAGCGGCACGCCGGTGCGCAGGCGGTGGAGGAAGCGCAGCTCCGGGCCGTCGATGAGGGGGATGAACTTCAGCTCGGACGGTTTGTAGAGCGCCGGCGCGATGGCGGTCATCCACGTCATGATTTCGGAGACGCGGGCGCGCTCGGCGAGCTCGATGTTGACCTCGATGCCGTCGCAGTACTGGAGCGCCTCGCTGAAGCGGCTGTTCTTGAAGCGCACGCCGTCGCGGCTCGTGATGAGCGCCGTGCGCTGCGGCACGAGCACCATCAGGTCGACATCCGAGCTGGGAGTGCCGTTTCCGGCCGCGAGCGAGCCCGTGAGCAGGACGCCGCACGCGGCGGGGTCGCTGACGAGCTCCGAGAGGATGCGCTCGAGGTCCACGCCGTGGGCGCGGAGCGTCTCGGCGGTGAGCGGTTGACCGCTGGCGAGCTGATGCGTGCGCTTCATGATGCCACCTTCCCCCGTCCCTCCTGGGACAGCTGCAAGTCCGTGAAGACGTCCGCGCACGCATCGGCGATGGTGCGCACCATCTGTTCCTCGTGGGTCCGCATCACGCTCATGCGGAGCAGACCGCGCCCCGGCGGCACGGCCGGGGAGATGACCGGGTTCGTGTAGATGCCCCGGTTCCACAGCAGGCGCCACGCCTGGAGGGTGTCGAAGTCCGCGCCCACCTCCACGCTGACGATGGGGCCGTCCGAGGGAATGGGCTGGATGCCATGCCTCGCGAGCGCGTCGCGGAGCGACTGCACCCGCGCCTTCAGCTCGCGCACCAGGTGGGGTTCCGCCTGGAGGATGCGCAGGGAGGCGAGCGCCGCAGCCACGGAGGCCGGCGTGTTGGCGGCGGTGAAGAGGAAGGGACGCGTGTTGATGCGCAGGGCTTCGATCTGCTCCGCGTCCGCGATGATGGCGCCGCCGCAGGAGCCTAGGCTCTTGGAGAAAGTGATGGTGATGAAGTCCGCATCCTGGACGATGCCCTCGTCCTCCACGGTGCCGAGCCCGCGCTCACCCGCCGTGCCGAGCCCGTGGGCCTCGTCCACGACGAGCGCCAGCTTCGTGCTCCGGCACACGTCGAGGAAATTCCGGAGCGGCGCCCGGTCTCCGCGCATGGAGTAGACGCCCTCGACGACGCAGATGCCGGCGTGGGTGTCGCCCGCCGCCTGGGCGCGGAGGTCCTCGGGGTCGTTGTGGCCGAAGCGCTTCATGTGCGCGCGCGCCAGCGCGATGCCGTCGAGGACGGAGGCATGCATCTCGTCATCGACGTAGGCGCGGTCATGGCGACCGAGCAGCGAGCTCATGAGGCCGAGGTTCGCGGCGTAGCCGGTGGGGAACACCATGGCGCCGGTGCGGCCATAGAAGCGCCGCAGGGCCTCCTCGAGCTCCTCGTGGAGCGCGAGGTTGCCGTTCAACAGCCGCGAGCCCGTCACGCCCGCGCCCCAGCGCGCGGTGGCCTCCTGGGCGGCGGAGATGACGCGAGGGTCGTTCGCGAGCCCGAGGTAGTTGTTCGAGCCGAAGTTGAGGATCTCCCGCCCCTCCATGTGGGTGATGGGGCCGGTGGCGGACTCCACGCGGGTGAAGTACGGGAGGCGGCCGATGCGCCTGCCGAGGCGGGCCTGCGCCACGCGCGGGTCGTCGAGCAGCCGGCGGATGATGGGGGACCGCGAACGGTCCGGTGGGTCTCGGTCAAGTGGTGTCATGTTTTTGGTCCCGGAAGTCGAAGGCGAGGCTCGCGACGGCGGCGCAGACGGCGGTGAAGGCGAGGATGACGGCGGTGCTCTGGAGCACGACGCCCCAGCGGCCCTCGCCGAAGGTGACTTCGTGGAGCGCGCGCAGGGCCCAGTAGTGCGGCGTGGCGTAGCCGAGCGTGCGCGACCAGGCCGGCAGCGCGTCCGTCACGACGATGGCGCCGCCCACCGCGCTGAACGTCACGAGCACGAGATAGGAGAGGTTCGACAGCGTGGCCGTGCTGCGGGTGACGGCGAAGAGGAGGAACCCCAGCGCCGAGCCGCTGACCACGAGCGCCGCGCCGGTGAGGGCCACCTGCAGGAGGTTGCCGTGCAGCGGCAGGTCGAGGAACACCGCCGCGAAGCCCGTGAAGAGGAGCAGCTGCGCGAACGACATCGCGCACGCGGGCAGGACCTTGCCGATGGCGAAGGCGAGCTTCGAGGGGCGGATCAACGCCTGCCGGCCGCTCGTGTGGTACCAGAAGTCCCGGTAGAACGCGTGGCCCGAGTACGTCACCACCATGTAGCTGAACATCACCGCGAAGCCGATGGTGGCCCGGCCCATGGCGCCCGGAGCCGAGTCGAGCCCCGAGACGCCGGGGCCGAGGATGGCGGAGAGGACGGCGGGCAGGATGAAGATGAACACCATCGCCGTGCGCTCGCGCCAGAGGACGCGCCACTCGGTGAGCGCGTAGCACCCCACCTCGTTGACGAAGTGGGCGCCCGCGTTGGCGGAAGCCGTGCTGCCCGGAAGTGCGTGCGGACTCATCGCGCCTCGGTCTCCTCGGCGAAGGAGCTCAGCGACGGATCCCTGAGGAGGATGTCGCGGAGCCGATTGCCGGACAGGCGCAGCTCGGACAGGCGCACGTCGGGAGGGATTTCGCCGAGCTTCGCCCGGACCTCGTCCAGCGTGCCGGTGGCGAGCGTGAGTTCCCACGAGGCGCTCGTAGGGCTGTCACCGCGCAGGGAAAGGGTGCGGGCCCGGTTGGACAGGACGCTGCCCAGCTCCCCGAGGTCGCGCGTCGTCCCGTCGCGCAGCAGCACGAGCTCCGTCGACAGCTCCTCGATGTCCTCCGGGTAGTGCGCGGTGACGAGCACCGCGACCCCCTCCGCGCGCCAGCCGCGCACGAGCTTGACGACGAGCTGACGCGCCTCGAAGTCGAGCGCGACGGTGGGCTCGTCGAGCAACCGGATGGGTGGGCCGTGGACGAAGCTCGCCGCCAGGTGCACGAGGCGCCGCTGCCCACCCGACAGGTGGTGGACTCGCGTGCGGGCGATGGAACCCAGCGAGAACTCCTCGATGGCCCGTGCCACCGCGGCCCGCGCCTGCGAGCGCCCGAGCAGGAGCCGGGCGAGATGCCCGACGTTCTCCTCCACCGTCAGCATCGGGTAGAGCCCGATGGCCTGCGTCGCGTACCCGATGGCGCGGCGCTCGGGGAGCACCCCGGCGTCGAGCAGGAGCGAGCCCCGGGTGATGCCCCGCACCGTGCGGGTGAGGACTCCGAGCAGCGTCGTCTTCCCTGCCCCGTTGGCGCCGAGCAACCCCACGGAAGCCCCGGCCCGCAGGCGGATGGAGGCCTCCCGGAGCACGGGCGCGCCACCCGCGGCGTAGGAAAAAGACAACCCTTCTGCAGACAGCAAAACCGGTCCGCGCATGGAACCCAATCGTTGAAGGTCAAAGGCCTACATCACCGAGAAGTCGAAGCAATGCGGTGAAAACACGCGATACCAGCCAGGGCTGACATCCCGTCTTCTCGGGTGTGGCGCTGCAAGACCTGTTCCCAGGAGGACAGTCGCGCTTCCGGGGCGGAGCCGGCTCGGAGACGCCGCTTCCCGGCCTCACCTGTCCTGTGGAGTGAACAGGGACTGTCCTCTCGACAGGACAGGCGCCCTGTTCTGGACGGCGGCAGGGCGCACACCGCCCGCGGGAAGAGCGTGCGGACGTCCGAGAGCAGTCACGCCTGCTTCAGCAGCAGCTCAGTCGCCGTTCTTCGCCTTGAAGACGGCCATCCGCTCCAACAGTGCCCGCTCGGGCTCACGGCCAAGGGCCAGGATCTCCGAGAGCAGGTTCCGGAGGATGATGGTGGTGTGCTGGGTGAACGCCGGGGGCCTGGCCAGGAAGAACGGCCAGATGATGTCGAGCGCCTCCTGCGCCGCAGCCAACGCCTGCTCCCGCTGTCCCAGCTCGCGCCGCACAGTGGCCAGGTTGTTCAGGTACTGAGCCAGAACGGGCAAGCGCGCGTTGGGCGTGGCCCGCGCCAGTTCACGCTGGATGGCCACCGCCTCGGTCACGGAAGCGAGCGCCGCTTTCCCCTGCCCCATCGCGCTCTGCGCATTGCTCAGGTTGCTCAGGCACCGGGCCAGATCGGGTGAGCAGGAATCCGGACTCGTCTTCGCCAGCTTGCGCCAGAGGGCCAGCGCCTCGGTGGTCGAAGCCAGTGCCGCCTCCCACTGTCCCAGCTCGCCCTGCATCATGCCCAGGTTCATCAAGCTCACGGCCAGAGACGGGGAGAAGGCGTCTGGTTTCGCCTCCGCCAGCTTGCGCCAGAGGGCCACCGCCTCGGTTGTGGAAGCGAGTGCCTCGTCCAGCTGCCTCATCGAGCACTGCGCCGCGCCCAGGTCGAGCAGGTTCTGGGCCAGATAAGGGGAGAAGGTGTCCGGATTCGTCTTCGCCTGCTCGCGCGAGAGGGCCACCGCCTCGAACGCGGACGCGTGCGCCGCCTGCCATTGCCCAAGCTTGTTCTGCATCACGCTCAGGCAATTCAGGTACCGGACCAGCCCGAGCAGTCCCTCGTCGGGATGTGCCACCGCCAGCTTGCGCTGGATGGCCACGGCCTTGGCCAGGGACGCCAGTGCCTCCTCCGGCTGCCCCTGCTCGCGCTGTCGAAGGCCCAGCTCGTACAGGCTCGTGGCTTGCTGGGCGAGAGGCGCGTCCGGCATCGCCTCCGCCAGCTTGCGCCTGAGGGTCGATGCCTCGGCCATGGACGCGAGCGCCGCTCCCCGCTGCCCAAGCGCGCGCTGCAGTTCGGCCAGGATGTCCAGGCTCATGGACAGAGGAGAGGAGACGGCGTCCGGCATCGTCTCCGCCAGCTTGCGCCAGAGGACCACCGCCTCGGTCATGGACGCGAGCGCCGCCTCCAACTGCCCCAGCTCGCCCTGCCGCCGGCCCAGGCTGTACAGGCAGGTGGCGAAATCGGGTGAGAGCGCATCCGGCCTCGACTGCGCCAGTTGACGCTGGATGGCCACCGCCTCGGCCGCGGATGCGAGCGCCGCCTCCCGCTGCCCGAGCTCACTCTGCAGATTGCCCAGGTTGTTCAGAAGCAGGGCCAGCTCGGACAACCACAGGTCCGGCCTCGACTGGGCCAGCTGACGCTGGATGGCCACCGCCTCGGCCACGGAAGCGAGTGCCGCCTCCCGCTGCCCGAGCTCGCTCTGCCGATTGCCCAGGTTGTTCAGAAGCAGGACGAGATGGGGGCGGAACTCGTCGGGCCTCGTCTCCGCCAGCTTGCGCTGGATGAGCACTGCCTCGGTCAGTGACGCCACCGCCGCTTCCCGCTGCCCAAGCTGGCCCTGCATCTTGCTCAGGGTGTTCAGGTACCGGGCCAGCTCGGGGAGGAAGTCATCAGGTCTCACCTCTGACGGTGTACTCGTCCTGGCGAGGTTCCTCAGGTATCGGACCAGATGAGAGAGGGGCGTGTCCGGCGTTGCCTGCGCCAGCTTGCGCTGGATGGCCACCGCCTCGGCCGTGGACGCGAGCGCCGCTTCCCGGTGCCCGAGCCCGCTCTGCTGTTCGCCCAGTTGGTGGAGACTGCTGGCGAGCATGGGGAGGACCACCTCGGGCTGCGCCTCCATCCGCTTGCGATAGGACGCGACCGCCTCCAGAGCAGCGGCCAACGTCGCCTCCCGCTGCACAGGATTGCTTCGCCGAGCGTCCATGGTCCCGCGAGCGTGCCGGGGCACTACGCCCCCGTCAACGGCGGTGGGCAAGGCTCTGCGATAAGTGGGCGGAGGCGACCGGAGGCGTTGAGGTGGCCTGGTAGGTTGTGCTTGTGCCTGAATGGGCGTTCAGGCATGGTCCCCTGGCAGCGAAGGAAGCGTTCGAATCAGCCGCTGCGCATCGTCTACTGCCCGTCCACAAGTCGAGAGAAATATGATCAACGGAAGTTGTTGCTGCGGAGCGATCAAGTTCGAGCTGATAAATCCGCCAAGCATGATGGGCACCTGTCACTGCTCTCGCTGCAGGAAGGTTGGCGCCAGCACCCTTGTCTTCGTAAAGAAGGACGACTTCCGTTGGATTCAAGGACAAGAATTCGTTGCGCGCTATGAGCCAGAGGCTCCGTACAAACACAGTCGGACCTTCTGCAAGCAATGCGGCACCTCTTTGGGCGAGGCTGGGTCACAGCAGGACTCATTTCCAATATCGGCCAATTGCTTGGATGCCGATCCCCTCGTCCGCAACACGTTCCATGTGTTCGTGGCTAGCAAGCCCGCGTGGTACGAAATCTGCGATTCTGCAAAGCAGTTTCAGGAATATCCGCCTAACGGATGACCGCGCCTGCCTGCGCGGCATCCTCTTCGTGCTGAAGACGGACGTCGGCTCAGTGGCGCAACTGCGGGGCTCAGGGTATCCGCGCACGAGCCCCGTTTGACGGAGCTGAGCCGGCGCGCGCACGGTGGCGCGCATGGCAAACGCAGAGCCGTGGAAGAAACGGTCGCGGACTGGCGCGCCAGCGGGCTGAGTGCGGGCCGCCGAGCTCGACGCCGAGGTGGACAAGCTCACCGTGCCGGAGCCGCTCACGGCCCCGTCGGAAGAGCAGTCGTCACGGCCCCTCTTCCTCTACCCTTGCCGTTGACTATAAAGCTCGGTATAAGCAATGAATCAGGATTCTCGGCCTAGCGCTAGCAACAAGGAATCTCTGATGAAGCTGTACAAGGGTGCCTGAAAAGCCTCTTTATCATGTGGGCGCCTGGCTTTGCGTATCGCGTATCAAGGACCAGCTCGGGCCGAGAGTTCGAATGTCCGTTCGGACGGATCTCGGGAGAATGAACATGAAAAAGCAATCCATCGCCCTTGCGTCGACGCTTCTGCTGTCCATCTCCGGCTCAGCCCTGGCCGCCGTGGTGTACGTCACCGGCCAAGGGCAGAGCCATGACCCAGGCATCGCGCTAGAGGCTGCCCGCGCTGATGCCATCGCCGAGTGCACGGCGCAAGGCGGGACGCCTGTGGAAGAGGTGTACAACCACATGTCCCGGGCCTCCCTGTGGCTTGCGTCCTCGGTCTGGAAATGCGCAGTGCCCTGACGCGCGTGTGCGCGAAACACACGTAGCAGCGAGAGCGGAGGTCCAGCGTGGCCGCTCAGCCCGGCCGAGGGGCCACGTGGGCGATGGGCTCGCTCAGCAGCCTCGACTTCAGCCGGAGCCACGGCGCCTCGTAGAAGCGATACGAGAACATCGCCAGGGCGATGACGAGCGGTACGGACGCGACCAGCATCGCGAGCCACACGAGCGGCAGGCTCCCACTGGACAGATAGAGCGGTGCGGCGATGAAGCTGGCCAGCGTCCAAAGCACCGGCTGCTGCAGCAGGTAGATGCAGTAGCTGTACTTGCCGAGGAACGAGAGCGACACCTGCAACGGGGAGTGCGCGGAACCCGGCTGTGGCTCCGCGCGTCCCAGGACGAGCCCGACGAGCCCACCGAATGCCAGTGGCAGCGCTGTCGACCAGCTCAGCGCCGGGTGCGCAGCGAGCGAAGGTGTCACGGCGAGCACCACCGCGACGGCGAGACCCGCGACGGCGAACGCGGCACCGGCCTGCGTGGCGCGGCGTCGCGACGCGGCGCAGGCGAGCAGCGCGCCGTACATGATTCCATCGAGGTGCGAGAGCGTGAACGTGCGGACCACGGCTTCGCCGGCCCCCGAAAGCGCGAGGTGGAAGCGCAGGGCGATGCTGCCGAAGGCAATGAGCGCGGCGACGTACGGAATGGCGCGCCGGGGCACCAGCGCGATGACGACCGGCCACACCCAATAGAACTGCTCTTCAATCGCGAGAGACCACGTGTGGTCGAGGATGGGCGACTGCCAGGAGCCGCGCGCGAAGATGAGGTAGTTCGAGAGATACGTCAGGTACCACGGCATGTCCCCGAGCGGCGGGAGCTGCCAGAACGGCAGCGCGAAGCAGAGCACGAGGAACAGGTAGTACAGCGGGAAGATCCGGCACGCGCGCGAGATGAAGAAGGCGCGGTAGTAACCAGCGTTGCCCCGCGTATGGAACAGGATTCGGGTGATGAGGAACCCGGACAGCACAAAGAACAGGTCCACGCCCGACGCAAGCCACTCGGTGACCTCGACGGCGAGCGTCTGCGCGGGGGTGAAGTGGAAGCCGGGTATCCGAACGATGGCCGCCCAGAAGGGAAAGGCGAGCGCGTGGTGGATGAACACCGCGGCGATGGCCAGGCCACGGAGCGCGTCGAGCGCGGGGATGTAGCGGAGCCCGCCTTCTTCGACGGAAGCAGCCGCGGCGGCAGGGACGGACAAGTCGCTCTCCGGTTTCGAGATGAGACCGAGGATGCCACAAGACGCGACTGTCAGCAGTTGGGGTGAGACGCCCCAACGGCCTGTCACTTGAATTCCGTGTCTCAGGGTGGCACACGAGTGCGCCATCACCCGGGGCGGCGGCCGGTGCGTTCCATTCAGGCCTCCGTCCTCCCGACATGAGGCCGAGACGATGCGTCACAATTCGATGAAGGCGTTGCCGTGGCTGCTGCTGGTGCCCCTGCTGAGCGGTTGGATCACCCCGCCCACGCCGCCGGCCAGCGGAAACATCGCCGACACCACCGGGGCCTGGAGGAGCGTGAGCGTGGGCGGCTCGGTGCAGACGCAGTGCTACCTGCGGCCGGGCTACGAGGGCTTCAGGGTCCAGGTCCAGGCCGGCTCCCAGCTGCGGTTCGAGACGACGCACCTGGGCAGCTCCATGTACCTGGACACGGGGCTGTTCATCTACGGCCCGAAGGACGCCAATGGCAGCTATGGCTCCGTCGTGCGGGCCCACGATGACGACTCCGGCTACGGCGAGCTGAGCCGCATCGAGGCGACGACGTTCCCCCAGGGCGGCGAATACCTCGTGGTGGTGGGCTGGCACAACGCGGCGGACAAGCAGTACCGGCTCCAGGTGGACTGCGTGGGCGGGACGTGCCTGTCCCAGCAGCCGCAGGCGCCGGCCGCCTACACGCTCTCTCTGGTGGAGCAGAATGTCACCCCGTCGCTCCTGGCCACGCTGAACGCGGCCAATGAGGTGCGCGAGGACAGATTCTCCTATCTGCGCCGGTTCGACTTCCACTGGCCCTACTCCACCGAGGCCTCGCTGGACCGGGCGGCCGCCGCGGTCCTCGCGCAGGGGCTCTACGAGGGCTATCGCTCCGACTCCGCGCCGGTGGCGCTCACCTACGCGCAGTTCCTGTCGACCATGTATGGACAGTTCCAGCCGCTGCACGCGGCCATCCTGGCCACGTACGGTGACGGCTCGGAGAACGTGCAGGTGAAGCGCTATCACCGCGAGTTCTCGACGGGGCCGAACGGGGACAACTGGCGCTCCCTGAACGTCATCCTCTTCCCGCGCTCGCACAAGGTCATCGTCTACGAGCAGACGGCCCACGAGATCTGACGGCTCACCGCCGCTCAGCGCAGCGCGACGCCGTACTCGCGCCCGAGCTTCTCCACATCCTCGAGGATGACGCTCAACCCGCGCTCGGTGGTCAGCGCGTACGCGCGGCGCAGCACGGCCTCGACACGCTCCCTCTCGCCCCGCTGGGCATGTGCGCGAGCGGTGTCGAGCAGCAGGTCCACCGTGGTGAGCCAGTCCTGATGGGCCTCGGCGTTGGCCAGGGCCTGCTCCAGGTGCGGGAGCGCGGAGGCAGCGTCCTCGCGGCGCAGGTGGGCGCGGGCCAGGGCTCCGTGGGACTCGCGCAGCCCCGCCGGGTCTTTCGACTCCTGGGCGATGTGGAGCGCCCGCTGCACGGCGGCGAGCGCCTCATCGCTCCGGGGCTCGCGCAAGGAGAGCACATGGGCCACGGCGAGCAGCGAGACCACCTGCCCCGTGCGGAAGCCCACCTGCTCTCGCAGGCGCAGGCACTCCCGGTGCCGCGCGAGCGCGGTGTCCAGGTCTCCGCGCTGCTCGGCGAGGTCGGCCAGGTGCCGCAGGTTGTAGGCCTGGTAGAGGGCGTCGCCTGACTTCCGGGCGTCCGCCAGGGAGCGCTCGAAGAAGTCACGCGCCCCGTCGGCGTCCCCCTGGAACTGCCGCGTGAGGCCCAGGTGGAAGAGCGTCTCGGTGATGCCGCGCGCATCTCCCGCTCGCGAGGCCAGGGCATGGGCCTGCTGGAAGAGCGAGGTCACGGTCTCCCAATCGCCCTTCCCCGCGACCACCTTGTCCCAAAAGAGGTAATGGCCATGCGCATCGAGCGCGGCGGCCCGCGCGCTCGAATCTCCGGAAGCCTCCGCGAGCTGCCGTGCGCGCTGGAGGACGGCGAGCACCTCGGCATCCGGGATGCCCGGCCCGTGGCGCCGCTGTCGGGTGAGGACGCGGCCCAGCTCCGCATGGAGGCGGGCCTCACCCGCGGCGTCCTTCAGCAGCCGGGCCCGCTCCATCGCGAAGCGTCCCAGGCTCGCGCCTTCCAGGAAGCGGCTCTCCAGGTCATACGCCTGCATGACGGCCACGGCGGAAGCGGCGAACGGGGATGGCCGTGATGCGCCGCCCGTACGCCCCTGCTCCGCCCACCCGGCCGCGCAGGCGGTGACGAACCCCAGCAGTCCCACGAGCACCACCTTTCGCATGTCTTCCTCCCGGAGAGGCACGCCTGCCTCTCAAGCTCCGCGAGGCTAGGGAGGTACCGGGCAGGAAGGACGGCGATGGGACGAGACGCGGAAGGCCGGGACGAGCCGCCCGTCAGCCGGGACGAGACGCGAGCCCATCGACCGCGCGGAACGCGTGAGGAGTCACGGGACGACGCAGTCGGGCCGCGCAGGCAGGGGCCTGGCGTTGAGCCTCTCCAGTTGCGTCACGCCGCCGAAGTACTCGAAGGCCCTCTCGTGCTCGGCATGTACGTAGATGCCACGAATTGACTTATAGAATTCTGGGTGTTCTGGTTTCCGCCCGCTGCATCCACGATGTCGGGAGGGGACATGCGTTCACGGATGAGCAGGCATCTCGACTCGCTTCTGCGATTCGAGCCGGCGGCGGCGGAACTCCGCGCCCTGGCGCCGAAGGCCCGGGGCGTCAAGCCGCTGGTGAGGACCGAGCCGGTGCTTCCCCCGGAGTTCTCCTGGCATGACTACGCCGTCCTCCTGCTCCACATCGCCGCCGAGGTGGAGCACGCCCTGATGGCGCAGTACCTGTACGCCGCCTACTCGCTGGGCGGCCCGCAGGTGCCCGCGAAGCACCGCGAGCGGGTCCGTCACTGGCAGGAAGTGGTGCTGGGCATCGCCAAGGAGGAGATGGGGCACCTCATCACCGTGCAGAACGTGCTCACGCTCATCGGCGCGCCGCTGAACCTGGACCGAGAGGACTACCCCTGGGGCGCCCAGTTCTACCCTTTCGAGTTCACCCTGGAGCCCCTCACCAAGAACTCGCTGGCCCGCTACATCTACGCGGAGATGCCCGCCGGCTGGGACACCGACGAGGCGAAGGAAATCAAGAAGCGCGCGCTGCAGGGCTCCACCGGTCAGCAACCGCTGCACCGCGTGGGCGAGCTGTATGACCGCATGCAGAAGATTCTCGCCAACCCCGAGTACGTGAGGGACGCCGACTTCCAGCCGGCCACCACCACCTTCCAGGCCTCGTGGGACGAGTGGGGACGCGGCTACATGCGCGGCGCGCGCGGACAGGCCACCTCGCCCGAGCGCCAGCGCACGCCGGATGTCATCATCCGCCCCGTCAGCACCCGCGACGAGGCCGTGGAGGCGCTGGCCGCCGTCGGCAAGCAGGGCGAGGCCCGCTTCTACGACGAGGACGACAGCGAGCGCTCCCACTTCCGCCGCTTCCTCGACATCTACCGCGAGTACCCCGACGGCGAGTGGACGCCCACGCGCCCCGTGCCCCTCAACCCGAAGACGGTGATGGACCTGAACGCCAACCGCGTGGTGCGCACCGCGAAGGCCCGCGGCGCCGCTCCCGCGAGGGAGAGCACGGTCATCACCCACCCGGAGTCCGTCACGTGGGCCCACCTGTTCAACGTGCGCTACCGCATGCTGCTGGTGTACCTGTCCCACGCCTACCAGCTCGCCGGGGCCACGGGGCAGGGAGACGCGCTCACCCCGCGCGGCCTCATCATCAACCGCACGTTCGGGGAGATGTACAACGTGCGCGCCCTCTCCCACATCCTGGTGGACCTGCCGCTGGACGAATCCGGCTCCGGGGCGGTGGCGGGGCCGACCTTCGAGATGCCCTACACGCTGGACCTGCCCGACAAGGAGCCGGACCGGTGGCGGCTCCACCGCGACCTGCTGGAGACCGCCCAGCAGCTCGTCCGCACGCTGCGCGCGCGGAACCCGGACCGGCACGCCGACTACCTGCGCGCCCTGGAGGACCTGGACGGGGCGGCGCTGGAGAGCGTCCGCCAGATGATTCCGAAGCCCTGAGCCGCACCCGCCCCGCCTCACCGGAGGACCTGGCGTGACCATCAAGGAACTGCGAATCCTTCCCCCGCTGGCCATCGCGCGTCTCGGCGCGGCCCCGGAACCGCTGGACAACTACGAGCTGGAGGTGCCCGACGACGACCCGCTCGGCTTCAGGCGCCTCAGGCCCGCCCCCACCTTCCGCGTGGACCCGCAGACGGGCGCCATCTCCGAGGCCTTCCTCCCCTCGGAGATTGCCTTCAAGTCCCCCGACGGCCTCATCCGTCCGGTGGCGCCCTTCCTGGAGGTCTGGGCCGTCACCGACAAGGACAGCCTCGTCCCCCTCACCGTGGAGCTGCTCGCCCAGCACGGGCTGCGGCCCTCGGACGTGAAGTGGGAGGTGCGGGTCGGCAACATCAAGATGTACCGCCGCACCGGCAAGGAGAAGGACAAGGTCCTCGCCACCACGGGGCGCTTCTCGGACCATGACGTCCACCCGCTGGACGGCCAGTGCCGCAACTTCCGCGAGGGCAAGGTGCTGCCGCTGGGCTCGGTGCGGTACATCCGCCCCACGGAGGAGTTCCCGGAGATACGCCTGCGCTTCACGCCCGCGGCCGGCGAGGTGTACGGCGCCAGCACGGAGACGACCGGTGCCAACGGGAAGCCGATTCCCGACGACAACATCCCGCCCGAGAACGTCATCTACGACCCCGAGAAGGGCGACTGGCTGGGCTACCAGGAGAGCGCCGGCCCGGAGCTGACCATGCCCGCGCAGATCTACGCGGGCTACGCCGAGGGCGACTCCTGGGTGAGCCGCGGCTACATCGACGACGAGTGCGACGGCCTGGTCCACGTCCAGCTCCGGCTCAAGGGCGCCGCCGAGCCGCTGAAGGCCTTCGCCCGCATCGGCGCGGGGCCTCCGGCCTTTGCTCCGGACAGCTTCCCGGTGCGCACCGTGGCGGACGACCTGGACCAGGCGATGAACGGGCCGCGCGCGGCCGACCGCGACGCCACGCTGGAGGCGGCCGAGGACATCGTCCGCCGTGCCTTCGAGACCATCCGGCTGATGAACACCGCGGTGATGAATGGCAACACGGTGAATGGTCAGGTGGACGTGGCCAGCACCATGGTGCGCCAGGACACCGCCGACACCGGGCGCCTCTTCGAGCCCATCATGGCCCCGTCGCTGGTGGACAACCTCACCATCAAGGCCCTGCACCAGAACGTCTTCACCGCGCTGCGCGGCGGCGCGGCGCCCTGGTTCTCGGACGTGCTGCGGCGCCATGACGAGATTGGCGACCTGAGCAACAAGGGACGCAGGAAGATGCCGGCGCTGATGCGCGGCGCGGACGGACGCGCGCTGGCGCTCACCCGCCGGCAGGTGGACATCGTCCGCAAGGCCGCGCGCCGCGCGCTGTTCAAGCAGACCCCGCAGGACCGGGACGGAGGGGACACGGAATGAAGAAGCTCGACCCGAAGAACCTGTCCGCGCAGCTCCACTACCGCGCCGCCGGCAACCCGCCGGGCACCCTGCCCGCTTCCGCCATCTCCAACTGCTTCCCCGGGCTGGAGTTCGACTTCCGCAACGTGTGGCGCCGCATCTTCGTCGGCATCGAGCTGCACGAGGCGGACAACTACGTGATGAAGACGGACAAGGGCCTGGAGCACCTGCTCCACCACCGACTCCTGCGCGTGGACGGCCAGCCGCTCGTCGTTCCCGTCATGGGCCCCCAGCGTCCGGGCGCGGACCCCATCCAGCTCACCAACTCGGCCAACCCGGAGGGCGTCGCCTTCATGGAGTGGTCCAACGCCCTGGCGGACGTGCTGCACGGCAAGGCGGGCAAGAAGGTGCGCTGTGAGTTCACCCTGGGGGAGTCCGCGCTGCCGGCCGCCATTCCCAAGGACAAGAAGAAGCTCATCGCCGTGGACCTGGAGGTCCGGCACTTCTTCGCCCGGGGTGAGCTGGGGCAGCTCGCCGTCATCGCCGAGGAGCTGGCCCAGCCGGGCGAGCTGACGCAGGGGCTGTGCTCGCCGTGGCAGAACGACTACCGCGAGTGCGCCTGCTACTACTGGGCCGCCAGCCGGCCAGACTACGTCAGCGTGGAGCAGGGCCCGCAGGGTGTCAGCGTGGGCATCAACTGGATGCAGAAAGAGCGCGGCCCCGAAGCGCACCAGCAGTACATCCTCGACAACCGCGAGGACTCACGGCTGGTGTCCTACGACGACCTGTTCCAACAGTGGGAGCAGCTGCTGCACTTCCAGATTGAAGGGCGGGACCGCGACGTCGTCCCGCTTCCGGAAGAGGACGTGGAGCCCTCGAAGTGACGGCTCCAGACACGGCGCGGCGGCTCTTCGAGCTGTCCATGCCCCACGTGCCGGACCTGCACCTGTACTCGACGGAGGGCGGACAGCACCTGCTGGTGGTGAACGGCAGCCGCCTCTTCGACGTGGACGCCGAGGTGTCCGGAGCGCTGGACCGCGCGCGGCTCGCGAAGGACGCGGAGACGGTGCGGCGCCTGCTGGCGTCGCTGGGCGTCTCCGAGGCGCCATTCGTCGACGACCGGCCCGTGGAGGCTCCGCCCGTGCGGGCGCTGTCGCTGGCGGTGGCGCAGAAGTGCAACCTGGGCTGCACGTACTGCTACGCGCAGCAGGGAGATTTCGGCGGCCCGGCGCGCAACATGCCGCTGGAGACGGCGCTGGAGGCGGTGGACCTGCTCCTGCGCGACGCGGGCCGGGGCGAGCGGGTGAACCTCTCGTTCCTCGGCGGCGAGCCCCTCTTCAACCGCTCCGTCATCCGGGCCGCGACGGAGCGGGCCGCGGAGGGCGCACGGGCGAAGGGCGTCTCGCTGACGCTGTCGCTCACCACCAACGGCACGTTGCTGACGCCCGAGGACGCCGACTTCCTGGAGGCGCACGGCTTCGCGGTGACGGTGAGCCTGGACGGGCCGCGAGAGGTGCATGACCGGCTGCGCGCCTTCAAGGGCGGCCAGGGCAGCTTCGACAAGGTGATGGTGAACGTGAAGCCGCTGCTGGAGCGCCAGCGCGAGATGCAGGTCTCCGCGCGCGTCACCGTCACGCCGCGCAACCTGGAGCTGCGCCAGACGCTGGACACGTTCGTGGACCTGGGCTTCCACTCCGTCGGCTTCTCTCCCATGCTCGCCTCGCCCACCGGACGGGACGAGCTGGGGCATGACGCGCTGGAGCGGATGCTCGAGCAGATGGTGGACTGCGGTCGCGAGTTCGAGCGGCGGCTCGTCGCCGGGCGGCGCTACCCATTCTCCAACATGGTCAACGCCATGCGCGAGCTGCACAAGGGCACGCATCGCCCCTACCCGTGCGGCGCTGGCGCGGGCTACCTGGGCGTCTCCGCCAGCGGCGAGCTGGCCGCGTGCCACCGCTTCGTGGGGGACGAAGAAGGCGCCCTGGGCGACCTGACGACGGGCGTGGACCGCGAGCGCCAGGCGCGCTGGCTCACGGAGCGCCACGTGCACCGCCAGGAGCCGTGCCGCTCGTGCTGGGCGCGCTACCTGTGCTCCGGCGGCTGCCACCACGAGGTCATCCAGCGGGGGCGCCCCGCCTGCGACTACATCCGGGGCTGGCTGCACTACTGCCTGGAGGCGTACAGCCGGCTCTCGCGCGCCCGGCCCGACTACTTCGGCCTTCCCGCCGCGAACGGGTGAGCGCGTTGGAGGCACGGCTCGACACGGAGGTGTGCGTCGTCGGCGGGGGTCCGGCCGGGGCGGCGCTGGCGCTACGACTGGCGAGGCTGGGCCATGCGGTCTGCCTCGTGGAGCGGCAGGCCTTTCCCCGGCCTCACGTGGGCGAGTCCCTGGCGCCGGGGGTGTGGCCGCTGCTCGACATGCTCGGCGTCGCGGAGGAGGTGCGGCGAGCCGGCTTCCTTCCCGCACGCGAGGCGCGGGTGCGCTGGGAGGACCGCACCGGGCGGAGCGTGCGCGCGCGGGAGGCGGAGCCCGGACTGCTGGTGGACCGGGGGCGCTTCGATGCGCTGCTGCTGGGCGCGGCGCGCGCCTCGGGCGTGCGGGTGCTCCAGCCGGCCGCGGCACAGCGGCCCGAGCGCCAGGCGGGAGGATGGACGGTGCCCATCGTCCTGCCGGAGGGCCGGAGGCTCCAACTGACGGCGCGCTTCCTCGCCGACGCGAGCGGGCGCGGCGCGTGCCTGGGCGGCAGGAAGGAGCCCGCCTCCGCGCGGACACTGGCGCTGCATGGCTCCTGGCGGGGTGAGCGGCCCCACGGTCCGGAGACACGCGTGGAGGCGGGGCCGGACGCCTGGTACTGGGGAGCCCACCTGCCGGACGGGACCTTCAACGCCATGGCCTTCGTGGACCCGGGACTGCTGCGCGAGCGGGGCGTCACGCGGCGCACGCTGGAGTCCTTCTACCGGGAGCTGCTGGCCGACACGGAGCTGCTGGGGGCCTGGACGGCGCCACGGCTGGTGGGAGGCGTGCTGGCCAGCGACGCGACCTGCTACCGCGACGTGGTGCCCATCGAGCGTGACTGCATCAAGGTGGGCGAGGCGAGCTTCTCCATCGACCCGCTGTCCTCGTCGGGCGTGCAGAAGGCGCTGCAGACGGCGCTGAGCGGCGCGGTGGCCGTCCACACGCTGCTCGTCCGGCCGGACAACACGGACGCCGCGCTGCGCTTCTACACGGAGGACCAGCGCGACTCCGTGGCACGGCACGCGGCCTGGGCTTCGGGGTACTACGCGGAGCAACGTACGTACCGGGAGCGGCCCTTCTGGAAGCGCCGCGCGCAGGCGTCGTCAGCGCTTGCACCCCCGGAGGCACGTCCTCTCCTGGAGGGCGACGCCCTGCTCCACCGCCGCTGGCGGCTGGACCGCGAGGCGGCGCTGGTGGACACGCCGTGCATCGTCGGAGACGTCATCGAGCTGCGCCGGGCGCTGAGCCATCCCCGGCTCGCGAGGCCGGTGGCGTGGCTCGACGGCGTGGAGCTGGCGCCGCTCGTGGAGGGACTCCGCGACGGGCTGACGATGCCCCAGCTCGCGGGCACCTGGGCGCGCCAGGTCCCGTTCCGCCGCGGTGTCGCCATCCTGGGCTGGCTCTACCGCCAGGGGCTGCTCACGGAGGTTGACGCTCCTCCCTTCACGGGGGCGGAGCCGAAGGGGCATGAGCGCGGGGACGCGCTTCGCGGCAAGCGATGAGCCGCGTGCCCGCTCACTCCGGCCGCTTGCGGCGGCGCGACATGATGCGGCTCAGGGCCACCTCGGTGATGCCGAGGTAGGCCGCCACGTCGCGCTGGGGGACCCGTCCCTTCAGGTGCGGGTGCTCGTCCCAGAACTTCACCAGGCGCTCCTCCGCGGACAGGTCGAGGAACTCCTGCTCGCGGCGCTCCTTGAGGATGAAGTGGTGCTCCGCCACCCTGCGCGCCAGCCGCTCCCAGCACACGTGGCCGCTCTCCAGCGCCTGGAAGTCCCGGGTCTGGAACACCAGCACGCGGCTCGGCGCGAGCGCCTCGATGGTGGTCATCGACGGCAGGTGCTGGAGCATCTCCGCATAGGCGCCAATCAGCTCGCCCTCGGCACGGAACGCCTTGATGGACTCCTGTCCGCGCGCCGACACGCGCACGGCCCGGAAGACGCCCTGTAGCACCACGGCGAAGCGGTCCGCCGGGTCTCCCGGCCGGAGGAACAGCTCCCGCTTGTCGAGCGCCTGCTCCCTCGCCACCGCCTCGGCCTTCTCCCACTCCTCGGGAGGAAGGGGGGCCAGGGCGGCGAGGCGCTCGAAGAGCTTCGGGAATCTCACGCGGAAGGTCCCTCGGGTTGACCCAGGTTAAGGCGGCGGCCGCGCCGGACGCCATACACCGGAAGCATGACCATCAACGTCTATGCGGTGGCCACGCCCTTCGTCATCGTCCTGGCCCTGGCGGAGTTCGCGTACTGCGTGGTGAAGCGCAACGGCTACTACAGCTTCCAGGACTCCATCGCGAGCATGGGCACGGCGGTGATGAACCAGTGCGTCAACGTGGCGGTGGCGCTGCTGGTGCTGCCGCTCTTCACGCAACTGGGCCAGCTCGCGCCGTGGCGGCTCGACGTCTCGTCGCCGCTGTCGCTGGTGGCCCTCTTCCTGGGCGTCGACTTCCTCTTCTACTGGTTCCACCGCTTCGGCCACCGCACCAACATCGGCTGGGCGGCGCACTCGCCGCACCACTCCACCGAGGAGCTCAATTACGCGGTGGCCCTGCGCGCGAGCGTGACGCAGCGCCTCTTCTCGTTCCTCTTCTACTGGCCGCTGGTGATGGTGGGCTTCCCGCCGGAGGCGGTGCTGGCGATGGTGGCCTTCCACCTGGTGTTGCAGTTCATCCCCCACACCCGCGTCATCCCCAAGCTGCCCCGGTGGGTGGAGTCCTGGCTGAACACGCCCTCCCACCACCGCGTGCACCATGCGCGCAACGACGCCTACATCGACAAGAACTACGCGGGCTTCCTCATCATCTGGGACCGGATGTTCGGCACCTACGCCGAGGAGAAGGAGCCCTGCTCCTATGGCCTCACCACCCCGGCGAACACGTGGGACCCGACGGCCATCAACTTCCAGGCGTGGGCCCGGCTCGCCAGTGACGCGGTGGCGACGAGGAGCGGGTGGGACCGTCTGCGCATCTGGGTGATGCCCACCGGCTGGAGGCCCGCGGACCTGCCGCCGCGCTCGCTCGGCTCTTGGAAGCAGGACGGCGTGGAGGTGAAGTTCCGCTCCACGGAGCTGCCCGGCATCCGCGCCTACCTCGTCTTCCAGTTGTTCGCGTCCATGCCGTTCATGCTCCTCGTGAGTCACCATGCCTCGCCGCTGTCGGGCTGGCGGAAGGTGGCACTGAGCCTGCTGCTCTGGGCCATGGCGACCGCCTGGAGCGGGATGCTGGAGTCGAAGCGCTGGAGCGTGCCGCTGGAGCTGTCGCGGGTGCTCGCCATGGGCATGGCGGTGACGCTGTGGCTCGTCCAGGCCGGGGCGCCCCAGGCGTGGAGCGCGCTCAGCGCGGCCTGGCTGCTCGTCTCGCTGACCTGGCTGCTGGTGGCACGACAAGCCGTTCACTCCAGCCCGGCCCAGCCTTCCGAGGAGGCCAGCTGGTGCCGCACCGGGTCGACCTCCAGCACATACGCGCCGAGCGCGCCGACCCGTCGGCTCCGTCCATAGGTGAGTGGAGGCCCCAGTCCCGTCTCGAAGTCGCGCACCCCTTCGAGCGCCTCGACCATGCGCTCGCGGTTGGCGTCGCGGCCGGCGCGGATGAGTCCCTCCACCAGCAGCTTCCCCGTGGACACCGCCACGAGCTGCGCGGCGAGGTGCTCCCGTGGGAGGGAGCGCGATGCGGCGAGCTGGTGATACGCCTGGAGCGCTTCCGGGCGCACGTCCGTGGGCAGATGCCAGTGCGAGGTGAACAGCCGCCCCGCGAGGCTCGCGGGCGCGCGCAGGGAGGCCTCGGTGGGCCCTCCCGGCCACAGCACCAACGGTGCGTGGGCCAGGCGCCCCAAATCCTTCCAGAAGCCGGGCTCCACGACCCGCGGCCCGAGCACGAAGAGCACGTCCGCGCGCCCGAGCGCTGACGACTGTCCAAGGGCTTCGAGCTCCACCACCTCGCCCAGCCCGAGCTTCCGGCACCGCGCGGCAATCCGCCCGGCCGCCTCGCGCGCGGACGGTGCGTCCGGCCGGAGGATGGCCACCCGCCCTCCCGGGCGCCGCTTCGCCGCGACCGACACCAGCGCCTCGCCCTGCTCCGCGAGGCCGGCATACAGGTAGAAGGTCTGCCCTCCCGGGGCAGCGCCCGCCGCCGTCCCCATCGCGCCGAGCAGCGGGATCCGCCGCTGCTCCGCCAGCGCCGACAGCAGCGCCTCCTCTCCGGGCATGGCGCCCACCAGCACCAGCGGGCGCTCACCATCGAGAAACGCCTCCAACGTCTTCTCACGCTCGGGCCCCGGGGCCGGGAGCTTCACCGAGCGGAGCACCAGCCGCCGGCCATAGATGCCGCCTCGTGCATTGAGCTCGTCGAGGTACGCCGACAGCGCCGCGTGGACCGCCCTGCCCGCGTCCGCCTCCGGCCCCTCGCCGGCGAACACCGCGCCGAGCCGCACCTCGTCCTCGGACATGCCCGGGTCCTGCTCCTGGCCGAGCACCTTGAGGTAGGCCAGCAGGTCGTCCAGGTCCGCCCGGCTCAGCCGGAAGCGCGGCATGACGTCCAGCAGCCGCTGGTTGGCGGGGTCCACGCCCATTGTGATGGCCCTGCCCAGCGTGCGCTCCGTGTAGGGCGGGTGCCGCCGGCCACTCCCCTCCTGCACCACGTAGGGCCGCGTGAGCGCCTCCCAGCGGATGTTCGAGGGCTGCACTCCGCCCTCGGCCCGGCCGCGCCCATCCTTCCCATGGCAGGAGGCACAGGGCACCGCGGCCGCCGGCACCACGTTGCCCGCGCCCAGCTCCGCCTGGAGCTCCGCGCCCGAGGCGCTCACTCCGCGCAGGTACAGCTCCCGGCCACGCTCCGCCGACGGCTTGCTCACGTGCACGGGCGCCTGCTCCTCGCGGCAACCGGCCACGAGCCATAGCGCGAGCGCCACGTGCACGAGCCTCATGGCGTGTTTTCCGCCAGGGACACGCCCTGGTCGTTCATCACGCTGTCCACCACCGGGATGACCTCGTCCGCCTTGGCCAGACCGAAGGCCTTCTTCCACAGCCCGGTCCGGTCATTGCCGATGAGGAAGAGCGCCTTGTGCTGATTCGGGTCCTCCACCGCCTGACCGAGCTTCTGGAGCACCGCCTGCACGTGCTCCTTGTCCCCGGTGAGGAAGGACCAACCCGGTCGCGCCTTGAAGCGCTGGGCGTACTCCTTGAGCCGCTCCGGGGTGTCCCGCTCCGGGTCCACCGAGATGGAGAGCATCCGCACGTCCTTCCCCAGCCGGTCGCCCAGGTGCGCCTGGAGCCTGGTGAAGGTGCCCGCCATCACCGGGCACGAGCCGGTGCAGCGCGAGAAGAAGACGTTGATGATGACCGTCTTCCCCTGGATGAGGTCGCTGTAGAACCGCACCTTCCGGCCATCCTGGTCCACCAGCTCGGTGTCGCTGAAGTAGCGCCGGGCCGGAGACGTCACATCGGTGAAGACCGGGGACTTCGGCGGGGCGCTGGCCAGCGCGCGCTCGACGGCCTCCAGCAGCCGCTTGGGCGAGCCCAGGCCATGGGCACGCACCCACTCGCCGGTGGCGGTGTTTCCCACCAGCACGATGGGCGCGTGCTGCTCCTTCGCGGGCGTGTACACGGTCATCGCCTTGAGGAGCCGGTCCACGTCCTGCTTGGAGCCGGAGAGCAGCGTCCAGCCCGGCCCGGCACCGTAGCGCTTGCCCCACTCGGCCAGGCGCTCCGGCGTGTCGTGCTCCGGGTCGAGGCTCACGGACACCAGCTTCACGTCCCTGCCCGCGCGTGCTCCCAGCTGTTCCTGCAGCCGCGAGAACCCCATGCCCATCGGCGGGCAGATGGTGGTGCACCGGGTGAAGATGAAGTTCATCACCACCACCCCACCCTGCATCAGGTCGCGCTGCACGTGGACCGGCTCGCCACGCTGGTCCACGAGGACGAGGTCCTCCGGGAGGGAGAGCCGGCCGAGCGGCGCGTCCTGGCTCTCCGGCGGAGGAGGCGGCGCGGCGGGGGCTTCATCGCGGGTACAGGCTCCCGTCCCCAACCCCAACAACGTCCCCAGGGTGACGAGGACCAGCCACTGCACTCGGGCGCTCACGGCGTGCCTCCTTCGGCGATGAGGGTGAGGTCCTGGGCGGCGTCCAGCTTCATCCCGAGCGAGGGAGCCTCGAGGGCGAGGAAGTACACGCCGGGCCTCGGCGGGACGAGGTCCACGCCGTAGGTGCCATCCGCCTCGGGCCGGGCCACCTTCCGGGTGTGCCAGTTGCCCGCCGCTTGATAGGCGAGGACGGTGACCTCCCCCACCTCCGCGCGCGGGGCCTGCGTGGCCTTGTCCTTCAGCCGGAAGCGCAGCCGCGCCGTCTGGCCCGCCTGGACCGTGTCTGGCAGGAGCGGCTCGACGGCCACCCCCTCCCGCTCCTCCTTCGCCAGGGCCGGGTTGTCCGCCACGTGGAGCGGGAAGCAGTGAATCACCCGTGGCGAGTCGATGAGCACCGCCACGTCGTGCACCCCCGGCCCGCGCAGCCGCGCCGTCGTCTCGTACACGCCCGCCGAGCGCTCGCGCAGGCTGCGGTCGAGCACGCGCACCGCCCGGGGCTCCCGGTCGTACGCGCTGAAGCTGCCCATGGGGGCCGCCATGCCCTCCTTGTAGTAGTAGATGACCTTGTCCGCGGCGTTGGCCACCAGCACCGCCGCGGCGCCCGGCGCGGGAACGATGGCGGGAGCCAGCGCCGCGGCGCCCGGCGCGAGCTGTCCTCCCGGGAAGTCCACCACCGCGATGGGCCGGCCCTCCGTTCCCACCTGGTCCAGCGGAATCATCAGCACCGTCTCGTGGCCCCGGTGGCGTACGTAGGCCAGGCCCTCGGTGAAGGAAATCTCGTCCGGCCCGCGCTCCAGCCTCCCGCTCTGGATGATGCGGTTGGTGGCCGAGTCGATGATTTGAACCGTGTCCCGCTCCGGGTTGAGCACGAAGCCGTAGCGTCCCGTCTTCTCGAAGGCGAGCTGCCCCAGCCCCTCCTCCGCGGTGATGCGCGCGAGCACCTGCGGCCGCTCGGCGTCCACCACGGCGATGGTGCCGTCCGCGTGCGCCACGTAGGCGGCGCGCGCTCCACGGGAGAAGGCCACGGAGCCCGGCGCGCGGCCGGTGGACAGCTCCTTCACCACCTTCAGCGTCCGCACATCCACCACCGAGACGGTGCCCGGCTCGCGGTTCGTGATGAAGGCGAAGCGGCTGTCGTCGCTGAACGCAATCTGGTGCGCGCCCGCGCCCATGCGCAGACGGGCCACCACCGAGAGGCTGGCCACCGAGACGACCGTGACGGAAGGCTCGTCCGCGGTCCCCTCCCCCAGCACCCAGAGGTAGCCCTCGTCCGGCTGGAGCGCGAGCCGCGACGGACGCGGGGCCAGCTCCAGCTCGCTCGACACGCGGTGCGTGACGGGGTCCACCACGGCCACGCGGTCCGAGTCCGGCATGGAGACGAACAGCTTCGAGTCATCCCCGGTGAGCACCCAATCCGCCCCGGGACTGCGGAGGGAGACCAGGCCGAGCAGCCGGCTGCCGCCGAAGCCGAAGCGCGGGTCCACGACGGAGAGGGTGGCGTCCTTGTTGAGCACCAGCACCTGGTAGAGGTTGAGGTCCTGGGCCCCCGCGCCGAGCAGCCCCCCGGAGAGGAAGGACGACACCTTCTCCGGGCAGGCCTTGCCATCGGTGCGCTCGCCGGGCCTGCGCGCATCCACCCAGGCCGCCGGGTAGACGCGCGGGTACGGCGCGCCCGTCGCTGCGTCCGTCACCTTCACGCGGAAGGACACCTCCTCACCGGCGAGGGGCGGCTGCCCACGCCGGGAGGGCTCCACCGGCTCCACCGTGAGCTCCACCGCGACGCCCGCGTGCACGGCGCGCAGCGATGAAGCAGTGGCCGGAGGAGTGGACCGCGACAAGCCGAGCCAGGCCCCGGCCCCCGCGAGCAGGAGGAAGCCGAGGAGCACCCACCCGCCCCCGGACTTCAGGAGCGGGTGGAACGCGGAGGTGCGACGCATCATCGGGTCTCGCTATCCGCGCGAGGAGGCAGCGCGTGGCGGGGAGTGGGGGCGAGCTGCTGCTGGCGCAGGAACGGCGCGGTGGGGCCGGCACCGTGGGGGGCCGCCGTGAGGGCGGCCGAGACCGGCTTCACCTGCGGCGAGACACAGGCCTCGGAGACCTGCGCCGTCCACTCTCCCACGCCACCGGAGTCGGACTGGGCGCACAGCTCGGTGGGGAACTTGCCGGGCACGGCCCACTGGCCGCCCTTGCCCACCCGGATCGAAGCCAGCGCGGTGCCGACACAGCCCGAGCCGTCCTTGCGCGCGACGCCACTGAAGAGCTTCACGGTCCTCGCGTAGCGCCCCGTGACGGGGCTCACCGTGTTCGCCCCGCGCACCGAGCCGTCCTGCGCCCGGGTGAACGTGACCGAGTCCCGGCCCTGCGGGCTCACCCGGAAGATGCCCCACGAACCGTTCAGCATGCCGGTGCTGATGAACGAGCGGTACAGGTAGTCCCGGCTGACCGCGAACGGACCTCCCGCGCTCGCCAGGACGATGTTGAAGTGGTCCGTCGCGCCGAACCCCACGCGGGCGCTCATCCACGGAGACCTCGGGTTGGAGCCCATCTCCGTCGAGTCCTTCGTGAACGGCGACTCCTGCCAGCTGTGGCCCTCGATGGTGAAGACCGAGCCATCGATGAAGTGGTCTCCGGCGTGCAGCAACCGGAAGCGCACCGGCTGCCCCGCGGCCGCGGTGAAGACCGGCGTGTTCGGCGCGCCCGATGCCGAGGCCGTCGAGCCCTGCTGGAGCCGGTCCGAGGTCGCGCACGACAGGTCCACGGCCGGGTACGCCGCGGACTCCTGGAGGCCGTAGCGGTACGCCATCGGCTCGGTGCGGTAGTTGACCGCCTGGAAACCACCGGTCGGCGGGGTCTGCAACCCCAGGTTCAGGCTCTCCTGGCTGACGAGGACGAACTCGCGGAAGGCCGCGCCCGAGGACGGCCGGACGGTGGCCGAGGCATGCGTCAGCTCGTCCTCGACCCACGTCGAACCGGCCGGCTCGACGATGAGCGCGCCCACCAGGCCGTACGCGTGCTGCTGCAGCGGGTCCGACGGGTACAGGTTCACCGCGCCGAACTCGATGGGCCGGCCGACGACGTTGTTCCCCTCGCGCCGCACCTCGCCCGCGTACCACTCGTAGGTGCGACTCTCGCCCGGCGCCACGCTGCTCACCCCGTTGCGCCCCACGTTGACGCCATTGGCGGCCCTCACGTCGAACGAGAGCAGCTGCGGGTGCAGGCCCACGTGCGTGGAGGTCTGGAGCGTGATGTCGCCAAACGCGGCCGGCGCCTGGCTCTTCGCCGTGAAGACACTGGCGCGGGTGTCCAGCTTGTTGGTGAGCTGCACCGTGATGCAGTCACCAGCCCGGGCGCGGAGGACGAGCGGCTCGACGGGCGCGGAGTCCCTGAGCTTCCCGGTGGCCGGGTCGATGTCGTCGTCGCGCACGTACAGCAGCGCCTGGGTGTCCGAGAGCGTCACGCCGTTGCGGCTGTAGTAGACGACCCCCTTTTCCGGCTGGGCCGGGAGGACCTGCGCGGCGGTGTAGGCACTGACCTTGAGCACCGGCGGCCTGGGGGCGCCTGGCGGACACACGCTGGTGGCCGGCCCTTCCGTGGGGGCTGGGTTGCTGGGCAGCACCAGCAGATGGGCCTGCCTCTTGGCGTAGGCGCGAAGGATGCCCCAGTTGCCGTTATCCAGGCCGGCGACAGTGGCGCTCGGGTTGTACAGGTAATCCGCGTCACCGCCCGTGCGCGGCAGGGTGAAGAGCATCTCGTAGTGCTCGGAGATGCCGAGCGGCTGACTGGCGCGATAGCCGGAGTTGCGGTCCGAGGGCTCGAAGAGCCAGCGCACGCCGTGCATGTTGAAGTTGTGGATGGAGTCCTGCCCGCCCGCCATGACGCGCACCTGCACCGGGTCCCCCTGGTACGCGCGCAGCAGCGGCGTGTACGGGTCCGTGTCACCCATGCCCGGGACCACGGGGTTGGGCTGCCGGTTGAGGGCCGGGTCCGCGCGCTGGAGGGAGAGGAACACGTTGGAGAGGTCCGACGGATCCGGCGTCCCCGAGGGAACGCTCTCGATGTTCGCGGACGCCGTGGCCGGGCTGACCTTGCCCACGCGGAAGGGCAGCGGCTCGCTGCGGTAGTTGACGGAGAACGTGCCGGCGTTCACCTGGGAGATGAGGCTCGGGCACGGCGCGGTCGGCGAGGTTCCATCCGGGCGCGTGGCGCATGCCGGCGGGCTGACAGCCAGCGCCGGGTTGGCCAGGCCCATCTTGCCCGCCGCCTGCTTCTTGCCGAACACGTCCGGCTTGTAGGCGAGCTGCATGTCCTGGAACTCGAGCGCGAACTCGCGGTAGCTGTCCGCGACGTTGGGCGTGAGGATGTCCGCCTGGAAGCTGGTGGGACCGCCGTCGTCGCGGGTGCCCATCAGCAGGCCCGTCACCGGGTCGCGCCACTTCGAGCCCGCCGGCTCCACCAGGAGCCCCGCGTAGAGGCCCGCCTGCTGGTGGGTGGACGGCCCGAAGTGGTCATGCGTGAAGACGGTGCGCAGGGTGCGGTCCTTGCCCTGGTTGTCGAGGAGGGGGTCCGCGGCCCAGCGCTGGATGGTGGTCTGCGCGCCGAGGAACTTCTTGCCCGCCTGCGGCCCGAAGACCGCGGGCGCGGGCACCGGGGTGAGCAGCCGCTTCCTGCCGCCGGAGTCGAGGCCGCCCGTGGCGTTGATGGCCTTGATGCGCGCCCGCACCTCGTCCGGGCTGAAGGTACCATCCTCGTAGTTCCACCCGTTGGCGGCGCCGTCCGAGGCGGTGACGTCGAACTTCACCAGGTGGATGTGCTGGCCGAGGATGTCCACCGGCGTGCGCACCTGGAAGTCATCGAGCTGGTAGTAGTCGGGCACCAGGTTGGTGTGCCAGTACTCGATGCACTCCCCCGAGTTGGCGCGGAAGAAGAGCGGCTCGGGCTGGCGGGTGCCGTTGAAGGTGGGCTGCACGTCCTCCCACAGCGCGAGCATGCGCTGCTGCGGAAAGTGCCAGCCCTTCTTGTTCAGGGTGACGTCCATCTCGATGTTGGCCGCCCGGTAGCGCCGCTCGTTCGTGGTGCCCGCGCAGGGGTCCGCGTACGGCGCGCCCGGCTTGGGGGGCAGCGCGTTGGTGAGGAACTGCGCGGGCGAGCCATCCGGCTTGAAGGAGGCGTGGTTCGTGGCGTGGAAGGCCATGGCCACCTTCTCCGCGGCGGTGCCCTCCTCCGGGAGCTCCACGGCCTTGAGCGTGGTGCTGTCCTTGCTGAAGTCGAGCCGGGTCTGCACGCTCTTCGCGGTGCCGCCCGTGACGAGATGCCGCGGCAGGCCGCCATTCTGCGGCTTGCCGTTGAGCACCGCGAAGTCCATGGGCGGGTGCGGCGGGCGATGACCGGCCGCGCCGGGCACGTAGAAGGGGAAGCCGGGGTTGCCCCGGGTGGCATCCACCACCACCTGGCCCTGCTCCAGCCGCACCGGGGCGGGCATGGGCGCCATGGCCAGCGTGGGCAGCGGCACCACCGCCGGAATGGGGGTGCCGCGCTGAATCTCCCCGTCGGGCAGCGCGCGGGCGGTGGCCACCGGGTAGCCCGCCTTGTCCAGCTCGGTGCCCGGCTCGAAGACGTCGTGGGCGCGCCAGAGCGACCACATGCCGGCCGCGAAGTGCGGGTAGAAGTGGCAGTGGAAGATGGAGTCGCCGACGGTCCGGTTCTTGTTGCCGGTGCCGTTGTAGACCATGTCCAGCGTGTAGCCGACGCCCGGACCGATGGCCTGGCTGTCCAGGTACTGGCTCTGGTCGCTGTCCGGCGCGTGCAGCCACTGCTGCGCGTGCAGGTGGTGGATGTGGTGGATGGACGAGCCGCCGTGGATGACGCGGAAGCGGACGTGGTCGCTCAGATAGCTGTGGTAGACGTTCGTCGGGTCATCGGAGAACACCGCCCGGGTGGCCTTCTGGCCCTTCTGGTTGGCCGGCACGTCCACCACCATGGCCGGGTCGCCGTTGGCCCAGGAGCTCAGGAAGAACTCCTCGAACTTGCACTCCGGGCAGTTGGCCGCCGGCCCCACGCCGATGCGATTGGCCCAGATTTCCGCGCCGATGCCGCCGGTGCCGTAGTTGATGCCGAAGTTGTCCCCTCCGATGGACAGCGTGTTCGCCAGGTCCTGCGCGTCCGGCGTCTGCTGCTTGGACGCGTCGAACGCGTCGAACGCCTGCGTCGCGTTGAACATCTCGTGGTAGATGAGCGTGAACTCGCGGAACGGCTGCTCGCGGTCCGGCAGCGCCGGGTTGAGCGGGTACTTCACCGCGAGGCGCCCCGCCCCCGGTCCGGTGATGACGGCGGTGAGGTCGCTGTGGACGATCTCATTCCGGGCATCCAGCATCCGCAGCACCGGCGTGCCCTCCGGAACCACCCCGCCCTCCTGTGGCCGCTGATAGCCCTTGGGGAACACCGCGCCGTAGTCGAGCACCGGCTGGCCGGTGGGCGTCGCGCGCCGGGTGGCGAGCTTCAGCTCCTCGGCGGAGACCTGGCTGCGGTACCACTCGGAGCCTCGGGGCTCCACGTTCACCGCGCCGAACAGGCCCGCGGAGAGCTGGCCGCCCGTCAGGAAGGAGGATTTGTTGCCAGGCAGGCCGAAGTCGAAGTTCGCGCCCGTGCTGTGGAGGAGGAACGTCCCCTCCGCCTCCGCATAGAAGGTGTACACCGCCGAGTAGCGCCGGCCGTCCGGCTGGAGCTTCGGTGCCCCGGGAGGAATCAGGGTGCTGGTGTTGGCCCCCACGAAGGAGCCATCCACGGTGACCGGCGGCAGCCCGATCGCCGTGACGCCCGCGTTCAGCGTGTACGTCTGGGTGGCCGCCTGCGGCTTCGCCGGGCTGAGCAGGTTGGTGAACTCGACGCGGAGGCAGTCACCCACGTTGGCCCGGAGCACCAGCGGGCGCGGGCGCTTGCCGGGGCGCAGCGCCACCTTGCCCGGCAGCAGCTCGGTGCCCTCGGTGGGCACCACGTCCCGCTGGAGGGCGAACACCATGCCCCCCGGAACACGCGCGCCCAGGCGGTTGAGGAAGAGCGGCTGGTCCAACGCCACCACGCTGGCGGTCACCGTCCGCTCACATCTCGGTGCCGCCTGGGCGGTATCGGGCTCCAGCAACGCCACGAACGTCAGGACAGCGAGCACACGGCTCCACAGCCTCTTCGATTCACTCATGGGCCCCCCCGGGTTCATGGCGAGTGAGGCCGATAGCCTAACAAATTGACAGTCGTTTTGTCATTCAATCCACCACTCTCAGTGAACACTTACATTGCAAGGAATTCCCCCTCCTTACCGCGGCGCGCAGGATGTGGGCTCATGCGTGTCTCCCTGAAGGATGAGACACTCGCCCCGCGGTCGCGGGTCGGAAACGCCTCGCCAGATGGCTGGAATCGATGCCGGTTCGTCCGTCCCGGTGCGCGGCCGGGCGGCAGCATGGGGGGCGTTCCTCTCACGGAAGGAAAAACCCATGCACAAGGAAGTCGCGGGTGTCCGCATCCCCGACAGCAAGCTCGCGCGTGAGGCGACGGAGCTGGTGCGAGACGTCTCCAGCCCGCTCGTCTACCACCATGCGCTGCGCTCCTATGTCTTCGCGGAGCTCATCGGTCGCGCCCGAGGGCTCGCGTATGACTCGGAAGTGCTGTACCTGGGCACGGTGCTGCACGACCTCGGCCTCACCGAGCGCTTCGCGGGGGCCCTGCGCTTCGAGGTGGACGGTGCCAATGCCGCACGGGACTTCCTCGTACAGCGCGGCGCCCCGGGGCAGACGGTCTCCCGGGTGTGGGATGCCGTCGCGCTCCACACCTCGGTGGGCATCGCGGAGCACAAGGAGCCCGAGGTCGCGCTGACGCACCTGGGCATCAGCGTCGACGTGGTGGGCATGGGCGCCGAGCTCGTCGGGCGCGAGCGCCTCGAGGGCGTCGTCGCGGCCTTCCCGCGCCTGGACTTCAAGCGGGACTTCGTTGAGGTGCTCCGCGGCGTCATCCAGCGAAAGCCCCACACCACCTTCGGCAACTTCCTCTCGGACGTCGGCCGGCGTCACCTCCCCGGCTTCCGCCCCCTGGACTTCTGCGAAGCGCTCGAAGGGGCGCCCTTCACGGAGTGACGGTACTCCGCGGGCCCGATGCCGTGCTGCCGGAGGAAGGCACGGCGCAGGCCGTTCGTGTTGCCGAACCCCACCCGGTCCGCCACGGTCTGGATGGGGAGCTCCGTGCTCTCGAGGAGCCGCCGCGCGGCCTCGACACGGACGGCCTCGACGAACCCGGCGGGAGTTGCCCCGGTCTCCCGCCGGAACACCCGGGCGAAGTTGCGCGGGCTCATGTGGACGCGCCTCGCGAGCCGCTCCACCGAGTGGTCCTCGCGCGGATGGTCGATGACCCACTGCTGCAGCCCCTGGATGGCCGGCACGTCGGAGAATTGGGCCGCCAGCTGGTGGCTGAACTGCGACTGGCCGCCAGGACGCTTGAGGAAGACCACCAGCTCCCGCGCGACGGACAGCGCGAGCTTGCGGCCGAAGTCCTCCTCGACGAGTGCGAGGGCCAGGTCGATGCCCGAGCTGACGCCCGCCGAGGTGTACGTCGAACCATCCCGGACGAAGAGGCTGTCATGCTCGACGGTGACACGCGGGTAGGCGTGGGCCAGCGCCCGCGTGAAGCGCCAGTGGGTGGTGGCCCGCTTGCCGTCGAGCAGACCGGCCGCACCGAGCACGAAGGCCCCCGTACAGATGGAGCCATGGCGCCTGCAGCGAGGGGCCTCCCGGCGGGTCCACTCGAGCACCTCGGCGTCCTTGATGACCGGAGGGATGCCGGGACTGCCGGCGATGAGCAGGGTGTCCATCCTCCCGAGGTCCTCCGAAATGACACCCGCGGGCTGCAGCGCCATGCTCGAAAAGGTCGGGATGGGCCCAGGCTTCGTGCCCAGGAGCACGAGCTCATAACCACCCCCGGTGAGTCGGGCCGCGGCGGCGAAGACCTCCGCCGGGCCGGTGACATCGAGGGCCACGACTCCGGGATAGGCGAGAATGGCGACGCGCATGACCCTCCGCACTGCTCTCCCCACCCCGCTCCTGTAAAGCCCTACCAGGGCAATGCCATTGCTCCCGTCATCACAGTACGAGAATCCGGTATTGTGTGGCGCACGGGCTCCAGGATGTGGGGGTGGCTCCACATCTCTTCAGGGCTCAGGGCCCGTGTCATCGGCCCTGCTCCGAGGAGAGCCCGCGCGAGCGCTCCATGGCATGTGACTTGCCTTGGGTCCGCTGATGCCCCACGGAAATCCCCCCCCTCCATGGCTGGCGGCGGCGCGATGCGCGCACTCCCTGCTGTGGGTCCTTCCCCTGCTGTTCTGGCTGGGCTGCTCCACCGGTAGCATCACGGCCCCCAACCCCAATCC
>NZ_JABBJJ010000709.1 GCF_012933655.1 Pyxidicoccus fallax | reverse complement strand
TAAGAGACAGGCCCCCGCCCGGCATTCCGCGCCCCGGTGGCGGCACCCAGGCCGCGGAGCTGTTCAGTGGCGAGGTGAAGATTTCGGCCGACAAGGGCACCAACTCGCTGGTCATCGTCGCCAGCGCCGCCGACTACAAGAACATCGTCCAGGTCATCCAGCAGCTCGACACGCCGCGCCGCCAGGTCTTCGTCGAGGCCGTCATCATGGAGGTCAACCTGGACCGCAACTCCGACTTCGGCGTCAACCTGCACAGCGGCTTCAGCCTCAAGACGAGCGAGGGCGACGCGCCGGGCCTCATCGGCACCAACAACCGGGGCAGCGGCCTGCCCCCGTCGCTGTCGCTGGCCAACCTGGCGCAGTTCGGCGGCTTCCTCGCCGGCCTCCAGGGCCCCGTCATCCCCGCCCTGGAGAAGCTGGGCCTGGACATCCCCGCCTTCGGCGTGGTGCTGCACGCCATGCAGCAGAGCTCGGACGTCAACGTGCTCTCCACCCCGCACATCCTCACCAGCGACAACGAGGAGGCGGAAATCACGGTGGGCCAGAACGTGCCCTTCCAGTCCGGCTTCTCGCCCTCGTCGCTCGGCTCCACCGTCGGCGGCGTCACCGGCGGCACCGGCGGCCTCAACCCCTCCATCCTCGGCGGGCTCGGCGGCCTGGGCTCGCTCTACGCGCCGATTACCCGTCAGAACGTGGAGCTGAAGCTGACGGTGAAGCCGCAGATCAACGACAGCGACTACATCCGGCTCGTCATCACCGAGCAGACGGAGGAGATTGCCTCCAGCGACCCGGTGCTCGGCCCCACCACCTCGCGCCGCAGCGCGAAGACGACGGTCATCGCCAAGGACCAGGAGACGGTGGTGATTGGCGGCATCATGCAGGACCGCACCCTGGAGACCGTCACCAAGGTGCCGGTGCTGGGTGACATCCCCATCCTCGGCCACCTGTTCCGCGAGACGACGCGCCGCAAGACGAAGACGAACCTGCTCCTGTTCCTGACGCCCTACATCATCCGGGGGCCCGAGGACTTCCGCGTCATCTTCGAGCGCAAGATGAAGGAGCGGCAGCAGTTCGTGGAGCAGTTCTACGGCCAGGTGCCGGGCTACGACGTGGCGGTGGACTTCAGCCGCAAGCCCGGCCCGCTGTCGCGCATGAACCAGTCGGTGCTCAAGGAGCAGCAGCGCGCGGAGAACGGCGGCCCCGGCGCCGCGGGCGAGCGCATCATCGCCCCCGCCAGCCCGGCCCCCGCTCCGGCGGCCAGGCCCCAGGC
>NZ_JABBJJ010000708.1 GCF_012933655.1 Pyxidicoccus fallax | reverse complement strand
GTTCAGCGCCGCCCCGCCCCGGGCGAAGTTCGCCACCATCTGCCCCGTGACTTCCGCCGGATAGGCGCTCACCCCCTCCTCCACCACCCCGTGGTCCGCCGCCATGACGACCAGGGCTTTCCGGGGAAGTCCGGGCGTTGCCTCGCCCCGCAGGGCGGCGAGCCGGCGGGCAAGCTCCTCCAGCCGCCCCAGGCTTCCCCGGGGCTTCGTCTTCGCGTCCAGGAGTTCCTGGCAGCGGGCAGCGGCGGTGGCATCAGGCTCGGGGACCTGTTCGAGGGCAGCGCGGTAGGGACGCATGGGAGCTTCCGGGGGGAGCGGCAGTCCGGCCCGTAGCTTGCTGGTGCCCAACAGACAACGGATTTTACTCAGCGGCGGGACGCACAAGGCGGTACACCATGTGCGACTCAAACGACCGCAGAGACATGGAGGCGGCAGGTGAAGGATGATGTACCCATGAAGGACACGGCCAGCAGCGAGCTGGAGCACCCGGAAGGCGAGCATCGACCCAAGGGGCCGCCGCTCGGAGAGGTGCTCGAGTTCATGCGCCTGCTCTGGGCCGTGGACCACGGGCTCCAATCCACGTCCAAGCGCATGGAGTCGACGCTCGGACTCACCGGGCCCCAGCGCCTGGTCGTCCGCCTGGTCGGCCGCTTCCCCGGCATCACCGCCGGGACGCTCGCGCAGATTCTGCACGTCCACCCCAGCACCCTCACCGGCGTCCTCAAGCGCCTGGAGAAGCGGGGCCTGCTGGAGCGCAAGGCCGACCCGCTCGATGGACGCAAGGCCCTCTTCGCCCTCACGGAGTCCGGCCGCGCGCTGGACATCCCCTCCGAGGGCACCGTGGAGTCCGCCGTGCAGCGCGTCCTGTCGCGCATGACGCGCACGCGCATCCTCTGCACCCAGGACGTGCTCACCGCGCTCGCCCAGGAGCTGGGCGGCGTCCCCACCGAAGCGCCCGAGGACGAGGCCAGCAAGAAGCAGCAGCCCACCGCGCGTTGACCGGCCGCCCTGGCCCCCGCCTCCGGTCGGGCACCGCCCCCCGGGGGCCCTGGAAGGGCCGGGCCCGTCTCCCGCGTTGCCTCCCAGACCCTCTGCCTTTCCCCTCCTTCCGGCGCCGGACACCCCAGGCCCCTCCCGTGAGTCTTCGGGACGTGGCGCCTCGCGCACGGAGGGAGGCTGCTAGAGAATCGGGAAATAGGCCGCCCCGCCGGGGGTTGGCTCGCCACTGAGCGGACAGGACAGCGTGAACCTCGAAACCCCGCAGACCCCAGGCCC
>NZ_JABBJJ010000707.1 GCF_012933655.1 Pyxidicoccus fallax | reverse complement strand
CGCTGGTGCTCGCCGGGTTTCCCTGTAGGGTGCGCGCGTCCATGAACCGCTGGGTCCTTCCGGAGCGCTACCGCGGCATCCCGCTGCTGGTCTTCTCGAGCTTCCTCTTCTCGTTGATGGCGCTGTGCACGCGGATGCTCTCGGGCCGCCTGTCTCCCGGGCAGGTGGCGTCCGGGCGCTTCGTCATCGGGTTGCTGTTCCTGGCGGCGTACTTCCCCCTGCTGGGGCGCAAGCCGCGCTACGGGCGCCTGTCCCTGTGGGCGCTGCGCGGCATCTTCGGCGGCGCGGCCGTCTACCTGTACTTCATGGCCATCGACCGGATGACGGTGGGCCCGGCGGTGCTGCTCAACTCGTGCTGGCCCATCTACGCGGCCATCATCGGCTGGCTCTTCCTGCGCGAGCGGGTGACGGGGCCGCTGTTGGCGGGGCTGGTGCTCACCACGGTGGGCGCGGGGCTCGTCATGTGGAGCACGATGGACGTGGGCGCGTCGCTGTCCATGGGGCTGGGCGCGTGGGCGGGCATGGGCTCGGCGGTGCTGGGCGGCGCGGCGGTGGTGGTGGTGCGCGCGCTGCGGCACGACACGGACTCGGCCACCGTCTTCTTCTCCTTCTGTCTCTTCGGCCTGCTCTTCAGCCTCCCGTTCGCCCTCCAGGACTGGCGGCCGCTGGGGTGGGACGTGGTGCTGCCGCTGTTGGGCGTGGGGCTGACGTCCGTCGCCGCGCAGATGACCTTCACGTATGCCTTTGGCTACGTCACCGCGGTGGCGGGCGGCGTGGCCACGCAGCTGACGCCGGCCTTCTCGTGGGTGATGGGCGCGCTGCTGCTGGGCGAGCCCGTGTCGCCGCTGGCCGTCACCGGCGCGCTGGTGTGCGTGGCCGGCGTGTTGTGGGGCACCGGCGTGGTGGGGCGGCTCATCGCGCCCGCGTCGCGTCCGGCGGCCTGAGGCCCGCCTGCTTCCCCATGTGGGAACCCGGTTGCCCCACCCATCCGGCCAGGGTGTCCGTTTCTTTTCAGCGGCTCCTGAAGGAATTTCAGTCCTTCAGCCCGGATGGGAAATGTCGTTCCACATGTGGTGCGGGTCCTTTCCCATAGAGGCTGGAGGTTTGCTGCGTCGGCCTTCCGACGTCTCCCCGCTGTGAAGCGTTGGCACCCGGGTTGCTGAGAGCCCACCCCCGGAGCCGCGGATCAGCGCGGCACGGACTTCCAGGTCCCTGGTTGTGCTGGGGGAGGTCGTTTATGCGACGGGCGCTTTGGGTGGCGTGGGTGGCGGCGGCGTTGGTGGTGGG
>NZ_JABBJJ010000706.1 GCF_012933655.1 Pyxidicoccus fallax | reverse complement strand
ATAAAAGACACGCGCCCCTGAGCCCGCCCGCCAGGGCACCGGCATCCAGGATGCAGTGGGCTGCCCCCGAGGGCAGTCGCTGGCTTCCAGGCGCCCCGGACGCGCATCCCCTGCGCGCCCGGGCCGTCTGCCCGCACCCTTTGCGCTCCCGCCCGTGTCCCTTCCTCGGGGCGCGTTGGCACGGGAGGTGGAAGCACCTGGGTGTGGAGGAAGCACCCGATGCGACGAATCCTGGTGGCGGTGGATGAGACGGAGGCCTCGCGCGACGCGGCGCGGATGGCGGTCGAGTACGCGGAGCGCCTGGGCGCCCGCCTGACCTTCGTCCACGTGCTACCTCCAGACAGCTCGCTCGAGGTGCCGGAGTTCGCCGCCTTCGAGCGCGCCTGCGAGGCCCGCGCGGCGCAGCTCCTGGAGGAGGCCTGCCAGCTCACCGGCATCCCCCGCCCCCAGGTGGACACCCAGGTGCGACATGGGGACCCGGTGGAGGTGCTCTGCACCGCCGCCCGGGCAGAGGACGTGGACCTCGTGATGACGGGCACCCGCGAGCGGGGCGCCCTGGCCCGCGCGCTGCTCGGCAGCGTCGCGATGCGGCTGGTGAGCCAGTGCCCCAAGCCCGTGCTGGTGGTGCCCCACCGGAACGCCCCCGCCGCAAGTCACGCGCCCGAGGAGGCGCCTGCTCGCGTGGAGCCCGCCGTCAGCTGATGCGTGTTCCCCAGCGGGCGGAGAAGCCTCCGGACGGTCGATCCATTTGACTTTCCGGCGCGGGGGAACAAGGAATGGGCGCGCGAGTTGGCTACCGGGTTACATCTGACTCGTAACCCACCTACACCCAGGCTTCCCTTCATGACGCCCTTTCTCCTCCTGTCCCAGACGGGTCAACCCGAGCTTGGCTGGCTCAGCAACAAGCTGCTCGGCGTGACGCTCACCTCCGCCGAGTGGGTGCTCTGGATTCTCGTCATCCTCTCGGTGCTCTCCATCGCCATCATGCTGGAGCGCACGGTGTACTTCGCCCGCCACCGGCTGCCGGACTCGGAGGGGCTGGCGGTGCGGCTGGCCCGCGGCGACTTCGAGGCGGCCCGCAAGGCGGTGGAGGGCAAGAGCGGCATGGAGGCCGCCGTCGTCCGCGAGGCGCTGGCGTCCACCGCGCAAGGCGCGGACACCGTGGAGCAGGTGATTGCCTCCACCATGGCCCGCGAGCGTCCCCAGTACGAGCGCTTCCTGTCCTTCCTCGGCACGCTGGGCAACAACGCCCCGTTCATCGGCCTGTTCGGCACGGTGCTCGGCATCA
>NZ_JABBJJ010000705.1 GCF_012933655.1 Pyxidicoccus fallax | reverse complement strand
CCCCTCGCCCTGCCGCATCACCGCCACCCGCCCTCCGGTGATGAGGAACATCGACTCACCCGGGTCGCCCTCGTGCACCACCATGGCGCCCGGCGCGTAGAGCCGCGGCCACACGGGCAGCGGCGCGGGACGGGAAACGCGCCGCGCCGTTGGCGGAGACTCCGGGCTCGGCGCCTCCCGGGTGCCCTCACGGGCCGGGGACTGCTTCGAAGCGAACAGCGAGCGCAGGTGCGTGGCCAGGTGCGACATGGTGCCTCCCATTCAGGAGCAATGCTGCACCACCACCGTATGAGCCTCCGGGCCGCCTCGCAGTGAAGCGCTTCACATCCCGCTCACTCCGCTTCCCGGCCCAGCCGCTCGGGGTGGACCAGGGTGATGCGGCCTCCCTCATAGGCCAGGAGGCCCTCGCGGACATAGAAGCGCAGCCACTTGTTGGTGCTCTCACGGGTGAGGCCGCACAGGTTGGCCAGCTCCGTCTGCGTCAGCTTCTTGGGGATGACCACGCCCTCGGCGCCGGGCTGGCCCTGGCTGCGCGCCAGCTCCAGCAGCACGCGCACCAGACGCGCTCGCGCATCCAGGAAGGTGGTGTCGTGCACCAGCTGCGTGACGTGCCGCACCAGCCGGCTCAGGTTGGCCAGCAGCCCCAGCGCGACCTTGGGGCGCGCGTCCAGGTACTTGCGGAAGTCCTCCCGCTGGATGGTCAGCAGGTCCGTCTCCTCGCGCGCGACGGCGTCCGTCGAGCGGGGCTCGCCATCCAGCAACGCCAGCTCCCCGAAGAAGTCCCCCCGGTCGAGCAGCGTCAGGATGACCTCCTTGCCATCCGGCGAGCTGAGGCGGATGGCCACCTGCCCCTTGCGGATGATGTAGAGGGACGTGCCCACGTCACCCTGGTGGAAGATGACCTCTCCCTTCGCGTACCGCCGGGTACGAACGAGCGCGGACAGGTGCTCGAGGTCCTCGCCCTCGAGCTGCTCGAAGATGGAGACCTGGTTCAGTAGCTGCGCGTAGGACACGGAAGTCTCTCCCTCCCAACCACATGTTCCGGGTAGTTCTCGGCTCGGTCAGCTTTCTTGATTCACGCAGCTGAAGCCATTCATTACCAGGGTACGTGAGTGAAATGTCGGAATGACTCTCAATTGTCGGCCCTGTATGCGACTTCACCCGGGACGTGTGAGCTGCTTCACAGCCGGGGGCGCGACCCGGGCGTAACGTGCCGCTCAACCTCGCAGTGAGCGAACGGATACGCACCATGCCCCGACAGACTGCATCGGCGTCTCTCGATTCTCCGTCCTCCACGCCCTCCTCCCCCACGGC
>NZ_JABBJJ010000704.1 GCF_012933655.1 Pyxidicoccus fallax | reverse complement strand
TCGGCAGCGTCAGATTGTATAAGAGACAGACGTCCATGTGCCGGATGATTCACGGCGGCGGGCGCTCAGGGAACCTGAATCGCTCGTGAATGGAGGCCGGGCGATGACCCTCATCGAGCCCATCATCCTGTTCGGAGGCGCGGTGGGAGCCGTGGTCGGCGCCTACATCGGCGCGACGCTCGGCTTCGCCTCGGGCCTGCTCTGGGGAATCGGCGGGCTGGTGGGAGGAATCCTCCTGGGAGGAATCCTCGGCCCCATTGCCCTCGTGCTGCTGCTGCTGCTCCTGGCGATACCCATGCACGGGCTGCACCGGCTGCGCGAGCGCCGGGCCGCCCGCCGCGCGAACTAGCCGGGGCGGCTCCAGACCTTCGGCCAGTCATCGAAGTCGCTGACGGCGTCGCCGTCGATGAGGAGCGAGTACATGGGCTCCTCGGGGAAGTCGTTCAAGCGGATGGTCAGCGTGTGCCCCTCCACCTGCGTGCGAAACGGGTGCTCGGGGTCACTCGCCTTGGACCAGCTCAGCTTCCGGGTCATCAGCTCGTCGGCGGTCATAGTTTGGCTTGAGGATTTCCGAGGATGTGCTGGTTGACGGTCTGGTTGGTCCGGTTCGAGCTGTCGATGAGCGACTTGTAGATGTCGTCGCCCTCCAGCCCCTTGCCCTTCGCCTGCTTCACCAGCTGGTCGAAGTTCGGACCGTGGATGCTACCGTACTTGAAGAAGTCACGGGCGCGCAGCATCGCGACTTCCAGCGGGCTGCTCATCATCTTCCGGGCTTCCATGCGGGCGTCGTGGCGGATCTTCACCGCCCTCCGGGCCTGCTCCTCCAGGGGAACGCCCTCGGCCTGCCACTTCTTCTGAAGCTCGGGGATGGTCCCCACCTTGTCCAGGTACCACTTGCGGATGTCCGCGTTGGTCTTCGGCTTCGAGGACCCGCTCGCGTCCGGGCCCCTCACCCGCTCGGTGTCCGCGTTGGACGGCCGGCGCGGGCGCACCCGGGAAGCGCCGGTGTCGAAGGCGTCATCGCGCCGGATGGAGGACGACTGGGACGGGGAGTCCGTGCGCGCGGGCCGCGACGGAGAGTCCGTACGCGCGGGCCGCGAGGGGGACTCCGTGCGCGCGGGCCGCGAGGAGGAAGAAGGCGTGTTCTTCGGCGGGGACTTCGGCGGAGCGACTTCGCTTCGGGAGGACGAGAAGTTCGGCTTCCGGGGGATCTTCATGGGGGCCTTCGCGCGGGGGTACGGAAGTTTGTGCGACGTCCGAATTATCGGACAAGCCACGAAAGAGTTGCGTCCCTTCCCTTACACCACCCCACTTTCCGCCCCGC
>NZ_JABBJJ010000703.1 GCF_012933655.1 Pyxidicoccus fallax | reverse complement strand
GGTGGAGGGGCTGGAGCTGGGGGCGGACGACTACCTGGTGAAGCCGTTCGACATGCTGGAGCTGTCGGCGCGGGTGAAGTCGATGTTGCGGCTGAAGGCGCTGCAGGACGCGCTGGTGGAGAAGAACCGGGAGCTGGACCGGGCCAACAAGGAGCTGGCGCGGCGGCGCGAGGAGCTGTTGGCGCTCAGCCGCACGGACGCGCTCACCGGGCTGTTCAACCGGCGCTACTTCGAGGAGCGGCTCAACGAGGAGTTCGCGCGCTCGCGGCGCTACGGCTCGCCCCTGTCGCTGGTGATGCTGGACATCGACCACTTCAAGCGCATCAACGACACCTATGGCCACCCCTTCGGGGACCAGGTGCTGAAGGCGGTGGCGCACACGTCCCGCTCGCGGCTGCGGGAGGTGGACCTGCTGGCGCGCTACGGCGGCGAGGAGCTCATCGCCCTCTTGCCGGAGACGGGGCCGGAGGACGCGCTCAAGGTGTGCGAGCGCGTGCGCGAGGCCATCGCCGCGCTGGAGCTGGAAGAGGCGTGTCCGGGCGGGGCGCCGCGGCCGGTGCGGCTGACGGCGTCCCTGGGAGTGGCCACGGTGCCGGCCGCCGACCTGACGAGCGCGGAAGCCCTCCTGAGGGCGGCGGACATCAGCCTCTATGCGGCCAAGGGGGCGGGCCGCAATCGCGTCCATCAGCACGCCGCGTGACACGGTTGCAGCTCGGGCTTTCCCCCGGCGGCGCTTTGACCTAAATCCCTGTTTCCATGCGCCTGTCCGTGACGATGCCCTCGCTGGTGGCCCTGGTCCTGCTGGTGGGCCTGGGTGGCTGCAACCGCGTCAGCACGCCGCAGGACGCCTATCGGTTCTTCCACCAGCAGGTGCGCAAGGGTGAGCTGACCCAGGCCTGGGGGGTGCTCTCCAAGCCCACCCAGGACCTCCTGGCGGAGCGGGCCCGGGCGGTGAGCGCGGCCTCCGGCGGCACGGAGAAGCCGGAGCCCCTGGCGCTCTTCTTCGCGAATGTCCCTCCCCCTCCGGATGTTACGGAAGTCTCCCTGGTCAGGGAGGAGGGCAACGAGGCGACAGTTCTCGTACGCTCCCCGGGAGGCAACCACGAGGTCCGGATGGTACGGGAGCCGTCCGGGTGGAAGGTGGACCTTTCAGCCTCCCTCCAGCCGTGAAGCCGGGCATGCCCGGAAAACTCGCATCAGGTAACGTACGACTGTGAACGACAGGAAGACACGGCGGGTGGTCCCCGCGGTCGAAGTCATCCGGCGCCCGGCCAGCACGCCCGGCAGCGCTCCCGTGACGCCGACCCCCTCGGCATCCCCCACCC
>NZ_JABBJJ010000702.1 GCF_012933655.1 Pyxidicoccus fallax | reverse complement strand
CTCCAGTCCACCGCCACCCCCGCCACCCAGAGGCGGCCCAGCGTGTTGAGGGCGAAGCGCAGGTCCGAGCCCGGCTCTCGCGGCGCGCGCATGGAGGCCAGCACCAGCGTGGGGCTTCCCCGCTCGACGAGGGCCCGCGCCAGCGAGCCCAGCGTGCGCCCGGGGCCCACCTCCAGCAGCACGCGCGACGGGTCCTCCAGCAGCGTGCGCACGCCCTGCCCGTAGCGCACCGCCTGACGCAGGTGCCGCGCCCAGTAGCCGGGGCTGGTGGCCTCCTCGGCGGTAATCCAGGTCCCCGTCAGCCCGGACACGAAGGGCAGGGTGGGCGCGCTCAGCTTCAGCCGGCCGACGAAGGCGGAGAACGCCGGCAGGATGGGGTCGATGAGGTGCGAGTGCGCCGCCACGTCGATGTGGACGCGCCGGTGCTCGACGCCCTTCGCGGCCAGGTCCGCGGACAGCGCGTCCACCGCCGCCACGTCACCGGCCACCACACACTGCGAGGGCCCGTTGACGGCGGCCAGCGACAGCCGCGCGCCCAACAGGGGCCGCACCTCGTCCTCCGGCAGCGCCACGCTCACCATGGCGCCCGGCGTGAGCTGCTCGAACAGGCGCCCGCGCTCGGCCACCAGCGCCAGCGCGTCCTCCACGGAGAAGACGCCCGCGAGGCAGGCGGCCACGTACTCGCCCATGCTGTGGCCCAGCATCGCCTCGGGCTTGATGCCCCAGGACTCCCACAGCTTCGCCAGGGCGTACTCCACGGTGAACAGGGCGGGCAGGCCCACCGACGGGCGCGGCAGCGGCGCTCCGGCGTCCTCGCCCTGACCCGTGACGGGGTAGAGCGCCTCCTTCAGCGACGGCCCGCCCCGGCGCGAGAACAGCGCGGCGCACGCGTCGAAGGCCTCGCGGAAGGTGGGCTCCTGCTCGTACAGCTCCTGCCCCATGCGCAGGTGCTGCGCGCCGCCCCCGGGGAAGAGGAAGACCACGGGGCGGCCCCCGTCCTTCGCCTGGCCGGTGTGGACGCGCTCCAGGTCCAGCTCCGCCAGCACGTCCGCCGCGTCCTCGCCGTCCTGACACACCACCGCCCGCCGCCACGCGAAGGCCTTGCGGCCCACCTGGAGCGTGTGCGCCACGTCCGCGAAGTCCTGCTCCGGATGGGCCGGCAGGTGCGAAGCCAGCCGGCGGGTGGCCTCGTCCAGCGCCGTCTCCGACTTCGCGGAGAGCACCACCAGCTGCCAGGGCCGCGAGGGGCCGGAGGGCGCGCGCCGGGGCGCCTCCTCCAGGATGGCGTGGGCGTTGGTGCCGCCGATGCCGAACGAGCTGACGCCCGCGCGGCGCGGCTTGCCCTGGGGGGCCCACTCCTTCGCCTCGGCGTTGACGTAGAAGGGGCTGTGCTCCCAGTCGATGTTGGGGTTGGGGGCGCGGAAGTGGAG
>NZ_JABBJJ010000701.1 GCF_012933655.1 Pyxidicoccus fallax | reverse complement strand
AGCTTCCCGCTTCCGCCCCTCCACACCCGTGTTGAGGATCTGGCGGGTCGCCTGCCCTGGAGGGGACGTCAGCCTGGGATGCGATGATGTCAGGCGTGGGCCCACAAGTGCGTGGGCAAGGGGGTGGGAGCCGTGATTCCAGAGCACAAGATTCAAGAGGTCCTCGAACGCGTGGACCTCGTCGGCCTCATCGGACGTCACGTGGAGCTGAAGAAGGCCGGGCGTGAGTGGAAGGGCCGCTGCCCCTTCCACCAGGAGAAGACGCCCTCCTTCTACGTGGTGCCGGAGAAGCGCTTCTATTTCTGCCATGGCTGCCGCGCGAGCGGCGACGCGGTGTCCTTCGTCCAGCGCTACCTGGGGAAGACCTTCGTCGACGCGGTGAAGGACCTCGCCCAGGAGCTGGGCATCGACGTCCAGGGAGAGGAAGACCCCGGGGTCCGCGAGCGCCAGCGCGTCAAGGAAGCCACGGACTTCGCCGCCGAGCACTTCCGCGCCCTCCTGTGGCAGCAGGACGAGGGCCGCGCCGCGCGCGCCTACGTGGCCAGCCGCGGCGTCTCCGAGGAGACGGCCATGGCCTTCGGGCTGGGCTGGGCGCCCAACCAGTGGACGCTGCTGGCGGACCGCCTCCAGAAGCAGGGCATGCTGGAGTGGGGACACCAGGCGGGCCTCGTGACGCCCCGCAACACCGGGGACGGCTACATCGACTTCTTCCGGGGCCGGCTCGTCATCCCCATCCGCTCCCCCGAGGGGCGGTCCATCGCCTTCGGCGGCCGCCTGGTGGGCTCGGACGACGGGCCCAAGTACCTGAACTCGCGCGAGTCCCGCATCTACAACAAGAGCGAGACGCTCTTCGGGATGAACCAGGCGCGCGACGAAATCCACAAGCGCAAGGCCGCCATCCTCGTGGAGGGCTACTTCGACTGCATCGGCCTGTACCAGGTGGGGGTGAAGAACTCGGTGGCGCTGTGCTCCACCAACCTCACCCCGGGCCACCTCCAGGTGCTGCGGCGCGTGGAGGCGAAGCGGCTGTTCCTCCTGCTGGACGGGGACAAGGCCGGCCTCGCCGCCGTCGAGCGGCTCGCCGGTCCCCTGCTCGCCGCGGGGGCGGACGCCCGGGTGGCGCTGCTGCCCCAAGGAGACGACCCGGACACCTTCGCGAGGCGCGAGGGGTTGGAAGGAGTGGAGCGGCTGCTCGAGAGCGCCCAGCCGCTCACCACCCACTTGTTCCACTCCGTGCTGCCCGACGGAACGCGCTCTCCCTTCGAGGAGAAGATGGCGGCGTTGGACCGGCTCAAGCCCATGGTGGCCCAGGTGCCCCCGGGCCTCATCCGCAGGGACCTCTTCGAGGCCCTGGCCTCCTGGTTCGGCTGGACGGCGGCCGTCGTCGACGAGTCCCTGCGCAACCTGCGCCCCAAGCCCGGCGCCACCACGCC
>NZ_JABBJJ010000700.1 GCF_012933655.1 Pyxidicoccus fallax | reverse complement strand
GTGGGCGGGCTCGGGGCCCAACGCGTCGGACCGGCTGGTGGTGCGCTCGCGCGACCTGCTGTTCAGCGCCGCCGTGCTCCAGAACGGCGCCTCCTCGAGCGGCCTCCGCGTGGCGTCGCTCCCGGTGTCGCTGCGCCGGGGTCAGGTGCTCCAGGTCGTGTGCCCCGGGGCCATGCGCTGGGGCTACGCGCGGCTGTCCGCGGACGTGCCGGCGTCCGGGAGCACCACGCTGCTGCCGCTGGGCCCCGCCACGGGCACCTTCCCGGACCTGGGCGCGGTGTTCGACGAGCCATGCTTCAACGGGGCAGCCGGCCTGCCCGCGCGCGTCTTCAAGGTGGACGTGCACGACTACTCCGTGCGGATGGTGGACGATGACGGCGTCCCGGGCACGGCGGAGCGGCCGTACCTCTTCCGCGCGCACGGGCTGGGCACGCGGCCGGACGCGCTGGGCGAGCCGGTGGCCGAGGGCATCGAGGCCCTGCGCGTCACCTTCCTGCGCGAGGACGGCACCGCGTTCGTGCCCACGTGGGACGCGGCCAACCCGCCGCCCGAATACGAGACGCCGTCCGGCTCGCCCCTGCGCCGCAACCTCAACCCGGCCAATGTGCGCGCCGTGCGCCTGCGCATGGTGGCGCGCGCCTCGCGGGCGGACTCCGTGATGCGCGAGGCCGGCCTGGAGGCGGCCATCCCCGCGCTGCCCGGCGAGCCGCGGCTTCCGGCGCCGGCCGGCTTCCGGCGCTTCCTCTACGAGACGACCATCCTGCCCCGCAACCTCCGCTCCCGGGAGATGCCGCTGCCGGCCTACTCCCAGGACACCACGCCCGGCGCGTGCCAGGGCCGCGCGCCCGCCGACGGGCTCCTCTGCGCGGGAGGCTGAACCCATGACCCCTTTCACGCAGGAGGCTGCACCATGAGACACCCATCCGTGCGCGCTCGGAGAGGCGCGGTGCTGCTGCTGGTCGTGGTGCTGCTGGCGATGGTGACGGTGCTGGCCATGGCCGCCATCGGCTTCTCCGGCGCGGAGCGCGGCGCGGCCAGCAGCTTCCGCTCCAGCGAGGAGCTGGTGGCGTGCGCCGACGCCGGCCGCCAGTACCTGCTGTCACGCTTCCGGCTCATCGGTGGCTCGCCCACGCAGCTCACCCCCACCAACCAGCGGCTGGACCTCGCGGGCCTGCCCGGGTGCAACGGCGCCGCGCCCACCGACGACGCGCGCTGCATCCGGAGCGGACACCTGGGCGAGGTGCCCACCATCAGCGGCGTGAGGCTCATCCCCCAGACGACCCTCGGCCGCCGCTCCAGCGCGAGGGACCTCACCAACATCATCGCCCCCGCTTCCGGGCTCGGCGGTCAGACGTACCAGGTCGTCGTCCACTGCGTGGACAGCCGCGGCGCGGAGAGCGAGGTCGAGTTCACCGTCCGCTTCGGCCTGTAGCTCCCCCGCGTCCCACCCCCATTCCCGTTCT
>NZ_JABBJJ010000006.1 GCF_012933655.1 Pyxidicoccus fallax | reverse complement strand
AGACAGCTTCTGGGGGGCGCTGGCGGAGTTGGTGCGGGCGGTGGCGCGCGGCGACGAGCAGGACGCGCTGGAGAACGTCATCCCCATGGGGCGGGTGCTCTGGAAGGCGCTGGCGGCGGAGGAGGACTCCGGGGCTGGAGGCGAGCGAACGCCTCCTTCGGAGGGCACTGGCACCGAAGGCGCTGAGACAGAGGGCGCGGGGACTCCTCCGCTGGAGGGTGCTGGCACCGAAGGCGCTGAGGATGGAGGCGCGGGGACTCCTCCTCTGGAGGAGGCTGCGACGGAAGGCTCGGGGTCCGGTGCGCCAGTCGCGTTGCATGCGGGTGCCGCGACGCTGGAGGCATCCGGAAGGGACGACTTGGGTATGCGCAGCGCGGGGACTCCGCTCTCGACTCAGGTGCCCGGGGATGCTGCAACAGCCCGCGACTCCGGGCCAGAAGCGCTTGGAGCGACGGGAGTTCGTCGAGGTGGCGGCTGCTCCTGGAGCGGGACACGCCCTCTGGCGCGAGTTCGTGCTCGCTCCCGCTGCTCCGTGCGTCGCTCCGGTCCGAGCTTCGCCAGGCGGCGCCCTGCTCCGTGCAGTGCCTTACGGCATCCTGAATCAGCCCACGAGCGAGGGCCAGTTGCGGCCCACCCAGGCGCGCTGCTCGGCCTCGGTGCGCCAGCGGGTGTCCTCGCGGTCGATTCTGCGGGACGTCGCGAGCAGCGGCTCCAGCGCCGCGAGCATGCGCTCGGCGAAGGGCGCATCGTGGACGACGAGGAGGGCCTCGCTCTCCCAGTAGGCAGCGGTGACATCCAGGTTGGCGCTGCCCACGGCGACCGTGGCCGTGTCCTGGACCAGGAGCTTGGCGTGCACATGCGGGAAGACCCGCTCCAGCTCGGGCTCCCAGGCCGGGGCGGGTGGCATCGCGAACTCGTAGGCGATGCCGCCCGCGTCAATCACCGCGTCCAGGCGGCTGCGGACGTACCGGTCCGCCACCTCGCGAAAGGTGCCGCCGGCGAAGTGGTCCTGGTGGCCGTAGTGGGGCCGGACGCTGCCGAAGAGGACCTCGACTCGCACGCCCCTGCGCAGCGCGGCGACGAGCGCGTTCTGCAGTTCGAGGAGCAGCGGGAAGGTATTCACCAGCACCAGCCGTGACTTCGCGTGCCGGATGAGGGCGAGCTGCGTGTCCAGCGTGTGCGTGTCCTCGAGCCCTTCGTGCAGGACGAGCCGCGCCGACATCTCTCCGGCCGGTGCGGCGACGGGCACGGGGTAGGGTGCTCCGCCCGCGCGGGTCCACTCGGCGAGGAAGGCACGCTCGAGGTCGGAGACGAGCGGGCCGGAGAGCCGCGCGCCACAGTCCAGCCAGGGCACGTCGCGGTAGTGCGAGGTCCGCCGGAGCGCCACCTCGTTGAAGCCCGTGTAGTAGGGCGCGCCCATGTTGCGCCCGGTGATGAAGGCCTGCTCCGTGTCGACCAGGAGCATCTTCCGGTGGTTGCGCTGCTTCAGCGCGGAGAGGCTCGGCAGGCCGGACAGGGGCGCGATGGCTCGCACCTCGATGTTCGGTGTCTTGGAGAGCTTCACGAGGACGGGGTTCATGACCCCGAAGGTCTCGTGTCCGCTGTAGAGCGCATCCGCGAGCAGCCGCACGTGCACGCCCCGGCCCGCGGCGCGCTGGAGTGCTTCCGCGAAGCGCGCCGTGACGGTGTCGTCCTCGACGATGTAGCACTGCCAATGCACGGTGCTCCGCGCGGCGTCGATGGCGGCGATCGCCGACTCTCGCGCGGCGGCGTTGTCGAACTCGAAGTCGATGGCATGTCCCCCGGCGCACTGGCCACCTCCAGCGAGGGCGAGTTCGCGCGAGATGGTGTCGGGCGCCTCCGGCAGCAGCAGGGGCGCCGGAGCGTCGCCTTCGGACAGCAGGAGCAGCTCGCTCTCGGTGAGCGTGCGGATGAAGGGGTGGACGGGCTTGTGCTCGTCGCGAGTGATGACGGCGGAGATGGCGGCGCCCGCCATGGCGAGGCGCACGGCCACGCGCAGCAGGCGCTGGGCATCCACCTGACGCGGGACATCGTCGGCGCGCAAGTCGTCGAGCCAGGCGCTGGCGTCGACGAGGAGCGGTGGCATGAGCCCTGGCAGTTGCTTGCGCAGCCGCTCCCGGCACGTGTCGAGCGGCTCGCTGTCCCGCAGACGGACGAAGACGGGATGGCTCGTACCGCTCATCCTCGCCAGGACATCTCCAAGAGGCTCCAGGGCGAGGCGGCTGTCGACGAGCAGCAGGGGCCGCTCGGGAGCCAGCAGGTGGCAGGGGATGGGCTCGCCCGGGGCGGAGTCGCAGGTGAAGGCGAGGGCTGGCAGGTGCCCGCTCCGCACGTGGGAGAACCACGACGCCGGCAGGGTGGCCGTGCCTCCCTGGTGCTGGGAACTTCCGAGCGGACTGCCGCCTTCGAAGACGGTGAGGACACCGGGCTCCGGGACGGAGACATTCAACAGGAGTCCGACGCGCTCGATGGCGAACCGGGGCTCCAGCCCGGGCAGGAGCAGCGAGTCCGAGACGGCATGGCGCTCCTCGAACAGCGGGGATGTGGGGAGCGTGCGCGGCAGCAGCAGCGTGGGGACGTGCGCGTCCTGAAGGGCCCTGGCGCCGAAGAGCCCGAGCATCAGCGCCTCCATGTCATCGACGGCGTCGGCGGGGGCGAGCAGGAGGTCCGCCCCGCAGCGCCGCGCGGCCGACTCGAACGCCTCCGCGCGGCCCAGGACGCTCTGGGCCAGGGACTCCATGCGCAGCGTCTCGGAGACGCCCAGCGCGCGGGAGAGGGCGTGGAGCTGGTCGGCCCGTCCGGGGGCCTCGGTGGAGGTGAGCGCGATCAGCTCGGTGCGTGGAAGGCCCCGCTTCGTGATGAGGTCCACCACCGAGCCCAGGCCCCTGCCATCCGGCGCCACCGCGAGGGTGATGCGCGAAGTGGGGGAGGGCACTGTGGGACAGTGGGCACCCACGGAGAGCACGTGCAGCCGCTCGCGGATGGCGAGCGACAGGATGACCCTCGCGCGGGCATGGGGCGACGTGCCGAGCAGCGGGCCGATGACCACGAGCTCGGAATGGTGCTGCCGGGCCGAGAGCGTGAGCGCATCGACGTCGAGGTGGTCCTCCAACTGGTGGCCGATGCCCGTGCCCACGTGCCAGTCCTTCGCGGCCTCCCAGAACCGGTCGAGGGCGTTGAGGCTCGGAGGTCGTGGGGCCTCCAAATCCCTTCGCTCGGGGGACAGGCCGTACAGGTGCACGCTGTCCGGGGCCGGCGCGAGCCGCCGCGCGGCGGTGAGCACCTGCTCCGGGTCCGCACTGGCATCGAAGAGGATGAGCAGGCGTCGGAACATGGCGCTTTCGGCGGGAGCCTCAGTCCTTCCAGAGAACCTTCCACGGATGCTTGCGCAGGTCCGTCACCAGCGTGCGCAGCTCATTGTACAGCGTGGGGTCCTGGAGCACCGCGCCGGCCGTGCCCTCGCCGCCTTCAATCTTCGCCAGCACCCGGTCCGCCCTCGCGGCGATGCCCTCCAGCTGTCCCGCCGCGTTCGTGAAGCGCTCCAGCGCCACCTTCACGCGCTGCCCGTCCTCGGGGCCCAGCGCGCCCGTTACCGCCGCCAGACTGTCCAGCGTCGTGCCCGCGGACTTCGTCAGCCCCGGCAGCTCGCTGCGCATCACCGCCGCCGTGGCCGCCGCGTCCTCCAGGAGCCGCGCACCCTTGCCTCCGGGCTGGAACGACTCGCGCGCGTAGCCCGCGAGCTGCCGCAGGTCCTTCGACGCCGCCGCCAGCTCCGAGGCCAGCACCTTCACGTCGCCCTCGTTCTCCGTCAGCATCCGGTCCAGCGTCTTCGTCAGCCGCGACACGTTCGCCGCCAGCTCCGTCACCGCCTCCGGGTCCTTCTCCAGCATCGCGGACAGCATCTCCACGAAGCGCGAGAGCTGCTCCGCCAGCAAATCCAACCTCGGCGCATCCGTCCCGCGCACCGCCTCGCCCGCGCCCAGCGGGTGCTGTGCCGAACCCGGGTTCAATTCCAGATACGGCTCACCCAGGATGCCCACCGTGGCCACCGTCACCCGCGCATCCTTCCGCAGCGCGCCGAGCGCCTCCGGCGCCACCGCCAGGTCCATGCGCACCGGCATCGGTCGGCCCTGCGAGTCCCGCCGCTCCGGCAGCAACCGGATGGCCTGCACGCGTCCCACCTGCACGCCGCCCAGCTTCACCGGCGCGCCCTCCACCACGTTGCCCGTGTGGCCGAAGTCCACCGCCAGCCCCGCCTCGGAGCCCAGCGTCAGCTCGCCCATCAGCCACAGCAGCGCAATCACGCCCACCACCGTCGCCAGCACCAGGGCGCCCACCTTCAGCTCCAACCGTCGCTCATCCATTCGTCTCGCCCTCCATGAACGGCGCCGTCAGCACCCGAAGCTCGGGCGCGGAGGATTCCAGGAACGCGGCCGGCGGGCCCAGGTACGCGCACTGTCCGCCCGCCACCACCAGCACCCGGTCCGCCAGCCCCTTCAACTGCCGGTAGTCATGCGTCACCACCAACCCGCCCAGCCCCCGCGCCTTCAGTGACGCCAGCACGTCCTCCACCTGCGACGCCGCCCGCCGGTCCAGCCCCGTGGTGGGCTCGTCCAGCAACAGGTAGCGGGGCTTCAGCACCAACGCCCGCGCAATCGCCGCCCGCTTCTTCGCGCCCGGCCCCAATTCCGGCGGCAGCCGGTCCGCCCACTCCACCAGCCCCACCTGCGCCAGCGCCGCCTCCACGTCCTCGGCGGGCGCCCGCGGGTCCGCGAGCCGCACATTCTCACGCAACGTCCGCCAGTCCAGCAGCGCCGGGCCCTGCACCAGGTACGGCGCCCGGCGCCGCAGCCGCACCAGCTCGCGCTCGGGCAGCGTGTCCACCCGCTCGCCCCATAGCTCCACCTGTCCCGCGTCCGGGCGCAGCAGCCCCACCGCCATGCGGCACAGCACGCTCTTCCCGGAGCCGCTCGCCCCCGCGATGAACGTCAGCTCCCGCGTGGACACCTCCGCCGTCAGCCCTCGCAGCACCGGCCGTCCCGCCTCGAACGCGACGCGCACGTCCGTGAAGCGCAGCGTGTCTTCGGTGGAGGAGGGGCTCACGTTCGGCTCACAGGCGCAGCAGGTGGAAGGCGAGGGACACGGCGAGGTCTATCAACAGGCACCCCAGGCTCGCCGCCACCACGCCCGCGGTGGTGGCCTCGCCCACCGCCTCGGCGCCGCCCCGCGCCCTCAGCCCCGCCACCGCCGCGGCCAGGGGAATGTACAACCCGCAGCCCGCCGCCTTCAGCAGCGCCGCCAGGATGTCCCACGCGTCCACGTAGCGCGGGTCCATGAAGGACCTCCCGTCCACACCGAAGGCGAACCCCGCCACCGCCACCGCCGACAGCGTCGCCGCTATCGTCCCCAGCACGCTCAGTAGCGGCACTCCGAGCACCCCGGCCACCACCCTCGGCGCCACCAGGTCCGAGTGCGGGTCTCCCGCGGACATCTCCAGCGCCTCCACCTGCTCGTTGACGCTCATGGTGGACAGCTCCGCCGCGTGGCTCGCGCCCGCGCGAGACGCCGTCAGCAGCGCGGACATCACCGGGCCCAGCTCGCGGATGAGCAGCTCGAAGTACGCCGGCCCCAGCACCGCCACGTTCCCCACGAAGCGCCGCGCCTGGCTGTTGGCGATGGTCACCAGCACCGCCCCGAAGAAGGCCATGCCGGACATCACCAGCCACACGCTGCGCCCGCCCAGCTCGTGGAGCTGTGCCAGCGACTCGCGCCAGGGCACGCCGTTGCGCACCGAGGCGCGCACCGTGCGCGCCAGCATCACCGCCGGCGCTCCGAAGAAGGAGAGCACCGCGCTCATGCCATCCACCTCGACAGCAGCGAGGTGAGCAGGAAGTCGAGCACGAAGATGGCCGCGCACCCGCGCACCACCGCGCTCGCCGCCGCCTGGCCCACCGCGCGCGCGCCGCCTCGCGCGGACAGGCCCACCGCCGTGGACATCAGCGAGATGGCCAGCCCGAAGGCACCCGTCTTCACCACGCCCCCGAGGATGTCCAACGGGCTCAGCATGTGCGCGAACGTCCCGAAGAAGACCCGCAACGGCAGGCCCAGCGTGAGGAGCGCCGCCCCGGCCTCGAAGAGGATGGCCACCAGGAAGGTGAAGGTGCTCAGCGCCAGCATGCTCAGCTCCATGGCCACCACGCGCGGCGCCACGAGGATGGCGAACGGGTCCAACCCGATGCCGCGCAGGCCCTCAATCTGCCCGCCCACCTGCATGGTGGCCAGCTCCGCCGCGTTCCTCGCGCCGATGCGCGCGGACATGATGAGCCCCAGCAGCAGCGGGCCGAACTCCCACAGCACCCCGTACCCCGAGGCCCACCCAAGGAACGCCCGCGCGCCGAAGCGCTGGATGTAGAGCCCCGCCTGGAGCACGACGATGACGCCCGCCAGCGCCGCCGTCGCCAGCGCCAGCGGCAGCGAGCCGTAGCCGAACTGCACCAGCGCCCGCGCCAGCTCGCGCCGCTCCAGCCGGGGCAGCCCCAGCATCGTGCGCCCGGCCACGAGCCCCAGCGCGCCCGCGCCACGCACCGCGTCCAGGCCCATGCGCCCCACCCAGGCCAGTGCCTTCATCCGAGCACCTCGTCCGGCGCGTGCTCCAGCTCCGGCGCGGGCGGCCCGTCGTGCACCAGCCGCCCGCCGCGCAGGTACAGCCAGCGGGGCAGGGGAAGGTCCACCGGGGCCTCGGGCGCGGCCACCAGCAGCGTGCCGCCGCCGGAGACCTCCAGCAGCACCCGCGCCACCTGCCGCGCCGTGCCTGGATCCAACCCCGCGAAGGGGTCATCCGCCAGGAGCACCGACGGCCGCGCCGCCAGCGCTCGCGCCAGGCCCGCGCGCTTCTTCATGCCGCCGGACAGCCGCTCGGGCAGGGTGCCCGCCGCGTCCGAAAGCCCCACCGCGCGCAGCACCTCGTCCGCTCTCGCCGCGGCCTCCGCCTCCGGTACGCGGCGGCGCGCGAGGGGCAGCAGCACGTTGTCGCGCACGGTGAGCGAGTCGAAGAGCGCGTCCGTCTGGAACACCATGCCGAAGGCGGCCTGTCGCTCACGCCGCTCCTCCAGTCGCAGGCGCGAGGCCTCCTGCCCGTCCCACAGCACGCGGCCTTCCGCCGGGGCAATGAGTCCCGCAAGCGCCTTCAGCAGCGTCGTCTTCCCGGAGCCCGAGCGCCCCAGCACCAACGCCTGTGTGCCGGGAGGCAGCGCACAGTCCACGCCGGCCAGCACCGTGCGCGTCCCGTACCGCACCGTGAGGCCGTCCGCGCGAAGGTCCATGGCCGACAGTCCGTTCCCGTCTCAGGGCCGCCAGCGGACGAGGGCACCGTCATGGCCCGCGCCCCAGACGTCGCCAGGGCCGGTGCCCTCGAGCGCGTTGAGTGTCTCGGCCGCGACGATGACGCTGTTCCAGGCCGTGCCGTCGAAGAAGTGGAGGTCGTTCGACGTCGAGGTCACCACGTAGAGCGCGGTGCGCCCGAAGGCCAGCAGGGCCCGATAGTCTGGCGTGCCGCTGCCCGAGGGCGTGGGGCCGCTCCTCGCCGTCCACGTCGTCCCCGAGCGCTCCAGCAGCAGGCCATCGTCTCCCGCCACGTATGCCAGTCGCGGTGTCAGCACGCGCACCGCCCGCAGGTACCCGGTGCTCGTCGGAACGCCCAGGTTCTCCTTGGTCCATGTGCTTCCGCTCGCGGGCGCGCGCCAAGCCACGGGGCGCTCGGTGAGTCCCACCGTCTCCGCGCCCACCGCGAGCAGCGTCTCCGGACCCAGGCCATGGATGGCGCGCAGGTTGGAGGCCACCTGGGTGACGAGCTGGGGCGCGGCCTGCGTCGGGGCGCCCTCCACATACTCCCAGCGGATGACGCGGCCCTGACTGTCCACCGCGAACAGCCGCACCGTGGTGCCCTGCTCGAAGCCAACCATCCCGTTGAGGGGGGCACTCCCCGGGCCGCCCACCCGCTCACACGAGGCGAGCGCGTCGGGCCGCACCGTGGCCAACTCGCCCGTGGACGCGCCGAGGAACACGCGCCCATTGCTCGCCGCCCATGCGGACCGCCACTCGCCGGCGCAGCTCGTCACCGCGTCGAAGGCGGTCCCGCTCACGTGGACGACCCTGCCAGCGTCACCCGCCAGCCAGCCCCGGTCCTGTCCATACGGAGCCACCGCGTTCCAATTCCCGGTCGCGACTCCGACGGTGTCCTGTCTCCACGTCACCGCGGCGCACCCGGGGTCGTCCTCGTCCACCTGTCCGTCGCAGTCGTTGTCCAGCCGGTCGCACACGTCGCGCGCGCCCGTGGAGGCGAAGCGGGTGCTCTCGTCGCAGTCGGTGCGCTCGGTGGTGGCTCCCGGCACGGGCGCCACGCAGCCGGGGCCCACCGCCGCGCCGGCCCTGCCATCCCCGTCCTCGTCCACGTACCAGTCCGAGGGCTGCTGCTGGCTGACGCACGCGGCGGACGACGTCGACTGGCAGCTCCTCATCCCGGCGCAGCCCTGGGCCGTGGTGCAGGAGGTGCCCACCGCGAAGCCGTCATCGTCCGGGACGCCGTCGCAGTCCTCGTCCACGCCATCGCAGACGGACTCCTGCTGGCCGGGGTGGATGCGGGCGTCCGCGTCGTTGCAGTCACCCAACTGGGTGACGAACCCCGAGGGCGGGACACAGGCGGGACGGGGCTGGGCGTTCGAGGCCGCGTAGCCGTCTCCGTCCGCGTCCGCGTAGTACGTGAGGGCGTCGGGCGCGTCGGCCTCGCCATTCGCGCAGTTGTTGTCGATGCCGTCGCACAGCTCCGTCGCCGCCGGGTGGATGTTCGCGTCGTCGTCATCGCAGTCCGAGCCGGGGCGCTCGCCTCGCGCGGAGACGTAGCCGTCACCGTCCAGGTCCTCGGCCCGCAGTGCCAGCCGCGTCTCCGTGATGCCCTCCACCGGTACCTGGGCCTCGACGGACTGCTCCGCCACCACGGGGCCATTGCAGGAGCGCTCGCGCGCGCTCGCCGTCAGCGTCAGGTTCCGGCTCCACCCCTCGCGTCCGAGGATGGCCACCAGCTCCGTACCGCTGGAGCCGCCGGCCTCCACCGGCACCTGCGCGACGTCCGTCCGGGACGGGTCCTCCCGGTCCACGACCGACAGCGTCAGGCAGCCCGGGTGGAAGGTGGCATAGGTGATGGCCACCCGCAGTGCGCCCGCGTCGGGAGGGGGCTCTTCCTTCCGACACCCTGATAGGAAAACCGACGCCGCCAGCACACCGAGCAGGAATAAACGCATTGCCTGTGCATTCCCGGGCGCGCCTGCCGCCCGACTTCATGACGCACCGAGGTCAGAAACTTAGGAGACCCCGCAGTCACCCATAGTCCGCCGCGCCGGGCACCGTCCAGACGCGCGAATGGCCATAGCCCCACCTCCGTCACCTTCGTTATATGGCGCGCCGAACCGCTCCCCTGGGAAAGACTCCCTTCCGCCCGCACATGTCCGCCGCCCGCTTCGCTCTCGCCTCGCCCCTGTGTGCCTGGCTCGCCCTGTCCGCGCCCGGTGCCCTGGCCCAGGAGGCCGGCACTCCCGGTACGCCTCCCGACGCTTCGGTGAACGGGGCGGCCCCGACGCCCGGTGCGGCCCCCGCACCCGCCCAGGCCGCGTCGCTGACGCTGGAGCGCGCGGTGTCCCTGGCCGCGGAGCGGAACGAGGTGGCGCTGGCGGCCCAGCAGCGCGCCCAGGCCGCCGAGGCCCGCGTGGCCCGGGCCCGCGCCTTCTTCTTCCCGGAGCTGACGGCGACCGGCACCTACACGCGGCGCCCCAACCAGACCACGCGCAACGTGGGCGGCGAGGAGGTCATCCTCCAGCGCTACAACGCCTTCGGCGCCAACATCGTCGCGCGCGCCACCCTGTTCGACGCCCGGGGCTTCCCCCTGTACCGGGCCGCGAAGCTCGAGGGCGAGGCCGCCGGACTGGACGCCGTGGAGGCCCGCCGCCAGGTGGCCTTCGAGGCCGCCAACGCCTTCCTTGTCTCGCTGGCGGATCAGCAGGTCTTCCAGGCCGCCGAGCAGCGGCTCGCCTTCGCCCGGCAGTCCCTGGAGGACGCCCAGGCCCGCGCGAAGGCCGGCCTCGCGAGCACCAATGACGTGACGCGCGCGGAGCTGGAGGTGGCCAGCGCCGAGGTGCAGCTCACCAACGCCCGCAACACCGCGCAGACGAGCCGCCTGGAGCTGGGCTACCTGCTGGTGGAGCCTGTGGAGGGAGGCCTCGCCCCGCCGGACGCGCTGCTGACGGACGCCGCCCGGCCGCTGAGCGTGTACGAGGCGCTCGCCCAGGGCGCGGCGGACCGCCGCCCGGACATCCTCTCCACGCGGCTGCGGGTGGAGTCGCTGAAGGCCAATGCGAAGGAGCCGCTGGCCCGGCTGCTGCCCGCGCTCGGTGCGTCGTACACCTACCGGCTCACCAACGAGGCAGGTCTCACCGGGCGCACCGGCGACGGCTTCTTCAGCGTGGACCTCACCTGGCAGCTCTTCGACGGCGGCGAGCGCTACGCCGAGCGCCGTGAGCGCGTGGCCCTGTCGAAGGCCGCGGCGCTGGAGGAGCAGGCGAGCACGCGCCGCGTGGACGTGGACATCCAGCGGGCGCGGGTGGGGTTGGAGAACGCGCAGGCCGCGCTCACGCAGAGCGAGCTGGCGGTCCGCGCCGCGCGGCAGAACGCGGAGGAGCAGGGGATTCTGTACCGTCAGGGCCTGTCCACGGCGCTGACGGTGGCGGACGCCTCGCTTCGCCTCTTCGAGGCGGAGGTGTCCCAGGCGCAGAGCCGCTATGCGCTGGGCGTGGCGCTCCTCGGACTCAGGGCGGCTGTCGGACTCGATCCTTTGGGGAAGGAACCGTGAAGGGAATGCGACGCGCAACCAAGCTGACGCTGGCGGTGGCCGTGCTGGCCATGGGGGCCGGCTGCAAGAAGGACGCGGAGGCGTCGAAGGCCGGCCCCGGCGCGCCGGCGGCCCAGGGCGGGGGTGGCGGTGGCCGCCCCGGTGGCCGCGGTCCCATCCAGTTCCCCGTCGAGGTGGCCCCGGTGGAGGCCCGCGACGTGGAGTACGTGGTGAACGCGGTGGGCTCCGTGGAGGCCTTCGAGCGGGTGCAGATCACCGCCCGCGTGGCCGGCGCCGTGGAGCGCGTGCTCTTCACGGAGGGGCAGGCGGTGAAGAAGGGTGACGTGCTCGCGGAAATCGAGCCCGCCCGCTACGCCATCGCCGTGCGCTCCGCGGAGGCCGCGCTGGCCAAGGCGAAGGCCTCGCTGGTGGAGGCCCAGGCCGGCGCCGAGCGCCGCGCCGCCGTCAACGAGGCGCGGCCGGGCCTGCTGCCCACCGAGCAGCTCGAGACGTACCAGACGCGCGCCCGCACCGCGGAGGCGGAGGTCGCCGCGGCGAAGGCGCTCCTGGACCAGGCGCAGCTCAACCAGCGCGACGCCTACGTGCGCGCCCCCATGGACGGCGTGCTGCAGACGCGCACCGTGCAGACGGGCCAGTACGTGCAGCCGGGCCTCGTCATGGCCACGCTGCTGCGGCGCGAGCCCATGCTGCTGCGCTTCACCGTGCCCGAGGCGGACGTCGCGCGCATCCAGCCGGGCATGCCGGCGCGCTTCACCGTGCGCTCGCTGGGCGGCGACTTCACCGCGAAGATCACCCACGTGGCCGAGGCCGCGGACGACGCCAGCCGCATGGTGCCGGTGACGGCGGAGATCTCCGGCGAGGCCGTGAAGCGGCTGCGGCCGGGCTCCTTCGCCACGGTGGCGGTGCCGGTGGAGACGCGGGGCGGCAGCCCGGTGGTGCCGCAGACGGCGGTGCGCGCCAGCGAGAAGGGCTTCCTCGCGTACGTGGTGGAGGGCGACAAGGCCCGCGAGCGCGTGCTGGAGCTGGGCATGCGCACGGCGGATGGCCGGGTGGAGGTGCGCGACGGCCTGAAGGCCGGCGAGACGCTGGTGGTGCGCGGCGGCGAGGCCCTGCGCGACGGCGTGGCGGTGCGCATCGCCGAGGGCCCCAAGCCCACCCTCAAGGGAGAGCCGGGCGCGAAGCCCGAGGGCGGCGGCGGTACCAGCGGCGGAGGTGCCCGCAGATGAGCCTCACGGAAGCCTGCATCAAGAAGCCCGTCCTGGCGTGGATGATCATGGCGGCCACCATCGTCTTCGGACTGGTGGCCGCGCAGCGCATCGGCATCAGCCAGTTCCCGGACGTCGACTTCCCCACCATCAACATCGGCGTCACCTGGGAAGGGGCCAACCCCGAGGCCGTCGAGAGCGACGTCATCGAGCCCATTGAAGAGGCCGTGACGCAGGTGGAGGGCGTCACCAGCATCACCTCCAACGCGCGCCAGGGCGGCGGCAGCATCACGGTGGAGCTGGACCTGTCGCGCAACGTGGACCTGGCGCTGCAGGACGTGACGACGCGCGTGAGCCAGGCCGCGCGCCGGCTGCCGCAGGACATCGACCCGCCCGTCATCTCCAAGAACAACCCCGAGGACCAGCCCATCATGTGGGTGGGCGTCTCCGGCCCCTTCAGCCAGCAGGTGGTGGGTGACTACGCCCGCTACCGCGTGAAGGAGCGCCTGCAGACGGTGCCCGGCGTGGGCGAGGTGCAGCTGGGCGGCCTGCTGGAGCGCAACGTGCGCATCTGGGTGGACGCGCAGAAGCTGGACGCGCTCGGCCTCACCGTCACGGACATCACCGCCGCGCTCCAGCGCGAGCACGTGGAGTTGCCCGCCGGCCGCATCGAGACGGAGGGCCGCGAGGTCAACGTCCGCGTCATGGGCGAGGCGCTGGACCTGGAGACGCTGCGCAGAATCATCGTCCGCGAGCAGGGCGGCCAGCCCATCTACCTGCACGACGTGGCGCTGGTGGAGGACGGCTTCGAGGACGTGCGGCGCGCGGCGCGCATCAACGGCGAGCCGGCGCAGGGCCTGGGCATCAAGAAGCAGCGCGGCGCCAACGCCGTGGCGGTGGCCCAGGGCATCCGCGCCGAGCTGGACAAGATGCAGAAGGACCTGCCGGAGGGGATGCAGCTGGGCATCAACTTCGACTCGACGCAGTTCATCGAGGAGAGCGTCCACGAAATCGAGTTCGAGCTGCTGCTGGCGTGCATCCTCACCGCCTTCGTCTGCTGGGTGTTCCTGGGCTCGCTGTCCTCCACGATGAACGTGGTGCTGGCCATCCCCATGTCGCTCCTGGGGACGGTGGCCGTCATCTACTTCCTCGGCTTCACGCTCAACACCTTCACGCTGCTGGGGCTCGCGCTGGCGGTGGGCATCGTCGTGGACGACGCCATCATGGTGCTGGAGAACATCTTCCGGCACGCGGAGGAGGGGAAGGACCGCGTGAGCGCGGCGCGCGAGGGCACCGCGGAAATCACCTTCGCGGCGCTGGCGGCCACGCTGGCGGTGGTGGCCATCTTCCTGCCCGTCGTCTTCATGAAGGGCGTCATCGGCAAGTTCTTCCTCCAGTTCGGCGTGACGCTCTGCGTGGCGGTGCTGCTGTCCTACGTGGAGGCAATCACGCTGGCGCCGGCGCGGTGCGCGCAGCTCCTCAAGACGTCGCGCGAGGGCCGCAGCCGGGTGGGCGTGGTGGTGGACCGCGCCTTCGAGAAGCTGGAGCGCGGCTACGGGCGCACGCTGGCCTGGGGCCTGAAGCGGCCCTGGTGGGTGCTGGGCGCGTCGGTGGTCATCCTGGGCATCAGCGCCTTCGCCTTCCGCGCGCTGCCGAGCGAGTTCGTTCCCTCGCAGGACCAGAGCCGCCTGCTGGTGCGCCTGCAGACGGCGGTGGGCAGCAACCTGGAGGAGACGGACCGGCTGTTCAAGAGGGCGGAGGAGTTCGCCAGCAGCCGTCCGGAGGTCACGCGCGTCTTCTCCGTGGTGGGAGGCTTCGGCAGCGGCGCGGTGAACAGCGGCATCATGTTCGTCAGCCTCAAGCCGCCCGACGAGCGCATGCCCCAGGCGGAGTTCCAGCAGATCCTCCGCAAGGAGCTGAACAGCTACCCGGGCCTGCGCGCGGTGGTGCAGGACCAGTCGCAGAGCGGCTTCACCGCGCAGCGCGGCTTCCCGGTGGAGTTCAGCGTGCGCGGCTCGGACTGGGAGCAGCTCGTGGAGGCCAGCACGGAGATGCGCGAGAAGCTCCAGGCCGGCGGCAAGGTGGTGGACGTGGACTCGGACTACCAGCTCGGCATGCCGGAGCTGCGAATTACGCCGGACCGGGCGCGCGCGGCGGACCTGGGCGTGCCCATCCAGGCGGTGGCCACCACCATCAACGCGCTGGTGGGCGGCATTCGCGTGGGCAAGTACAGCACCGGCGGCCGGCGCATCGACGTGCGCATGCGCCTCTTGGCGGACCAGCGCTCGCGGCCGGAGGACCTGTCGGTGCTGAAGGTGCGCACCGCCAGCGGCGCGCTGGTGCCGCTGTCCTCGCTGGTGACGCAGGAGGAGCGCCCGGCGCTGCAGGCCATCACCCGTAGGGATCGTGAGCGCGCCATCAGCATCTACGGCAACGTGGCGCCGAGCTCGAATCAGCAGGAGGCGCTGGCGCAGGTGGAGCAGCTCGCCAAGGACCTGCCCGGCGGCGTGCGCGTGGTGGCGGGCGGCGCGAGCGTGGCCTTCCGCGACTCGATGAACAGCCTGTTCTTCGCGCTCTTCCTCGGCATTGGCGTGGCGTACATGGTGCTCGGCGCGCAGTTCAACTCGTTCCTGCACCCCGTGACGGTGCTCACGATTCTTCCGCTGTCGGTGGCGGGCGCGGCCTTCGCGCTGCTGGCCACGGGGACGACGCTGAATATCTTCAGCATGATTGGCCTCCTGCTGCTGATGGGCATCGTGAAGAAGAACTCCATCATCCTGGTGGACTACGCGCTGCAGGAGCGCGAGCGCGGGGCGGACGCGGTGCAGGCCATGCAGCGCGCCGGCCCGGTGCGGCTGCGGCCGATTCTCATGACGTCCACCGCGACGATGATGGCGGCGGTGCCGGCGGCGCTGGCGCTGGGCGCGGGCTCGGAGACGCGCGCGCCCATGTCCATCGCGGTGCTGGGCGGCCTGTCCGTGTCCACGGTGCTCAGCCTGCTGGTGGTGCCCGCCTTCTACGTGGTGGCGGACCGCATGAAGACGCGGCTGGCCACCTGGAGGGGCAAGACGCCGGACGACGAGGCCGGAGCGCACCCGCCTCGCACCGACGAGGCCCGGCCCGCCACCCACGGCTGACCGCGGAACGGAGGTTCCGTTCCACGCGCGCCGCCAGCGCTCCCGGGGTTTCCGGGTGGGGCTGGCGGCGTCGGCTTTTTTCAGTCCTTGGACTCGGGGCCCAGGCCCTCATGGCCGAGGTCGCCCAGGCACTCCAGCGTCTTCAGGGGCGAGTCGGGGTGGAGGCGGAAGTCTCCGGCCTCGGGGTCCATGAAGAGCGGGTCCAGCACCACGTTGCCATCCTCCCCCAGGCGGACGCGCTGCGGGACATGGTGCGTCTCCGCGACGTGCTCCCCGTTCCGGAAGAAGAGGTTGCAGCGGATATCGCCGGTCTGGACGTAGCTGTGCAGGATGCCCACGGCCGAGCCCGCGATGAAGTTGCGCCGGATGTCGATGTAGCCGGCAATCACGCCGATGGCGAGCTCGCGGTTGTTCCAGAAGATGTTGCCCTCGACGGTCGCCCTGTCCTGGAAATGGGGGAAGGTGAGGGCGTGGTCGTTCTCGCGGAAGAGGTTTCGGCGCACCTCGGCTTTCGCTTGGAAGTAGAGCAGCACGGCGTTGCCGTTGTGCTCGAAGATGTTGTTCTCCACGCGCGCGGACGACGGCCAGTGCCCGTCCGCGTAGACGGCCGCGGCGTACCAGTTGCCCGAGCACCAGCGCGTCAGGTCGCTGTTCATGACGCAGTGGGTGTCGGAGCCCACGTTGCGGAACGTGAAGCCGGAGATGATCACGTCCGTGGCGCCGGTGAAGTCGATGAGGTTCCGGGAAGCGCCCTTCGCGTCCAGGAAGGTGTAGGGCGCGCCGAGGCTCGACAGGCGGATGCCGCTCTTCAGGCGGAGGTGCTCCGTGTAGATGCCGGGCGCGACGTGGATGGTGTCCCCGTACTCCGCGGCGTCCACCGCGGCCTGGATGGTAGGGTACTGCTTGGGAACGATGAGGAGCCTGGGGACACGCGGCGCCGCGGGCGGCGGCTCGTCCCGGCCGGCTCCCTCGCCGGAAGCGGCGTCACCTGGCGTGGAGGGCGTGGCATCGGAGCCCTCGTCTCCGGAAGGGGGCACCGTGTCCCCATCAGGCGGTGGGGAGGTGTGCTCGGCGGCCTCCGAGGTATGGGCCGGCGCCTCCCGCGTGGCGGCGGTCTCCTCGGGCGCGCCTGCGTCGGGCGGTCCGCCGCAGGCGGTGAGGCACAGCGTGAGCAGCGAGAGTGATGCAGGGTGCTTCCAGGACATGGCTCTCCCTCCGGTGAAGGTGACGAGATGGCCGGCCCCTGTTTCGCGAAGCAGTGTACGCGCGATGCGAGCGGATGGGCCCCTCGAAGATCTGAGGGTGAGCGGCTGACAACCTCAGAGATTCGAGGGACGCGTCGGGTTTCCGACGTCGCGGCCTCACCCGCCCCGCCGCGCGCTACGCTGCGTAGCGTTTCTGTTTTCCACTGGAGGCTTCGTGAAGCGGCTTGCCCGTGTGTTGTCCCTGCTGACGTTGACCCTTGGCGCCGTCGCCACGGCCCAGCCCGCCGCGACGCCCCGCCGCGTGGCCGTGCGTGCCGCGCGGATGCTCGACGTGAAGAGCGGCAGGTACGTGAGCCAGCCGGTCATCCTCATCGAGGGTGAGCGCATCGTGAAGGCCGGCCCGGGGCTCGCGATTCCCGAGGGCACGGAGGTGGTGGACCTGGGCGAGGCCACGGTGCTGCCGGGGCTCATCGACGGCCACACGCATCTCATGGCGCGCCAGGAGGAGACGCCGGACGGCTACGAGCTGGCCCTGCTCAAGAAGTCCCAGGCCACCCGCGCGCTGGAGGGTGCGGCCAACGCCCGGGCCACGCTGCGCGCCGGCTTCACCACCGTGCGCGACGTGGAGAACGAGGGCAGCGGCTTCGCGGACGTGGCCCTGCGCGACGCCATCCGGCAGGGGCTGGTGGAGGGGCCCCGCATGCTGGTGGCCACGAAGGGCATCGCGGCGGTGGGCGCGTACCACCCGTTCGGCACCTCGCCCGACGTGAAGGACCTGCCCACGGGGGCACAGTTCGTCAGCGGCGTGGAGGAGGCCCGCCGCGCCGCGCGCGAGCAATTGGGGCAGGGCGCGGACCTGCTGAAAATCTACGCGGACTGGGCCACGCCCACGCTCACCGTCGACGAGCTGCGCGTCATCATCGAGGAGGCGCACAAGGCCCGGCGCAAGGCCGCCGTCCACGCCAACACCCCCGAGGCCATCCGCAACGCGCTCACTGCGGGGGCGGACTCCATCGAGCATGGCCACGACGCGGACCGCGCCGCGCTGGAGCTCCTCCAGAAGAAGGGCGCCTTCCTGGTGCCCACCGTGGGCATCCTCGAGGCACTGGCGGAGCGCGCTCCCAACGCGGCCGCGCGCCAGCGCTTCGAGGAACGGCTGGCGGGGGCGCGGAAGATGGTGGCGCTCGCCCACCAGCTCGGCGTGAAGATTGTCAGCGGCTTCGACGCGAGCACGGCCTGGCAGCAGGGCCGCAATGCCATGGAGCCCATCGCGCTCCACCGCGCGGGCCTGCCGCCCATCGAGGCCGTGCGCTCGGCCACCTCGCGGGCCGCCGAGCTGCTCGGCCTCCAGCAGCACGTCGGCACGCTGGAGCCGGGACGCTACGGCGACCTGGTGGCCGTCTCGGGAGATCCGCTGGCCGACATCACCGAGCTTCAGCGCGTCCGGTTCGTCATGAAGGGTGGGGCGGTGGTGCTGAACACACTGGCTCCCGCTGCTTCGAAGCCGCCCGAGGTCCCCGCCGCGAAGTGAGGGCGCCACGGGAGCGGGCGGTTGCCGCGAGTCTCCACGGCGCGCCTGCCGCGGAGTGAGCAGGGCAGGGGCGTACGTCCCAGCGGGCTCCCGGCTCCGGGCTCGCGGCGGGAGGTGCCGTCGGCTCCCGGCTGATGGCGGCGCGGGGCATGGCCACCGTGACTGACGTCAGGCGGACACGCCATGACTCCCTACACACCGCGAACAAGGAGACGACCCCATGGCGCAGCACACCGAACCCCCTCATGACTTCTCGGCCGAGCCGGTGAAGGGACGGGACGAGCCCGCGGACCGCCAGGCCTTCATGCTGGAGCTGCAGAACAGCCAGGAGCTGCGGGTGAACGGCGTCAACTCGCGCGACGCGGCGGACGCCGTGCTCTGCACCCTGGCGCGGCGCCTGTCCGACGGCGAGGACGTGAAGCTGATGCGCGCGCTGGGAGACCGGATTGGCCGGCTCATCGGCGCCTGTGACATCCACCGGGGCCCGTCGCACGCGAAGCGGATGTCGCGCGACGAGTTCATCTCCGACGTGGCGGACCACCTGCGCATCCCCGTGGACCAGGCCTTCCGCGTGGTGACCACCGTCTTCACCGCCGTCCGAGACCGCATCCCCGAGGACGAGGTGGCCGCCGTGGCCTCGCAGCTCCCCGCGGACCTCGCGGACCTGTTCCGCCGGCCGGTGTAGCGACAGGAGGTAGGGCGGACCTGCGCGGGTCCGCCCTACCTGCGCTTCGGCTTCTGCTTCTTCAGGAAGCGGCTCAGCCGCACCTTGCCCAGCCCGCGCCCGCCGAAGAGGTACCAGGTGAGGACGGCGCCAAACAGCGCCGCCGCCAGGGCGATGCCCACCACGCCCAGCACCGGCACCCCGCCGTACATCCACGGCTTCGGCGCGAAGGCGATGAACGCCCCCACGATGAACCCACAGGCGCACAGGCCCAGGAAGGCAATCACCGCCGCGCTGCGCAGATTCTCGTTGAGCTTCTCGAACTGGTCCGCGCGCACCGTGACGGTGAACTTGCCGGACTCCATGTCCAAGAGAATCTGCGACAGCTGCGTGGGCAGGTCCGCCGCCATGGACTGGAAGCGCAGGAGCGTCCGCATCAGCCCGCCCTGCAGCTGCGACGGGTCATACCGCCCGGCGAGCAGCTCCTTCGCGTACGGCAGCGCCACCTCGATGATGTTCATCTCCGGGTAGAGGCTGCGCAGCATGCCCTCCGTGGACACGGACGCGCGGCTGAGCAGCGCGTACTCCTTCGGAATCCGGATGCGGTACTTCACCGCCAGGTCCAGCAAGTCGCGCAGCAGCGAGCGCGTGTCCACCTGGCCCAGCGTGGTGGCCAGGTGCTGGCCGAGGATGCCCTCGATGTCGTTGCGGAAGCCCACCAGGTTGGCGCGCGCGTCCGGCACACCCACGCGGTAGAGGATGCGCGCCACCGAGTCGCTGTCCTTCAGCGCCACCGCGAGGCACAGCATCACCAGCGTCTCCTGCATGGGCCGCGTCAGCCGCCCCACCACGCCGAAGTCCAGCAGCGCCAGCCGGTTGCCCTCCAGCAGCAGGATGTTCCCCGGGTGCGGGTCCCCGTGGAACAGCCCGTCGTCGAAGAGCTGGCGGAACGACGCCTCCAGGATGTGCTGCGCGATGACCTTCCGGTCCTCCTCCGCCAGCTGCGCCTGGTTGATCTTCACCCCGCGGATGAACTCCAGCGTCAGCACCGTGCGGCTGGACAGCTCCGAGTACACGCGCGGAATCTTGAGGTACGGCCGCTCCCGGTGGTTCTCCAGGAAGGCGCGGATGTTGTTGGCCTCGTTGATGAAGTCCAGCTCCTCGTGGATGGCCCGGTCGAACTCGTCCACGATGCCGGAGGGCGTGTAGACGCCCGTCTCCTCCACCACGGCCTCCAACAGGCGCGCCAGGCTGCGCAGCACCCCCAGGTCCGAGTCGATGCTCGCGGCGATGCCCGGCCGCTGCACCTTCACCACCACCTCGTCCCCCTGGAGCGTAATCGCGCGGTGCACCTGGGCGATGGACGCGGCGGCCAGCGGCACCGGGTCTATCTGCGCGAACAGGTCCTGCACCTCCTTGCCCAGCGACTCGCGAATCTGCGCGTGCACCTGCTCCAGGGGAATGGGGACGACGTGGTCCTGCAGCAGCGACAGCTCGTCGATGTACTCGGCGGGCAGCAGGTCCGCGCGGGTGGAGAGCACCTGGCCCAGCTTGATGAAGGTGGGGCCCAAATCACTCAGCAGCATGCGGAAGCGCCGGGCGGTGGAGGCGCGCTGGGCCTCCGGGGAGACTTCCACCTTCTCCTTGCGGCCCAGGATGCGCCACAGCCCGGCGCGCTCGGCCAGCTCGCCGAAGCCATGCCGGACCGCGATGACGGAGATCTGCCGAACGCGGTTGAGGTCCTGGAGAATCACGGCGCCGCCCCTTTGTCCCCTACGTTATGCCGGGACCGCCGGCTTCGCCACGAAGCGCAGGAGGACGTAGCCCACCACCGCGGACACGAGCGAGCCCACCAGGATGCCCAGCTTGGCCTCCCTCAGCAGCTCCGCGTCCTGGAGGAAGGCCAGCCCCGCCACGAACAGCGCCACCGTGAAGCCGATGCCCGCCACCACCGCCACGCCATGCAGTTGGCCCGGCCCGGCCCCGCCCGGCATGGCGGACACCCGCGCCTTCACCGCCACCCAGGTGAAGAGGAAGATGCCCAGCTGTTTGCCCACGAACAGCCCCACGATGATGCCGAGCGGCAGGGGCTTGAGCAGGTCTCCCAGCCCCATGCCCTCCAGGGAGATTCCGGAGTTGGCCAGCGCGAACAGCGGGACGATGCCGTACGCCACGTACCCGTGCCACAGGTGCACGAAGCGGTTGAGCGGCGACTCCACGTCCTCCAGCCGCTCCTCGATGTAGAGAATCTGCGCGCCGCTCACCTGCTCATCCGCGTTCTGCAGGATGCAGCTGTCCACGAACTGGTGCAGCTCGCTCAGCACCTCGCGGCCGCTACGGATGGGCAGCGCGGGGATGCACAGCCCGAGCACGACGCCGGACAGCGTGGCGTGGATGCCCGCGTGGTGCAGGGTGTACCAGAGCGCCGCGCCGGCCAGCGCGTAGAGCATGCCGTTGCGCACGTAGAAGCGGCCGAAGCCCAGGAGAACCACCACCACGCCCACGCTGGCCAGCAGCCACTCCACGTGCAGGCCGGACCCATAGAAGAGCGCGATGACGAGGATGCCGCCGATGTCATCGAAGATGGCCAGGGCGGTGAGGAACACCACCAGCCCGTGGCTCACCCGGGCCTTCACCAACGTGAGGCAGCCGATGGCGAAGGCGATGTCCGTGGCCATGGGAATGGCCCAGCCGGCCATGGACGGGGTGCCGGCGTTGAAGGCGACGTAGAGGAGCGCGGGCACCACCATGCCGCCCAGCGCGGCGATGAGCGGCAGCACCGCGCGGGAGAACGAGCGCAGCTCGCCCGCGGCCAGCTCCCGCTTGATCTCCATGCCCACCACGAAGAAGAAGAGCGTCATCAACCCGTCGTTGACGAACTCCCGGAAGGTGAAGTGGGCCCGCATGCCCTCCACCCCCAGCTCCAGGCGGGCGTCGAACAGGCCTGTATAGATGGCGGCCCAGGGCGAGTTGGCCCACACCATGGCGGCGACCGCGCAGACCGCCAGGAGGATGCCGCTGGCGGCCTCCAGCCGGAAGAAGGCCTGGACCGGGGCGATGGCCACGCGGAACAGCGCGGGGACGGGTGGCGGTGGCGCCGCGCGAGGAACGGAAGGGGGCGTCTCCATGGCGCCGGCAAGATGCACGTCCTGGCGGGCGGGCGCACCCGTTTTCGGATGCCCCTGGCTGGCGAAGTGTCGGGGTGTCGGAGGTGGGTGCTAAGGGAACGCGGCAGGTAGGGTGGCGCGTTCATTGATCCGCAGGTCGGGTCGTGAGAGAAGGGCAGGGATGGCCGTGACGCAGCAGGCGAAGGCAACGAAGGCAGCGGTGGACCCCTCCGGTGACGTGACTCAGGACGTCGGCCCGGGGCCGGGCGAGGGAGCGGGCGCGCGGGAGATCGCCTCCCTGACACCGATGATGCGGCAGTACCTGGAGCTGAAGGCCCTCCACCCGGACTCGGTGCTCTTCTTCCGGCTGGGGGACTTCTACGAGATGTTCTTCGAGGACGCCGTCAAGGCCTCGGAGCTCCTGCAAATCACCCTCACCGCCCGGGCCAAGGGCGCGGACAAGGTGCCCATGTGCGGGGTGCCGTACCACTCGGCCCGCCGCTACATCGCCCGCCTCATCGGAGAGGGCCTGAAGGTGGCCATCTGCGAGCAGGTGGAGGAGCCCGGCAGCGGGCCCGGCATCGTCCGCCGCGAGGTGACGCGGGTGATTACGCCCGGCATGGTGCTGGACGAGGAGGTGCTGGAGCCGCAGGCCAGCAACTTCCTCGCCGCCGTGTGCTGGAGCGAGCGGGGCTGGGGCGCGGCGCTCCTGGAGGCGTCCACCGGCGAGTTCCTCGCGCTCGAGGCCGCCACCGTGGCGGAGCTGGCCGAGTCACTCTCGCGCGTGGAGCCCCGGGAGCTGCTGGTGCCCGTGGGGCAGCGAAACTCGGCGGAAATCGCCCAGCTGTGCGGCCGGCTGTCGCGCACGCCGGCGGTGGCGGAGGGTGAAGCGGCGGCCTTCGAGCCCACGCGGGCGGCGGGCTACCTGCGCAGCCACTTCTCGGTGCAGTCGCTGTCCGCCTTCGGGCTGGACGACGCGCCCCTGGCCACCGGGGCGGCGGGCGCGGCGCTGCGCTACCTCAAGGACACGCAGAAGACGGCCGCGGCGCACGTGGACCGGCTGAGCCGCCAGGAGCGCGCCGGCAACCTGCTCATGGACGAGTCCTCCCGGGCCAACCTGGAGGTGCTGCGCTCCCAGCGGGACGGCGGGCGCAAGGGCTCGCTGCTGGGCGTGCTGGACCGGACGGTGACGAGCCTGGGCGCGCGCAAGCTGGCGCGCTGGCTGGCCGCCCCCCTGGGCTCGCTGCCGGAAGTCCACGCGCGCCTGGACTCGGTGGAGGAGCTGTCCGCGCGCAGCGTGTGGCGCGAGGAGCTGGCCACCCTCCTCAAGGAGGTGGGCGACCTGGAGCGGCTGTGCGGCCGGCTGTCGCTGGGCGCGGGCAACGCGAGGGACTTGCGCGCCCTGGGCCTGTCGCTGGCGCAGCTTCCCCGGGTGGGGGCGGCGCTGGCGCGGTGCCAGTCCGCGCTGCTCCAGTCGCTGGCGGGGCCCCTGGGGGCGCTGCCGGAGCTGGCGGAGCTGCTGCTGCGGGCGGTGGCGGACGAGCCGCCGGTGACGCTGAAGGAAGGCGGGATGATTCGCTCCGGCTACCACGCGGAGCTGGACAAGCTGGTGGCGCTGTCCACGTCCGGCAAGGACGTGCTCCTGCAGGTTGAGCAGCGGGAGAAGGAGCGCACGGGCATCTCCTCGCTGAAGGTCCGCTACAACAAGGTCTTCGGGTACTACCTGGAGGTGACGAAGGCGAACCTGCACCTGGTGCCCTCGGACTACATCCGCAAGCAGACCACGGTGGGCGCGGAGCGCTTCGTCACGCCGGAGCTGAAGGAGTACGAGGAGCAGGTGCTCACCGCCGAGGAGCGGCGGTGCGTGCTGGAGCTGCAGCTCTTCGAGGAGCTGCGGGCGAAGGTGGTGGCGGAGGCGCCGCGCATCCGCTCGGCGGCGGAGGCGGTGGCGGCGGCGGACGCGCTGCTGTCCTTCGCGCGCTGCGCGGCGGAGTACGGCTACACGCGGCCGGAGGTGGACGCGTCGGAGGTGCTGTCCATCACCGCCGGGCGGCACCCGGTGGTGGAGCGCATGCTGGGGGCGGGGGAGTCCTTCGTCCCCAACGACGTGCGCATGGACCCGGAGGACGCGCAGCTCCTGGTGATTACCGGCCCCAACATGGCCGGCAAGAGCACGGTGATGCGGCAGGTGGCGCTGACGGCGCTGATGGCGCAGGCCGGCTCGTTCGTCCCGGCCAAGTCGGCGCGCATCGGCCTGTGCGACCGCATCTTCACGCGCGTGGGCGCCGCGGACAACCTGGCGCGCGGGCAGTCCACCTTCATGGTGGAGATGACGGAGACGAGCCACATCCTCCACCACGCCACGCGCAAGAGCCTCATCATCCTGGACGAGATTGGTCGCGGCACGTCCACGTTCGACGGGCTCTCCATCGCCTGGGCGGTGGCGGAGCACCTGCACGACAAGGTGGGGGCGCGCGCGCTGTTCGCCACGCACTACCACGAGCTGGTGGACCTGGCGCGCGAGCGGCCGAAGGTGAAGAACCTGTGCATCGCCGTGAAGGAGCAGGGCGGCAAGGTCATCTTCCTGCGCAAGCTGGTGCCGGGCGGGGCGAGCCGCTCGTACGGCATCGAGGTGGCGAAGCTGGCGGGCCTGCCGCCCGAGGTGGTGGCGCGGGCGCGGGAGCTCCTGCAGAACCTGGAGTCGGGCGAGCTGGACGACGCGGGCCGGCCCCGGGTGGCGGTGCGGCAGCCGGCGCGCAAGGGCGCTTCCACCGGGCAGCTCGGGCTCTTCGTGGCGGAGCCGGCGCCCACGCTGCAGCCCTCCGGGCCGTCGCTGTCTCCCGCGCAGCAGAAGGTGATGGACACGCTGAAGGCCATCACCATCGACCGGATGACACCGCTGGACGCGCTCAACCTGCTGGCCCGGCTGCAGCGGGAGCTGGAGTAGACGGGGGCAGGCGGGCTCTCAGCGGGCTTCCGCCTGTCGCTCGGATGACAGTCCGTCTCGCGCCACTCCCCGAAGCGGGGTGTCGTGCCAATGAATGTCGGTCCATGAGGCTGGCATTCATCTGTGTGGGAGTCCTGGCCACGGGCTGCGCCGCCCGTGGCGTGCCCGAGCAACAACCTGTGGCCGCTCCGGTGAGCACCGCGAGCACCGTCCAGGGCCGCGCGCCCATCGTCTTCGAGGGAATGTGTGACGCCTCCGGGGCGGTGGCGCTCGGCGGCGAGAAGTTCGTGGTGGGCGACGACGAGGACAACATCCTCCGCGTCTACGACGCGAAGCGGGGTGGAGTGCCGGTGCAGAGCGTGGACCTGTCACCGGACCTGGAGCTGCCCATCAAGAAGAAGGCGCCGGAGACGGACATCGAAGCGGCCACGCAACTGGAGTCGCTGTCCTTCTGGCTGACGTCGCACGGCCGCAACAGCTCCGGCAAGAAGCAGCCGAGCCGCCTGCGCTTCTTCGCCACGCAGGAGACGGATGCCGGCCCGAAGCTGGTGGGCCGCGCGTACACGCACCTGCTGGATGACCTCCTGGCGGATCCGCGGCTGGCCCGGTTCTCCCTGGCCCAGGCCGAGGCGCTGCCGCCGAAGGCCCCCGGCGGGTTGAACATCGAGGGCATGACGGCGATGGCGGATGGCCACTCGCTCATCATCGGCTTCCGCAGTCCGGTGCCCGAGGGGAAGGCGCTGGTGGTGCCCATCCTGAATCCGAAGGAGATGGTGCGCGACGGCGAGCGGGCCCGCCTGGGCGAGCCGAAGCTGTTGGACCTGGGCGGCCTGGGCATCCGCTCCCTGTCGTGGTGGCGCGGGCGCTACCTCATCATCAGCGGCGGCACCGCGAGCGAGGCCACCTCGCGCCTCTTCACGTGGCGCGGCGGGGATGACGCCCCAGTCGAGGTCCGCGACGTGGACCTCACCGGGCTCAACCCCGAGGCCTTCTTCACGCCGGAGACGGCGGAGGAAATCCTCCTCCTCAGTGACGACGGCTCCCTCCCGCTCGACGGCGTCGAGTGCAAGAAGCTGAAGGACCCGAGCCGCAAGCGCTTCCGCGGCGTGTGGGTCCGGCTCCCGCCCGAGCAGACCTGAGCCGGGCGGGCCGGCCGGCGGAGACGGGGACGCGGTGGGGACGCGCGGGTGGAGTAGGCTGCGGGCCGCATGCAGCTCGCCATTCCCCATGCGCCCCGGAAGGTGCGACTCGCGCAGGTGCCCGGCGCGGTAGGGCGCCTCGTGCGGGGCGCGGTGCTGGGCCTCGCCGTCATCGCGCTCCTCGGCGCGGGCGCCGCCTGGGCCGGGCGCTTCTTCGTGGAGGAGCAGTCCTTCACCGCGCGCGCCGAAGAGGTGGAGGGACTGGTGGTGGCCTCGCGGCTGCCGCCCCCGGACGCCCGTGACGGCGCGGAGGGCTCGCTCGAGGTCCTCTACACCTTCAACTCCGTGGACCACTCGGTGTCCGGCGTGACGACCTTCGCGGAGTACGCGGAGGGGCTGGGGCGCGGCGCGCGGGTGAAGCTGCTCGTGGACCCCCTGCGTCCGGACCGTCCCCGCGAGGCGGGCTTCGCGCGGGCGCGGGCCTCGCGCGTGGGCTTGCTGCCGTGGGGCCTGGGCCTGGGCGTGCTCCTGGCGCTCGGCCTCTTCGCGTGGGAGGTCCGTCGGCTGTGGCGCGCGGAGGTGGAGCCGCTGCGGCTGGGCGCGCTGGTGTGGCTGACGCCCGACGGGCCGCTGCCGGAGACGCGGCGCGAGGTGGTGTTTCCCGCGCACTACTTCCGGCAGGACGTGAAGCACGCGGTGCGCGCGCGGGTGCGCCCCGGCAGGGCGCCCGTGCGCAACGGCGACAAGGTGCTGGCGGCCGTCGTGCCCCGCCAACCCGGCTGGGCGCGCGTCATCGACCAGGACCTCGTGAAGACGCTGGGTTGGGTGCGCTGACGGGAGACGGAGGGGGCCGAAAATTTGCCGGTGACATGGGGCCGTGTGACACACGCCTGTAGCTCCCAGTCCGCCGGAGGAATCCATGCGCCTCGCTCTCGTCCTGCCCCTGCTGCTGCTGCTCGCCCCGAGCACGGTGGGAGCGGCGAAGCGGAACGAGGCCGAGGAGGCCTACCAGGGCGCGCGGCGCGCGTACTACGCGCTCAAGGACGACGCGGCCCGGCGCAAGCTGCGTCACCACTGGCTCAACGTCGTCCGCAAGTTCGAGGCGGTGGCCAGTCACCACCCGAAGTCGGCCCGTGCCCCGGACGCCCTCTTCACCGCGGCGGAGCTGCTCCAGGAGCTGAGCCGCGTCTCCTTCGTGGAGGAGGACCTCAAGGCGGCCATCGCCCACTACAACAAGCTGCTGAGCGCGCACCCCCGGCACAAGCTGGCGGATGACGCCGCGCTGGCGCTCGCGCGCATCCAGGTGAACCGGTTGGACCAGCCGGACGCCGCGCGCCGCACCCTCACGGAGGCGCTCGCCGCGCATTCCAAGGGGGACCAGGCGCGCAACATGAAGGAACTGCTGGCCACGCTGCCCGCTCCCAAGAGCGCGCCGGCGCAGAAGCCCGCGCCCGCGTCGAAGGCCACCGCCGTGGCCCAGGCCGAGCGCCCCAACTCCTCGCTGGTGGATGCCATCGAGAAGCTCGCGCGCGAGCCCTCGCCGATGATTCCCCGCCTGGACCCGAACGCGCCCGCGCGCGCCCGCGCCGAGCCCGAGGCGCAGGAGAAGGGGCTCGACGCCGCGGTGGCGGCCGCCCTGGCCGCGAAGGAGGCGAAGACGCCCGAGTCGAAGCGCCCGTCGGACGAAGAGGCCGCGGCCCGCGACGCGAAGTCCCCGGGTGACGAGCCCGCCGCCGTGGCCGCCGCGCCGAAGAAGCCCGCCGACGTGGAGCCCGCCCGCGAGCCGAAGCCGGCCGACGTGAAGCCCGAGGCCCCCAAGTCCCCGGCCACGGACGTGGCGGTGGCGGCGGCGGAGAAGTCCGAGCCGAAGACGAAGGCCGCCGAGGCGCCGTTCGAAATCACCGTCGCCGCGCCCGAGCCGCCGAAGCCCATCACCCGTCCGGTGGACGACCGGGTGGCGCAGGCGCGGCTGAAGGCGGTGGCGAAGCAGTCGAAGAGCGCGGAGCTGACCCTGGCGGAGCAGCTCGGGCTGAAGGTCCGCCGCGTCATCATCGACCCTGGCCACGGCGGCCACGACACGGGCGCCATCGGCAAGGGGGGCACGCGCGAGAAGGACGTGGCCCTGACCGTGTCGAAGAAGCTCGCGGAGCAGCTGCGCGAGAAGGGCCTGGAGGTGGTGCTGACGCGTGACGATGACCGGTTCATCCGCCTGGAGGACCGCGCGAAGTTCGCCAACGCCGAGCACGGCGACCTGTTCATCTCCGTCCACTGCAACGCGGCGGCGAGCCGGAAGCTGCGCGGCGTGGAGACGTACACGCTGAACACGTCGGCGGACCGCTACTCCATCCGCCTGGCGGCGCGGGAGAACGCGTCGTCGGAGAAGGGCATCAGCGACCTGCAGTTCATCCTCGCGGACCTGGCGACGAAGGCGAACACCGAGGAGTCCTCGCGGCTGGCCAACCAGGTGCAGCGCGCCCTGGTGACGGGCCTGTCGCGCAAGTACTCGGGCATCAAGGACCTGGGCCACAAGGAGGCGCTGTTCTACGTGCTGCTGGGCGTGAAGATGCCGGCCATCCTCGTGGAGACGTCCTTCCTCTCCAACCCCGAGGAGGAGGAGCGTCTGGCCTCGGGCGAGTACCAGGCCGAGCTCGCGAAGGCGATTGCCCACGGCGTCGAGGAGTTCATCGGCGACCGCCGCCGCGTGGCGAAGGTGGACTGAAGCGCGGGCGCCCCTTCAGTTCCGCCGGTTGCGGGACCTGGGAGGCTTCACCTCGGGCGCCACGTCGCCACACGCCGCGGCGCGCCCGAGCAGCAGCTCCTTCTCGCGGGCATTGCGCGTGAGTGACGCCGCGCGCTCGAACTCCGCGCGCGCCTCGCCGAGGCGGCCCAGCTTGAAGAGGAAGTCCCCGCGCACGCTCGGCAGCAGGTGGTAGCCCTCCAGCGAGGGCTCCGACATCAGCGCGTCGACGATTTCCAGTCCCTCCGCCGGGCCGTGTGCCATGGCGACGGCCACCGCGCGATTGAGCTCGACGACGGGGGAGGGGGCGACGCGGGCCAGCACGCCGTAGAGCTCCGCGATGCGCTCCCAGTCCGTCTCCTCCGCCGTGCGCGCCCGCGCGTGACACGCGGCGATGGCGGCCTGCAGCACGTACGGGCCGGGCGCTCCGCCCAGCTTCAGGGCGCGCTCCAGGGCCACGAGCCCGCGGCGGATGAGGAGCTGGTCCCACAGCGCGCGGTTCTGCTCCAGCAGCAGGATGGGTGCGCCGGACGGGCTCACCCGCGCCCGCGCGCGTGACGCTTGAATCTCCATGAGGGCGACGAGTCCGTGCACCTCCGGCTCCCGGGGCGTGAGCTCGGCGAGGATGCGGCCCAGCCGGAGCGCGTCCTGGCACAGCTCGGGCCGCATCCAGTCGTCACCGGCGGTGGCCGAGTAGCCCTCGTTGAAGATGAGGTAGATGACCTGCAGCACCGACGACAGGCGCTCGGCGAGCTCGGGCCCGCGCGGCACCTCGTAGGGGACCTTCGCCTCGGCGAGGGTGCGCTTGGCGCGGACGATGCGCTGGGCGACGGTGGGCTCGGGGACGAGGTACGCGCGGGCAATCTCCTCGGTCGTCAGGCCACCGAGCAGGCGCAGCGTGAGCGCGACGCGGGCATCGGTCGACAGCACGGGGTGGCAGGCCGTGAAGATGAGGCGCAGGAGGTCGTCGCCGACGTCGTCATCCATCATGGCGTCGAGGTCCGGCATGGCCGCCTCCTGCTTGGCCTCCATCTCGTGGCCAATCTCCTCGTGTTTGCGCTCGACCTGCTTGCCCCGGCGCATGTGGTCGATGGCCCGGTGCTTCGCGGTGGCCATGAGCCACGCGCCGGGGTTGTCCGGGACGCCCGCCTTGGGCCATTTCTCCAATGCGACGACGAGCGCGTCCTGGGCCAGCTCCTCCGCCAGGCCCACGTCGCGCACCATGCGCGCGAGGCCCGCGATGAGCCGGGGCGATTCGATTCTCCACACTGCCTGGATTGCTCGATGCGTATCGGAAGCCGTCACGGCTTTCGACTAGTGCATCTGCCCCCGCCGGTGCAAGGCGCGGAGCGGCCCGCCTGTTCAATTGAGTCGCGACTCGGTGAGGGCGCGAAGCTCCTGCTCCTTCTTCATGATCTCGCCCGAGGGGTCGCTCGCCGCGAAGTCCTCCGGGGAGAAGACCTGGCGGATTTCAATCTCCGACTCTCCGCCGTCGGGGTTCGGCACGCGCTTGACCCACTCGATGGCCTCTTCCTTCGACTTCACCTCCCACAGCCAGAAGCCGGCGATGAGTTCCTTCGTCTCCGCGAAGGGGCCGTCGATGACGGTGCGCTTGTTGCCGGAGAACCGGACGCGCGCGCCCTTCGCGCTGGGGTGGAGCCCTTCGCCGGCGAGCAGGATGCCGGCCCTCACCAGCTCCTCGTTGAACTTCGTCATCTCGGTGAGGAGCTTCTCGCTCGGCATGACGCCGGCCTCGGAGTCCGGGTTGGCCTTGATCAAGATCATGAAGCGCATGGTCGGGTCCTTTCGGGTGGCGAGGCCGTGTGCCGGCCTTCATTTCCACGTCGATTCAGCCCCCGCCAATTCGACATGAATTACGAACCCATTTCCCTGGGAGGGCCACGCGGCCGGAATCCCAGGGGAATCGAGCGCGAGAGGTGAACAGGTGATGAGTGCTGCAAATCTGTCCAGGGTGCGGCTTGGCCGCATGCACGACGTCATGGCCCGCTATGTCGAGCGCGGTGAGTTTCCCGGGCTCGTCACGCTGGTCAGCCGGCGGGGCGAGGTGCACGTGGACGCGCTGGGCACGCAGGCGATGGGCGGCGCTCCCATGCGGCGCGACACGCTCTTCCGAATCACTTCCATGACCAAGCCCATCACCGCGGTGGCGGCGATGATTCTGGTGGAGGAATGCCGGTTGCGCTTGGACGAGCCGGTGGAGCGGCTGCTGCCCGAGCTGGCGGACCGGAAGGTCCTGAAGCGGCTCGACGGACCGCTCGACGACACCGAGCCCGCGCGGCGGTCCATCACCGTGCGCGACGTGCTCACGTTCCGATGGGGCTTCGGGATGATCATGGAGCCGTCGAGCACATACCCCATCCAGCAGGCCATGAACGCGCAGCGGCTCGGCATCGGACCGCCGACGCCGGCCACGCCCCATTCACCGGACGAGTGGCTGCGCCGGTTCGCCACGCTGCCGCTCATGTACCAGCCCGGCGAGAGATGGATGTACGACACGGGCGCGCAGCTGCTGGGCGTGCTGATTGCCCGTGCGTCGGGCCAGTCACTGGAGGCGTTCCTGCGCGAGCGCATCTTCGAGCCGCTCGGCATGAAGGACACGGGCTTCAGCGTGCCGGCGGAGAAGCGCGAGCGACTGTCGAGCTGCTACGCGTTCGACCCGGGCACTGGGGCGTTGAAGCTCGAGGATGGAGTGGACGGGCAGTGGAGCCGCCCGCCCGCGTTTCCGAACGGAGCGAACGGGCTGGTGTCCACCGCTGACGACTTCCTCGCCTTCGGCCAGATGCTGCTGAACGGAGGGAAGCTCGGGCGCGAGCGCATCCTGTCGCGGCCCTCGGTGGAGCTCATGACCACGGATCAGCTCACGCCCGAGCAGAAGGCCGTCTCGGGCTTCTTCCCGGGCTTCTGGGACAACCAGGGCTGGGGATTCGGCCTGTCGATGGTGACCCGCCGCGACGGCGTGGCGGCGGTCCCCGGGCGCTTCGGCTGGGATGGTGGCTTCGGCACGCTCTGGTACTCGGACCCGAAGGAGGAACTCGTCGCCATCCTCATGACGCAGCGCCTGATGTTCCCGGAGTTCTCGTCGGCGTTCCTCGACTTCGGGACGCTCGTGTACCAGGCCATCGACGACTGAGCGGGCGCGGGGCGGGCGGCGGGCCCGGCTCAGGCAGGCCGTTCGATGCGGCCGTCGGCGTGACGCGCGAAGCGTCCCTCTTCGCGCGGGTGGACGGGGTCGTCGCTCTGCCACGGCCACCCGCCGAAGCCGGTGCGCTGGTAGTCCGCGAAGGCCTGCTGGATCTCCTGCCGCGAGTTCATGACGAACGGGCCGTACTGCACGACGGGCTCGCCAATGGGCTTGCCCTGCAGCATCAGCAGCTCCGCCGCGTCCGGCCCGTTCTCCAGCTCCGTCGCCACGTCGGCGCGCAGCTCGATGGAGTGGGACGCCGGGATGGCGACGCCGCCGATGCGCAGCCCGGAGCCCTGGAAGAAGTACAACATGCGGTTCGTGCCACGCGCCGCCGCGGGCAGCGTCCAGCGCGCGCCGGGCGCCATCTTGACGGTCCAGATGGCCACGTCCGCCTCCTCTCGCGCGGCCCAGGACTTCGGCGGGGGAGGGGGAGCCTTCACGTCGCCCAGCCGGCCCGCGACGACGGTGACCTCGGTGGCGCGGCCCGCCTCGTCCTTCGCGACGTGCCGGGGGATGACGTGGTCCCAGAGCATGGAGAAGTGCGGCTTCGCGAGCTTGTCCACGCGGGGCAGGTTGAGCCAGATCTGGAACAGCTCGACAGGGTTCGGCTTGTCGCTCTGGAGCAGGGGGAACATCTCCGAGTGCAAGAGCCCGCTGCCCGCGGTGATCCACTGCACGTCACCGCCGCCGAAGCGCGCCGCCGCGCCGAGCGAGTCCGAGTGGTCGAGCAGCCCGTTGCGCACGATGGTCACCGTCTCGAAGCCCCGGTGCGGGTGCTGCGGGAAGCCGGGGACGACGGTGCCGTGGTACATGTTCCAGCCGTCCCGGCCGTCGAAGTCCTGGCCCAGGTTGCGGCCCGCCAGCGACGCGACCGGTCCCATCCGCTCGTTGCCCGCCGGGTAGCGGTCGTTGTGGTGCACGCAGAAGAGGAACGGATCCGGCGTCCGCCACGGCATGCCCCTCAGGGGGGCGGCATTGATGATGGCGCTCGGCTGCTTGCTCTCCTGCTGACTCATCCCTCGCTCCTCTGGTTTCCCGGACCCTCGCGAGCACGCGGTGACCGTCGAGGCTCCCGCCGCCGCAATCACCTTCAGCGCTGCTCTCCGGCTCACTGCGTCGTCCAACGTCCACCTCGCGATTGATTCCGGTGGGAGTCATTAATCCCCCGGACCTCTGTTTCGCAACGGCGGTGCTAGCGTCCCGCCCGGGGGCGCACCCAGGCGCCTCGGATGGGGGACCATGGACGCTCGCACGTATCAGAGGAAGGGCCTGGCCGGTCTTACGGCCCTGCTGCTCGCCACGCTTCCCTCCGCGGGGTGTCGCCGATCCTCGACCGCCGAGGAGGAGCCCGGACCGGACGACACGGCCAGGGCCTCCGCGTCGGCGCCGCCCTACACCGTCGCGCCGTTCCGCGGGTTCCACTTCGACCAGGGGGACTGGGCGGCCTACGTGGTCCTGGAGCCCGCGGACGTGAGCGATTTGAAGGGAGCCCTGCCGCGCGGCTGCCTCGTCCTGAAGGACCGCGCCGTCCTCGAGGAGCTCAAGCATCTGGCGTTCAAGCCGCCGTCCGGAGCGGACATGGCGACGGTCCAGAGCGCGCTCCTCTTCGTTCTCGACGGGCAGGTGGTCTACGAGTCGAACCTCCTCCTGACTCCGCACCGGGACGGGCTCCAGACCCTGGGGTTCGGTTGGATCGAACCCGAGAAGCCCGGCACGCTGATGGGGCTCGTGAAGCGGTTCGAGCCCCTCCCGGAGTCCGAGCCGCTCCCGCTGGCCATGGCGACCTTCACGCCGTGGTGCACCGGCAAGCACCGACCACGTCCCCAGCCCGAGACGCTCAGGCCTTGAAGTCCTGCTTCCCGAGCGCGCGCTCCAGGTCGTCCGCCGCCCGCAGCTCGTCACGCAGGTCGGCGCGGACCTCGTCGGGAAGGGGCAGGGCCTGAAGCTCGGCGCGCAGGGCCCTGGCGCGCTCCACTTCTCCCAGGGCCACGGCCAGCTCGGCGCGGGCGGCGAGCGCCCGGGCGCGCTCGACAGGGTCCGACGGCTCGTCCCGCGCGAGCGCCGCGTCGAGGACCTTCGCCGCCGCGGCGTCGTCCGTCTTGAGGTCCCGCAGGCGGGCGGCGGCCGCGAGTGCCTTCGCCAGCGGGGAGCCGGCGCGGGGTGCGTCGTCCTCCTCCTTGGCTCCAGCCTCCAGCCGCTTCACGAAGATGAGGGAGTTTCCGGACAGGTCCACCAGGGTGAAGCGGCCCTGGCCCGGCTTCATCCGAGTGATGCGGGGGATGCCGGCGACGGGGAGCTTGCCGAGCGTCCGCCGCAGGGCCTCGGAGAGCGCCTCGTGCAGGGGGGCGACCTCGGGGACCACGATGAGGCAGCTGCTGTGGGCCGATGCCGGGTTCAGGCCCGGGAGTCCGTAGAAGTGCAGCTCGAAGCCCCCGCGGCGCACCACCGAGTACGGGTTCGGCCGGGTCTGCCGGTAGGTCATCTCGAAGCCGAGGGCCCGGTAGAAGTCGAGTGTCTCGTCCATCGAGACACAGGGCAGCATGGGAATCGTCGTCTCACCCGTCATGGGGACCTCCGGTTCGCGCGTCGTGGGCCGATGCGGAGGCGTGTGCCTCCAGGCGCTCGCGGACCTGGCGCAGGCCACTCACCGCGGCCCGCAGGTTCTTCAGGTCCACCTCCGTGCCTAGCGCGTTCGCCCACGCCGCGTGGCGCGCCTCGACCTTCCGGAGCGCCTCGCGTCCCCGGGGTGTCAACGCGATGAGCTTCGCGCGGCGGTGATGCGGGTTGGGGAGGTACTCGACGAAGCCATCGCGCTCCAGCGCGTCGGCGGTCTGCTGCACGCTCTGCCGCGTCAGGCCCATGATGCGGGCCACGTTCGCGACGGGCGCGGGCTCGTGGTCCACCACGCCGAGCACCTGCCACCTCGCGCTGCTCAGGCCCACGGGCTCGCTCAGCTGGTCGCCCGCCTCGAGCGCGAGCCCGTTGACGCGGAACACCTCCAGCACCAGCTCGGTGAACAGCTCCCCCGCCGCCGTTGGCTTGTTCATGGACAGGGATCTGCCATCATGACAGGTTACTGTCAATTGGGCGCTGCCCGGGGCCGTGGGCCCGGCGCTACACCGGGGCGGGCGCCTCCGGCTGCTTCATCACCCAGTCGATGAAGGCCCGTGCGGCCGGCCGCAGCCGCTGGTGGGCCGGGTAGACCACGTAGTAGCTGGGGCGCGCGGGCATGGCGGGCCCGGGCAGGCGCACGAGGCGTCCGTCGGCGAGGTACGGCGTGATGATCTTGTCGCGTCCGAGCGCCGCGCCCAGGCCATGCACCGCGGCCTTCACCGCGTCGGTGGTGTCGCTGAAGTTGTACCGCTCATCGGGCGGGGCTCCGCGCACGCCCGCGGCGCGGAACCAGTCCGGCCAGCCATGGTGGGCGAGGTCCGCGACCAGCGGCAGCTTCGCGACATCGGCCGCCTCGCGGACGTCCCGGAAGCCCGGCAGCGTGGGCGCGGCCACGGGGAAGATCGTTTCCGACATCAGGTGGAGCGCCGTCAGTCCGGGCCAATGGCCGTCGCCGTAGCGGATGCCGAGGTCGGGGCCGCCCTCGTCGAACCGGGTGAGCGCCGCCGCCGTGTCCACGTGGATGCGGATGTGGGGATGCGCGGCGGCGAACCGCGGCAGGCGCGGCAGCAGCCAGGTGTACGTCAGCGAGTGCAGGGTGGTGATGCGCACGCGGTTCTTCTCGTCGCGTGAGGTGCTCAGCCCGCGCAGCACGTCGTCCACGGAGGACATCGCGCTGCCGGCCGTGTCTGCGAGCAGCCGGCCCTCGGCCGTTAGCGACACGCCGCGCGCATGGCGCTGGAACAGGGCGACGCCCAGCAGCGACTCCAGCCTGCGCACATGGTGGCTGACCGCGCTGGCGGTCAGGTGCAGCTCCTCCGCGGCGCGAGCGAAGTTCTGGTGGCGGGCGGCGGACTCGAAGGCCGCCAGGGCGGGGAGCCATTCGGCGCGAGATGTCATGAGGAGCCTCAAATCATACTTGTGGCTGGCCAGAAAAGGATGCGCTTGTGAGTAAACGCCCAGGGACGAATATACGGGGCAGACAAGAGCAAGGTTGGTGTCACCGCCATGAATGCCTCTCCGATGACCCGTTCCGTTTCTTCTCCCTCCCTCCCCACCGCGTGGCTCACCCCGCTGGAGCTGGGCGTGCTGGGCGCCATCTGGGGCGCATCGTTCATGTTCATGCGCGTGTCCGCGAAGGACTTCGGCGCGCTGCCGCTGGTGGAGTTGCGGCTCGCGCTGGGGGCGCTGGTGCTGATGCCATTCCTGTGGCGGGCGAGGGCGTCCCTGCGGCCGGCGCTCTGGCCGAAGCTGGCGCTGATTGGCGCCATCAACTCGGCGGTGCCGTTCGCGCTGTTCGCCTGGGCCGCGCAACGGGCACCGGCCGGCATCGGCGCCATCTCCAACAGCATGTCGGTGCTGTTCACCGCGCTGGTGGCCTTCCTCTTCTACAAGGAGCGCATCGGCTCTCGGCGCGCGGTGGCGATATTCGCGGGCTTCGTGGGCGTGGTCATCCTCGCCAGCGGCAAGATGGCGGGGGCCAGCATCGGCGAGGCCGCCGCGGCGGGAACGACGGCCGCATTCCTGTACGGCATCGGCTCGAACCTGGTGCGGCGTCAGCTCAACGGCCTGCCGGCCGGCGCGGTCGCCGCGGCCACGCTGTCCTGCGCGGCGCTGCTGATGCTGCCGTTCGCGGTGGCCACCTGGCCGTCCCAGCCCATTCCGGCGGTGTCCTGGCTGGCGGCGGGGATGCTCGGCGTGCTGTGCACGGGCCTCGCGTACGTCCTCTTCTACCGGCTCATCCAGCGCATCGGCGCGGCTCGGGCCTCCACCGTCACCTACGTGGTCCCCCTGTTCGGCGTGGCCTGGGCCTGGCTGCTGCTCGGGGAGCCGATGACGCCCACCATGCTCGTCGCGGGCACGCTCATCCTCGGCAGCGTGGGGTTGAGCCAGCGAAAGGCGGGGTAGGAGTCACTGCAAAAAGGGCGGTCCGCCTCTCACTCACCGCCGGCACGCCACCCCTCGAAGGCTTCCCAGCCTTCAGGAGGCACCGGGATCCCCAGCGCGTCCAAGCACTCGCGAGCCTGGGCGTTCCATCCGGGTTCCATGAGGTTACCGGGGGAATCGCCTGACAGGGCCTCGGAAAGCGTCTGCACCTTGGGGGCTGCTGACCGGAAGCGCTCCGCATCTGGGCTCCCCCACGCCTTCGCGCAGAAAGTTGCGAGCGCCGCCATGCGGGACCGGAGCGCTGTAAGCAGTTCCGCAGGCGGGGCTTGCATGCACCACCTTGCGTAGAGACGAGGTGCGGCCAGCACGGTCAGGAGGTTGAGCGCCTCAGCCACCAAGGCAGCTTCCTGCTCCCACGAAACCTCAGCCACAGAAGGGTCCCAGGCGCGCATTGAGGGGCAGCGTGTTGAACAGCAGCGCCTTCCCTGTCACGGTGTCGCCATTCATGCACGTGTAGACTGCCCATCCCTTGATGGCGAGGTTCTCCATGCCCTCAATGAAGCAGTAGGGACACTTTCCTTCGCCACAGCTCGAAACGAAGCACGCAGTGCTTCCGCATGTGACGGTCGCGGGCCATCCACGCTTGATGCATCCGGGGGCCTTCGTATGGGGAGGCTCCGCATGAGCTGTCGGCAGTTGCAAGGCTCCGAGCAGGCCGATTCCCATCAGCAGTCTCGGTAACACCTTTCTCTCCTGACGCAGCACACCAGCCTCCTTCGCTCAAGCGAGCATCAGGAGACTACCCCACGAGGGGTATTCTGGGCTTGACGTCACCCGCATGATGCGCGGCGGGCCGTCCACCCGCCGCGCGAACGGCACGCTCAGTCGTCGAAGCAGGGCCCCACGCCGCGCACCTCGATGGTGGCCCACTCGGCGGCGGGACACTGCTGGGCGATGGTGACGGCTTCCTCCTTCGTCTTGCAGTCCAGGAGGAAGAAGCCCCCAATCATCTCCTTGGCCTCGGTGAACGGGCCGTCGCTGATGTTGCGCTTGCCGTTGCGCACCTCGACCCGGACCCCCTTTGTGTCCGACTGGAGCGACTCCACCGCCAGCAGGAGCCCGCGGGACTTGAGGTCCTCTCCGAAGCGCACCATCCGCTCGAAGACGTGCTCTCCCTCCTCGCGGGTGCGGGTCCGTCGCTGCCCTCGGGGCTCCATGATCATCAGCATGTACGGCATGTGTCGGCTCCTCTCTGGGCGCGCAGACTAACCCAGCCCTTCCTGCCCCGGTGTGTCGTTCTTCCGACATGTAACTGTGCAGGTAGGTCACACCCGCAGCCCGAACAGGAACGACACCAGGGCCCCGAGCGCCGCGACCATGCGGACATGGTTCCACGCGGTCCAACCCGAGACGTAGCGCGTCCACTGCGCCGCGGCATCGACGTGGGCCGGGTCCACGGCCGCCAGCGCACTGTTCCGGGGGACGTTGAACGCGGCCGTCACAACCACGACGCCGAACACGTACAGCACGCTGCCCAGCAGCACGTACCGCGCGCTCGGCGCTTCCCAGGCGCGCAGCGCGAAGACCGCCGCGACGACCGACACCACGGCCGTGCCGAAGAACACCGTCATGAAGGCCGGCGTCAGCGCCACGACGTTGATGGACTGCATGGCGCGGATGCCCTCCGCGGGCGGAAGGCGGGCGAGCGCCTTCATCACCATCGCGGAGAACGCGAAGAAGACACCGGCCATGAGGCCGGAGCCGAGGGCCGCCAGCAGCGGCCACGCGAGGGGTTGACCGTGGGGCATGGGACGCTCACGCGGCGGACAGGGCCACCGACCTGCCAATGTACCGCGCGCTCTCCGCCGCCTCGACGAGGAAGCGGCCAACGCTCCGGCGGGAGACACTCATCCCCCGGGCTTCCCCGACGGGCGACGGGAAGACCTCCTCCTTCGCGTCGTCCGTCAGCCCAACGGGCTGCGCGAGCACCCAGTCGAGGCCGCTCTCGCGCACCTCGCGCTCCTGACGCTCGGTGTCGCGGATCTGCGGCTGGAGGAGCAGCGCGAAGATCAGCTTCCACGACAGCGGCAGCCGGCCCTTCGTCTCGCCCACGCCATAGGTGGTCTGCACCACCAGCTTGCGGACGCCGTGCTTGCGCATGGCGGCGATGACGTTTCGCGTCCCCGCCGAGCGCACGTCCAGCGGCGTGCCCGCGCTGCCGCGCAGCCGGACGAGCAGGGCGTTCTCCGTGATGCCCAGCGTGACGATGACCGCGTCCTGTCCCTGGACGGCCCGCTCCACGTCGCCGGGCTTCATCGCGTCCCCCTGGAAGACCTTCAGGCGCTCCGCCGTGACGCCGAGCGCCTCCGGCCTCCGGGCGAAGGCCGTCACCTCGTGCCCCGCGGACAGCAGCGCGTTCACCGTGGCCCGACCGGAACCTCCCGTTGCACCCACCACCAGGACTCTCATGACCGCTCCCTTTCGGCCCCATGTCCCGCTTCCGTCCGTCGGAAGGGCGTGGGGCCGCTTTCACACGTCCAAGATGGCTTCCTGGGGCTGGACTCTCAATGACCGGACGTCGCTCATTCATGCTCATTCGTCCAGGATGCCTGGACGGACCGGGTGGGCCGTGGGCATCCTGGGGGCATGACGGACAGGCGGATGTGGACTCCGGTGGACCCGCTCGGCGAGGCGCTGCACTTCCTGCGGATGACGGGCACCTTCTATTGCCGGTCGGAGCTGACGGCACCGTGGGGGCTGGAGATGCCGGCGATGCCGGACTGCCTCTGGTTCCATGTGGTGACGGCGGGGCGGTGCTGGCTCGAATCCGGGGGCGGCGAGCCGCTCTGCCTCCAGCCGGGGGACTTCGCGCTGGTTCCGCACGGCGCGGGCCACCGGCTCTGGACGGAGCCGGGCGTGGCCACGCCGGACGTGGTCGGCCTTCCGCAGGACATGCTCAGCGAGCGGTACTCGCTGCTCCGGTACGGAGGCGGGGGCGCGGGGACGACGCTCATCTGCGGTGTCGTCCGCTTCGACCATCCCGCGGCGCATCCGCTCCTGAAGCTCCTGCCTCGCGTCATCCACCAGGACGCGGCGGACTCCGCCCACGCGGACTGGATGCAGAGCACGCTGCGGCTGATGGCGCTCGAAGCGCGGGAGCTGCGCCCGGGAGGGGAGACGGTCATCACCCGGCTGGCGGACATCCTGGTCATCCAGGCCATCCGCGCGTGGATGCAGAAGGCCCCCGCGGCGCGCACGGGCTGGCTCGGCGCGCTCCAGGATCCGCAGCTGGGCCGCGCGCTGATGCTCATCCACCGCGAGCCCGCGCGTGCGTGGACGCTCGCGTCGCTGGCGTCCGAGGCGGCGATGTCACGCTCGGCCTTCGCGGCGCGCTTCACCGAGCTCGTGGGTGAGCCCGCGATGCACTACGTCGCCCGCTGGCGGATGCACGTGGCGCTCAACTCGCTGAAGGAGGAGAAGCCGGCGCTCGGCGAGCTGGCGAGCCGCCTGGGCTACCAGTCCGAGGCCGCGTTCAGCCGCGCCTTCAAGCGCTTCATCGGCATCTCACCGGGAGCGGTGAGGCGGAACCCCGAGGCCGCGAGTGCACGCCCTCCGCTGGTGAGCGAGCGGAACTGACACGAACGCCGTGCCGTCATTTCGGGCCCGTCTTCGCGGCGGAACCCTTCCAGGGAGACTCCCGGTACTCCCGGGCCACCCGTGAGCGCAGGCTGAAGGCGACGCCCCACTCACGCGCGAGCTGCTCGGCGCGAGCGTTCAGCTCCGCGCGGGTGCGCCGCCTCGAGTCGGACAGGCCGACCAGGATTTGATTGGCGGACTCCTCCACGGTGAAGGTGTGGAGCTGGGCGAAGCTCTCCTTCCAGGTGCGAGCCATGGAGGAGTTCCACTTGCCGGGGAACCGCAGCACGTTGCCGGCCACCACGCCGCCCGGTGCCAGGCGCGCCCGGGTGGACAGGAGGAACTCCCGCGTCGCCAGGGAGGGGGGAATGCCCCGGGCCCCATAGGCGTCCAGGAGGATGACGTCATAGGAGGGCCCGGGCGTCGCCATGAAGTGCCGCGCATCCGCCACGTGGGCGTGGAGCGCCGCGTCCTCGTGGAAGTCGAAGTAGCGCCGGGCCACGTCGATGACCTCCGGGTGGAGGTCCACCGCGTCGATGTGGGCGTCGGGGACCACCGCGCGGAGGAACATGGGGAGGGCGCCGCCGCCCACGCCCACCACGAGGATGCGGCGGGGCTCCTCGACGAAGGCGAGCGCCGCCACCATGGCCCGTGTGTAGTCCGACTCCAGCCGCAGCGGGAAGCCCGGCCACACCACGCTCTGGGATGCGCCCAGCCAGCCGAACTGGAGGAAGCGCCGGCCCTCTTCGTCCTCGCTGACGATGAGCAGCCCTCCCGCCGACGGCTGCACGTGCAGCACCTTGCGAGGGTGCTCCATCGCGCGAGACACGCGCGCCATGGCCACCACGGCGCGCCGGGCCCGGCCTTCCGGTGGAGGGCTCCCCCGGTTCAGTCGCGGCCAGCAGGTGAGGGGAGGGCGCCAGGGAACGCTGCTCAGTCCCGGGCCTCCCTGGCGCATCCACATCACCCCGCGAGCATACGGGGAATGCGGGCGCGGAGGGGGAGTGTCCTCGACCGGGAGTGCCATGGCCGACGCACGAGCGCCGGGAATGGATTGACGGGCCACGTGGGCCCTCGGAGAAAGTAGGGCCATGCCTCGTCCTCCTCGGCGCGCCTGGCTCATCGTGCTCGCAGTCGTGCTCACGTCCTGCGCGGCGTCTCATCCCGCGCGGACTCCAACTCCCGAGGGCGCGCGGCTGAAGTACCTGCTCCGCGTGTCTCCCAGTGACGTGCGTGTCGAGCTGGATGTAAGGGCCCCACCGGGAGACCGGATTCCCTTCCAGGTGACGGGCACGCTGGGCGCCGGGCGCGACTTCCGCATCGTCTCCGAGGTGACCGCTCGGGACGGAAGCGGCGCCTCCGTCGCGCTCACCACGCCACGTCCCCACCACTGGGAGGCGCAGGTGCCTCCAGATGGGCGGCTGCGGTTGTCCTACGTTGTGCGGACCGATGAGGAGGCCCACGGCCTGCGCCTCGGAGAACCCGGGGGCGGAGAGATGCCGAAGCGCGACGAGCGCCACGTGTTCCTCCCGGGAGCCCTGGTCTTCGTCGCGCCCACCGACCTTCAATCCGTGCGCGGCCCCATTCCGGTGGAGTGGGAGCTGCCCACGGGCTGGGAGCCGCTCACGCCCTTCGGAGCGGAGGCCCCTGACCTGACGGCCCTGCTCGACAACTACCTCGCGGCGGGCCGATTCAGTCGCGCGATGGTGCAGGCGCGGGGAGGACCGCGGCTCGACGTGGCGTGGTTCGGTGAGGGAGACGTCGCGCGCTCCCAGGTGCCGGCGCTGCTCACGCGCGTGTTCGACGCCGCCGTGACACTGATGGGAGGCCGGGCGCCCACGCCGGGCTACGTCGTCATGCTGAGGCCTGACTTCCCCTCGGGAATGGCGCAGGGCACGCCCCGGGAAGGGTCCATCCAGGTCCACCTGCCTCGTGATGTTCCGCTGGAACGCGTCCACCAGACGCCGGTGCTCGCGCGCATCCTCGCTCACGAATACCTGCACACGTGGGGGCGCGAGCGCGGAGAGGACCTCCGCTCATCGGAGGCACCGGAGGCGGGCGGTGAGATGCGCTGGTTCGGGGAGGGCTTCATCCACTACCTCTCACACCTCGTCCTGCTCCGGAGTGGAGAGCTGGACCTGCCGGGCTTCCTCGCCGCGCTGGGCCGGGAGCTGGCCGCGGTGAAGCAGAACCCCTGGTACGGCAGGTCCTCGCTGACCGAGGCCAGCGAGCGCTTCTTCGAGGACGGCGACGCGCGCGCCCTGTCCTATGGCGGAGGGATGCTGGTGGCCTTCCTCTGCGACCTGGAGCTGAGGTCCCGGGGGCAGGGCCCGCTGGAGCGCTTCCTCGATGGGGTTCCTCCAGGCAAGCCCCTGACGCGACAGGCGCAGTGGCTGGAGGTCTGGGCGAGGAAGACGGGGAGCCCGGAGCCGGTGGCCACGTGGCTGCGCGCCCGCGCGCCGTTGCCATTCGAGGAGGCGCTCACCCGCGCGGGCGGCACGCTGATGGAGAAGGAGCGCCGGGGCCACGACGCGAGAAGGGAGTACGTCATCCAGGCCGCCGAGCAGAGCCTCCTCGGCGAGCTGATGCGGTGACCCGCCCCCGGCGGCCTTCAGCCGGGAGGCAGGCGGCCGGTGAGCGAGGCGAGCACCCTGACGAGCTCCGAGGGCTCGATGGGCTTGGGCAGGTGCGACTGAAAGCCCGCGAGCAGCGCCCGGGCACGGTCGTCCATGCGCGTGAAGGCCGTCACGGCGATGGCGGGACTCTGTCCTCCCTGGGCCGGAGGCAGGGCGCGCAGCCGCCGGATGAACGAGTACCCATCCTCGCCCGGCATGCCCACGTCGGAGACGACGGCGTCGGGGCGGAAGCGCTGGACCTGCTCCATCCCCTCGGCGGCGCTGGCGGCGGTGACGACCTGGGCTCCGCACGTCTCCAGCACCGTGGTCAGGAACTCCCGGGCGTCGGGCGCGTCATCCACCACGAGCACATTCAACCCACGCAGCTCCGGCATCCCCGTGAAGCTCTTGCCGCCGTCGAGGGTGGATGGGGAGACGGACGTCCTGCCGTGCTCCGGGAACGCCGTGACCAGCGGGAGCGTGACGGTGAAGCGCGCCCCGCGCCCCTCGCCCTCGCTGTGGGCCTGGATGGTCCCCCCGTGCAGCTCGGTGATGTGCCGGACGATGGAAAGCCCCAAACCCAGGCCGCCATGCTTGCGCACGAGCCCGCTCTCGAACTGGCGGAAGCGCTCGAACACGTAGGGGAGGAAGTCCGGGGGGATGCCCTGGCCGGTGTCCTCCACCTCGATGGCGACACCCGTCCCGGCCCGCCGCAGCCGCGCGCTGACCCGGCCTCCCCTGGGCGTGAACTTGATGGCGTTGGTCAGCAGGTTCCACACGACCTGCTGGAGCCGGTCGGGGTCTCCGCTGATGAGGTCCGCGCCCGCGTCCAGCTCACCGTAGAGCTGCACTCCCTTGGCCTCCGCCGTGGGGCGCACCGAGTCCAGGGCGGCCTCGACGACGCCGAGGGGCGACACCGGGCGCACGTCCAGCCGGACCTTGCCGGCGATGATGCGGGAGACGTCGAGCAGGTCCTCGATGAGCTGCGTCTGCACCTGCGCGTTGCGCTCCACCGTCTCGAGCGCCCGCGCCTGCTTCTCTGGCGACAGCTGCCCCGACCGGAGCATCCGCGTCCACCCGAGGATGGCGGTCAGCGGCGTGCGCAACTCATGGGAGAGGGTGGCGAGGAACTCGTCCTTGGCGCGGTTGGCCTGCTCGGCGCGCTGGTGCTCCTCCTTCGCCACCTCGAACAGCCGGGCATTGTCGAGGGCGATCTCCACCCGGCGCCCCAGCTCCTGGACGAGCTCCAGGTCCCGCTGGGTGTAGCTCCGACTGGTACCGGTGACACAGACCCGCAGCGCGCCGAAGACGCGGCGCTGCGCTCGCAGCGGCACCATCACCCACGAGCGGGGCACGATGCGCTCCAGCGGCCCCAGGGGGGTGTCCTCGCCCACGACTTGCCGCACCAGCGCCTCGACGGAGTCGGCCACCAGCTCCGGCTCGCCCGTGCGCAGCACCCGGGGGTAGCTGAAGGGCAGGTCGGCGGGCAGGGGATGGCGGCGGTGCAGCTCCCGCACCAGCGGCGTCAACGAGGGGTCGGCGTGGGCCAGCATCGCCGGCTCGGGGCGCGTTCCGTCCTCCTGGAGGAGGTAGATGGCGCACCAGTCTCCCAGCCGGGGGACGATGAGCCCCGCGAGCCGCTCCAGCGTGGCCGCCCTGTCCAGCGAGGCGGTAAGCTGCGTGCTCGCCTCCGCCAGGAAGCTCAGCGCCTCCGTCGCGCGCTTCTGGTCGTCGATGTCGGTGCAGGTGCCGAGCCACTGGATGATACGGCCGTGCGGGTTGCGCAGCGGCATGGCGCGGATGAGGTGCCAGCGCCACGCGCCGTCCGTGTGGCGCCGCATCCGGCTCGACGACTCGAAGGGCTGCCCGTTCTGGAGCACCGCGTCCCACTGCCGGAGGCTCTCGGCGAGGTCTTCCGGGTGGCAGATGGCCTTCCACCCCTCCGTCACCGTCTCCCCCCACGTCAGCCCGGTGTACTCGCTCCAGCGCCGGTTGACGTAGTCGCACGTGCCGTCCGGCCGGGCCGAGAAGACGAGGAGGGGCAGGGCCTCGGCGAGCGTCCGGTGCTGCTGCTGCGCCAGGTGGAGCCGCAGCGTCTGCCGCACGCTCTGATCCAGCAGCTCCGCCGTCAGCTGTGCCTTGGCGATGTAGTCGGCGGCCCCCGCCTTCATCAGCTCGACGGCCGTGTGCTCATCGCCCTGCCCGGTGAGCATGATGATGGGCGTGCCGATGCCCCGCCTCGCGACCTCGCGCAGGACCCACAGCCCGTCGTGGCCCGGCATCCGGAAGTCCAGGAGCACGACGTCGAAGGCCTGCGCCCGGAGCATCCCGATGGCCTCGGCCCCGTCGAACGCCTCGACCACCTCCGCGGTGAGGCCGCTGGCGCGCACGACCCGCTGCACGCCCATCCGGTCGATCTCGTCATCATCGACCAGGAGGATGCGGAGGCTGTCGCTCATGTCACCGGAGGGCTGGGAGGGCATGTGCGGGCTCATGGCCAGGTGAAGTGGAACGTCGCGCCCGCGCCCTCGGAGGACTCCACCCAGGCGCGGCCTCCCCGGCTCTCCACGAGCTTGCGCACCACCGCGAGCCCGATGCCGGTGTTCTCCACCTTGTCGCGAGCCTCCAGCGTCTGGAAGACGCCCCAGATCTTCTCGTGGAACCCGGCCGCGATGCCCGGCCCGTTGTCCGCCACGCTGAAGGCGTGGCGTGCGTCGCCGTCCTCGCGCACGCCGATGCGCACGTGCACATCCTCTCGGCGCGCATGCTTCAGGGCATTGCCGACGAGGTGCCGGAAGACCTGCTCCAGCGGAAGGCGCTCGGTGACGAGCACGGGCATCCCCGGGGCGACATCCAGCCGGGCGGAGGCGGGGAGCGGGAGCACCCGCCGCACCCCCTCCAGGAGCTGGCCCACGTCCACCCGCTCGAGCCGGTGACGCACCCGGCCCGCGCGGCTGTACTCGAGGAGCCCGTCGATGAGGGCCTCCATCCGGCGCACCCGTCCCCGCAGCAGCTCCATCTGCCGGCGGGACTCGCCGCCCAGGGAAGGCCCCAGGTCCTCCTCCATCCACTGCGACAGGTTGGCGATGCCGCGCAGCGGCGCCTTGAGGTCGTGGCTGGTCGCGTAGGCGAACTGGTCCAGCTCGGCGCGCGTGCGCTCCAGCGCTTGGAAGAGCCGTGCACGCGCGTCCTCCGTCCGCGTCAGCTCCGTCTGGTCGGTGTGCACGCCCACCCATTCCTGGACGACACCCCGCGCGTCGGAGACCGGCACGGCGCGCACGAGCATGTCGCGGTACTCGCCGTCCCGGCGCCGCAGCCGGTGGCGCGCCTGGAAGCGGCTCCCGCTGGCCAGGCTCTCCCGCCAGCGCTGGCGCGTCGCCTCCCGGTCATCCGGGTGCACCGCCTGGAGCCAGCCCTCATCCTGGAGCTCCGCGTCCGTTTGTCCGGTGAAGGCACACCACGCGGGCTGCGGTGGAGCCAGCGCGCCCGAGGAAGTGGCCAGCCAGGTGAGCTGCGCGGTGGCCTCCATCAAGGCTTGGAAGCGCGCCTCGCCACGTTCCAGGACTCCGTCCGACCCGGTTTCCGTGCTGCGCCTGGCCTGGGACTTCGGGGTGTCTGGCATGGAGGGAGACGTCACGAGGCGCTGCGACACGGCCCGAGGAGGGAGCCACCCGTGGCAATACCGTCCCCACGTGACGGTCCTCAAGCCGCGAGCCCGGCTCTGTCCATTACATGTCGTTGGAGCCCTAAGTGAATGACCGGCGGGCCCCTGTCATTTCCAGGAGCGGGCTGCCATGCGAGGCCACGCCACCCTTCCCGAGCGGGAGCCCGGTCGGGCAGGCGATGTCCGGCGGAAAACAGGCGGTGGCTCGTGAGCGGTGTTAGGGCGACCGAGGCCCGAAGTCTCGCCTGGAGTCGACCCACCGCATGTCCCCCGACAAGACGCTGCACATCCTGCTCATCGAGGACGACGAGGTGGACGTGATGAACGTCCGCCGCGCCTTCCAGAAGAACCACATCGCCAACCCCCTGTATGTCGCGGGCAATGGCCTGGAAGGGCTGGAGATGCTTCGCAACGGCCAGGTGCCGGAGGGCCGCCGGCTGGTGTTGCTCGACCTCAACCTGCCGAAGATGAACGGCATCGAGTTCCTGCGCGCCGTGCGCGCGGACCCCGCGCTCAGCGCCACCTCGGTGGTGGTGCTCACCACCTCGGCCAACGAGCGCGACAAGGTGGAGGCCTACAAGCTCAACGTCGCCGGCTACCTCCTCAAGCCCGTCACCTTCGTCAACTTCGTGGAGGTGATGGCCACCCTCAACAAGTACTGGACGCTGGTGGAGATGCCGTAGTCGCGTCCGGATTCTTGGGCCAGGTGAAGTGGAAGGTCGCGCCCTCGCCGGGTGTGGACTCCACCCAGGTCCGGCCCCCGCGGGTCTCGACAATCTTCTTCACGACGGACAGCCCGATGCCGGTGCCCTCGATGGTGTCCCGGCTCTCCAGCGTCTGGAAGATGCCCCAGATGCGCTCGTGGTACTCGGGAGCGATGCCCGCGCCATTGTCGGTGACGGCGAACGCATGGGCGTCCCCGGTGTCCTTCCAGCCCAGCGTGATGCGCGGGTCCGGCCGGCTCAGGCTCGTGAACTTGATGGCATTGTTGAGCAGGTTCATGAACACCTGCTGCAGCTTCACGCGCTCGGCGAGCACCGTGGGCATGCCCGGCTGGACTTCGACGCTCACACTCGGGGCGGGGGCGAGCATCTCCAGCACCTCCCGGACGAGCGTGGCGGTGTCCACGGACACCATCGCGTCGCGCGTCTTGCCCGCGCGCGAGTAGTCGAGGATGCCCTCGATGAGGGCCTCCATCCGGTGCACGCGGACATGCAGCAGGCGGAGGTACTCGCGGGTCTCCGGGGTGAGGCGGGTGTCCAGCTCCTCTTCCAACCACCCCGCGAGATTGGCGATGCCACGCAGCGGCGCCTTGAGGTCGTGCGAGGCCACGTAGGCGAACTGGTCCAGCTCGCGGTTCGACTGCTCCAGCGCATGGGTGAGCCGCACCAGGTCTCGGGCCCGTTCCTCCGCCTGCTGCCGGGAGTGCACCATGTCGGTGACCTCCACCGCGTGGGTCATCACGCCGAAGGCCTCTCCGTTCTCGTCGACGAGCGGCTGGTAGACGAAGTTGAAGTACGCCTCGTCCAGCCGGCCGAAGCGCTGGACGCGCACCGGGACCTCGTTGCCGATGTAGGGCTCCTTCGTGGCGAGCACCTGGTCATACAGCTCGAAGAGGCCCTGGCCGGCCAGGTCCGGGAAGGCCTCGGGGAGCGTCTTCCCGACGAGGGGCCGGTGGCCGGTGATCTCCTCGTACCCCTTGTTGGCGGACTGGATGACGTGCGTCGGCCCGCGGCACACCATGACCGCGGCGGGGGTCTGCATGAACACGTGGGCCAGCCGGTTGCGCTCCAGCTCGAGCTGCTGCTGGAGGCGATGCTGCTCGGTGATGTCTCGGAGGGTGAGCACCACGCCGAGCAGGGTACCGCCCTCGCCATGGACCGGGACGGCGCTGCCCAGCAGGCGCAGCTTGCGGCCCGTGGGGTGGTGCAGGAGCCACTCCTCGTTGATGACGCGCTCCCCTCGGAGCGCCCGCGCCACCGGCAGCTCCGCGGGAGGAAGCGGGGTGCCGTCGAGCCGCTCCTGGTGGATGCGGCTCTGCGTGGCGTCGAGCGACCCTCCCTCCCGCAGGCCGGGGTAGAGGCTGCGGGCCAGCTCGTTGAGGAGGGTGATGCGGCCGGTCGGGTCGAACGTCAGCACCGCGTCGGCGATGTGGCCCAGCATGGCGGCCCGCTCGGCGGCGAGCGCCTCGGTGCGCCTGCGGGCCAGCACCTGGGCAGTGGTCTCGACCGCGTGCACCATGATGCCGAACACGCTCCCGTCCGCCTCGCGGAGCGGCTGATAGACGAAGTCGAGGTAGTGCTCCTCCAGGACTCCATCGCCATGGCGGTCCAGCATCACCCGGGCATCGTGCGCCACGAAGGGGGCGCCCGTGTTCCGCACCTTGTCGAGCAGCTCCGGGAAGCCCTGGCTCACGGCCTCGGGTCGGGCCTCCCGGACGGGCCTGCCGAGCACCTCGCGGCCGCCGATCAGCGCCTTGTAGGAGGCGTTGGCCACCTTGAAGACATGGTCCGGTCCTTCCAGCACGGCGATGATGGCCGGCGCCTGCATGAAGACCTCATGGAGGCGCTCTCGCTCGGCCTTCGCCTCGGCCAACGCGCGGTCACGCTCGCGCCGCGCCCGGACCTCCTGCGTTACGTCGACGATGGTGACGAAGACGCCGCCGACGTTGCCCGACTCGTCGCGGACGGGGTGGTAGTTGAGCGTGAGGTAGAACTCCTCGGGGTATCCGTGCGGCGCCAGCGGGTACAGCCGCTCCTCGAAGAGGATCGACTCGCCATCGAAGACGCGGGGGTAGATGGCCTCGTTGATGTGCCAGACCTCGGGCCAGCACTCGCGGTTGCCCTGCCCGAGGCCCGAGGGGTGCTTGCTCCCCATCAGCAGCCGGTAGGCATCGTTGTAGATCTGGAAGAGCTCCGGCCCCCAGAGGACGATCATCGGGAACCGGGAGCTGAGCACGATGCTCACCGCCGTCTTGAGGCTCTGCGGCCAGTGCTCGACGGGGCCCAGGGGGTGCGTGCTCCAGTCCTTCGCGCGGCACAGCGCGCCGACCTCGCCCCCTCCCACGAAGACCTCGGCGGCCCGATTGGCTCCTCGGGCCTTCGCGGGTGACACCGCGTTCTCCGCCACGACAGCGCTCGACTTCCCTGAGACCTGGCTCATGCTTCGGTCCTTACTACCCGGGCGCGGACGGGATTCCCCAGCCTCCGATGTCTCCACGGCTCCGGGCGATGTTGAGTGTTCAACCCGGCGCCACGGGGGCGGAGGGTGGCGTGTGGCAGGGCTCCCGGGACGAGGGCCCGCCCGAAGGCCGGGACGGACAGGCGCTCCGGGGGAGCGCTCGTGGAGTGCGGGTGGGCGCACGCACTGCTCGTGGCGGTCGCCGTGGCGCCATCCTGGTGCCTGCTCGGCGGGCGGGGCATCATCCCGCGCCCATGAGCGATACGCATGACGACGGCCGGGCGTCATCCCCGGCCGCCATCCGCCCCGAACTCGCGGAGCTTCGCGAGCGACTCACGGCAACCTCCGACGCCGGTCGCCCGGAGGCGGTGGCGCGGCGGCGCAAGACGGGACAGCGCACGGCCCGGGAGAACCTCGCGGACCTCGTCGACCCGGGGACCTTCGTCGAGTACGGAGGGCTCGCGCTCGCGGCGCAGCGGTCGACGCGCTCGATGGAGGACCTCATCCGCGCCAGCCCCGCGGACGGCATCATCTGCGGGCTCGGCACCATCAACCGCGCCCTCTTCGATGAAGAGCGGGCGCGGGCCATGGTGCTCGCGTACGACTACACCGTGTTCGCCGGCACGCAGGGGCTGGTGGGCCACGCGAAGCTGGACCGCATGCTGGCGCTCGCGGCGCAGTGGCGCGTGCCGGTGGTGCTCTTCGCCGAGGGCGGTGGCGGCCGGCCCAACGACACGGACACGCACACCGTGTCGGGACTCGACACGCCCAGCTTCCTGGCCTTCGCCTCGCTCTCCGGGCTCGTGCCGCGCGTGGGCATCGTCTCCGGGCGCTGCTTCGCGGGGAACGCGGCGCTGCTGGGGTGCTGCGACGTCATCATCGCCACGGACGACAGCAACATCGGCATGGGCGGCCCGGCGATGATTCAAGGCGGCGGCCTGGGTACCTTCGCCCCGGAGGAGATTGGCCCCGCGGACGTACAGACGCGCAACGGTGTCATCGACGTGCGCGTGCGCGACGAGGCCGAGGCGGTGGCCGTCGCGAAGAAGTACCTGGCCTACTTCCAGGGCGCCACGGCGCCGGGGCCCTGCGCGGACCAGGAGACGCTGCGCACGGTGCTCCCCGAGAACCGCCGCCGCGCGTACAAGATCCGCCCCATCATCGAGACGCTGGCGGACACCGGCTCCGTGCTGGAGCTGCGCCGCGACTTCGGGCGGAGCCTGGTGACGGCGTTGGTGCGAATCGAAGGCCAGCCGCTCGGGCTCATCGCGAACGACACGTTCCACCTGGGCGGCGCCATCGACGCGAACGCCGCCGACAAGGCCGCGCGCTTCTTCCAGCTCTGTGACGCCTTTGGACTGCCCATCGTGTCGCTGTGCGACACGCCCGGGTTCATGGTGGGCCCGCAGGCCGAGACGACCGCGCTCGTGCGCCACGTGTCCCGGATGTTCGTGGGCGCGGCGAGCCTCTCCGTCCCGTTCTTCAGCGTGGTGCTGCGGCGGGGCTACGGGCTCGGCGCGCAGGCCATGGCCGGCGGGCACTTCCACGCGCCGGTGTTCAACGTGTCCTGGCCCACGGGCGAGTTCGGCGGGATGAACCTGGAGGGCGCCGTGCGCATCGGCATGCGCAAGCAGCTCGAGGCCATCGAGGACCCGGAGCAGCGGGAGGAGATGGCGAAGGCGATGATTGCCGAGGCGCACCAGCGGGGCAGGGCCATCAACATGGCCTCGCTGCTGGAGCTGGACGCGGTCATCGACCCCGCGGAGACGCGCGCGTGGATTCTCCGCGGGCTGCGCTCCGTCCCCCGCCCGGTGCGCGAGGGACGGCGCCGGTACATCGATACGTGGTGAGGCGCGGCTAGAACACGCTGCGCACGAGGCCGCCGTCCACGCGGAGGGCGGCGCCGTTGATGGCGGAGGCGCGCGGGCTGCTCACGTAGGCGACGAGGTCCGCGACCTCCTTCGGGTCGATGAGCCGCTCGATGAGGGAGGTGGGGCGGTTCTCCCGCATGAAGCGCCGCTCCGCCTCCTCCAGGGGCAGGCCGGGGAAGAGGTCCTGGACGAGCTTCGCGACGCCCTCGGTGCGCGTCGAGCCGGGCATGACGGTGTTGACGGTGACGGCGGTGCCCTTGGTCAGCTCGGCGAGGCTGCGGGACACGGACAGCTGCATCGTCTTGGTCGCGCTGTAGTGGGCCATCTCGGGAGACGGGCTGATGGCGGCCTCGCTGGCGATGAAGATGACGCGGCCGGTCTTCTTCACGAGCATGCCCTTGAGGTAGTGGCGGGCGAGGCGCACGCCGCTGAGGATGTTGACCTCGAACAGGCGCTGCCAGGCCTCGTCCGTCTCGTCGAAGAAGCCCACGGCCTCGTAGATGCCGAGGTTGTTGACGAGGATGTCCACCTCGGGGAACTGGCGGAGGGTCTCCGCGGCGCCCTCGGCGGTGCCGTTGTCGGTGGCCAGCTTCTCCAGCTTCGCGTCGGGCACGCGGCCACGGATGTCGGCGATGGCCGAGTCCACGCTGGCGGCGGTGCGGCCGTTGACGATGACCCGGGCGCCCTCCTGGGCGAGGGCGGTGGCGATCTCCTTGCCGATGCCACCGGTGGAGGCGGTGACGAGGGCGAGCTTGTTTTCGAGATAGAGGTTCATGGTGGGGCTCCCTAATGGAGAGGAGCGCCCGGCGCAGCAGCGTCTTGCGTGTTGCGTCAACGGCGGTTAACAATGTCAGCGACTTCCTGGCTTGTCTGCTCAACATGTCTCCCGTTCACGCCAACACGCCAGGTTGCTCCCACCCCTCCGGCCTTGAAGGGCTTGCGTGGCACGTCGGTGCCCGCGCCTTCGGTCGGGCGTGTCGGTGTTGTTGTTGTCGCGCGTGCTGAGCGCCCCGCGGTCCCATTCCCTCAGCGGCTCTCTGTCGTTCTCCTGCGCTGACCGGTTCGTCCGGTAGCGTGTGCCGTGCACTTCACGTCTGACCTGACGTCCCCAGCCATGTCCAATCCAGCCCCTCGTGTGTCCACGAAGGTCGTCCTCCTCGTGTCGCTCTGGCTCTCCACGGGAGCGTGGGCGCAGTCCGCGCCCGCGGAGCCGGCTCCCGCCTCGCCGGCCCCTCCGGACTCGGGAGTCCCCTCCGAGCCCAAGCCGAAGCCGCCTCCCTCGCCGGGAGTCACCATCACCGCCGCGCCCGGCAAGGGCTTCACCGTGGCGTCGGAGGACGGGAAGTACTCCGCCACCATCCGGGGCCGCTTCCAGATGCGCGAGACGGTGACGGGGCAGGGCGTGGAAGGCGCGGACCGGCGGTGGACGCAGGAGCAGCAGATCCGCACGGTGCGGCTCTTCCTCCAGGGCCACGTGCTGAATCCAGACCTCAAGTACACGCTGCAGCTCGCGTTCGGAGGCAATGACTTCGAGGCCGGCTCGTCGAGCCCGCTGTTCGACGTGTGGGTCGAGTACACGGCGCTGCGGGATTTGAACCTCCGCGTGGGCCAGTTCTTCGTGCCGTTCGACCGCGCGCGCACCATCCGCGAGTCGGGTTTGCAGTTCGTGGACCGGCCGCTCATCATCGGCGAGCTGACGCTGGACCGGGACATGGGGCTGATGCTGTCGTCGAACGACTTCCTCGGGAAGGACGGGGTGCTCAGCTACAACCTGGGGTTCTTCGGCGGCGAGGGGCGCAACCGCTTCGGGGCTTCGACGCCGGGGCTGCTCTACGTGGCGCGCTTCGCGGTGCGACCGTTCGGCGCCTTCGATGACGACGTGGAGGGAGACCTGCAGCGGCTGCCGAAGCCCCGGCTGATGGTGGGCGTGGCGGGGGCGTACAACCAGAAGACGAACCGGCAGCGCAGCACCACGGGCACCACGTTCGTGATTGGCACCTTCGACTACGCCCACGCGGCCGTGGACACGGTGTTCAAGTACAACGGCCTCTCCGTGCTCGCGGAGGCGCTGTACCGGGATGGATCGCCGAACTTCCGCGATGGCACGGTGAATGGGCAGCCAGCGCGCGAGTGGTCCCGCTCGGGCTGGGGGTACCTGGTGCAGGCGGGCTACATGCTCACGTCGAAGCTGGAGGCCACGGGGCGGTTCGACCTGCAGAAGGTGCGCTCGGACAGCGACCCGGCGCTCATCGCGCAGGTGGAGACGGCGGGACGGGAGGTGGGCGTGGGCCTGAATGCCTACCTGAACGGGCACGCCTTCAAGATTCAGGGCGACTACGCGTACCAGTTCGGACGGACGGGGCCCACGCGGCATCTCGTGCGGCTGCAGCTCGACGCGTCGTTCTGAGGTCGCCGCGTCTGGGCCCACGGGGAGGGGCGGACAGCCCGCGCTGCCCCGGGGCCCCTCCTCGTCGCGGGAGCAGCGGAGCCGGGCTGTCCCGCGTGCCGGGTGCGCCAGGGGTCGCCAGCATCCTCCTCAGGAGGAGTGCGTCCATGGCCAGCAATCGTGGCGTCGTCTATCTCGGTCCCGGCAAGGTGGAGGTCCGCTCCATCGACTATCCGAAGATGGTGAACCCGCAGGGGAAGCCCATCGAGCACGGGGTCATCCTGAAGGTGGTCACCACCAACATCTGTGGCTCGGACCAGCACATGGTGCGGGGGCGCACCACGGCACCCACGGGGCTGGTGCTGGGGCACGAAATCACCGGCGAGGTCATCGAGAAGGGCAAGGACGTCGAGTACCTCAACATCGGTGACCTGGTGACGGTGCCCTTCAACGTCGCCTGTGGCCGCTGTCGCACGTGCCGCGAGCAGCAGACGGGTGTGTGCCTCAACGTCAACTCGGCGCGGGCCGGAGGGGCGTTCGGCTACGTGGACATGGGCGGCTGGACAGGAGGCCAGGCTGAGTACGTGCTGGTGCCGTACGCGGACTTCAACCTCATCCGCTTTCCGAACAAGGAGAAGGCGCTGGAGAAGATCCAGGACCTGACCATGTTGTCGGACATCCTCCCGACGGGCTTCCACGGCGCGGTGTGCGCGGGCGTCGGGGTGGGGTCCTCGGTCTACGTCGCCGGAGCGGGACCGGTAGGGCTCGCGGCGGCGGCCTCGGCGCAGCTGCTGGGCGCGGCGGTGGTGATGATTGGGGACATGAACCCGGAGCGACTGCGCCACGCGAAGTCGGTGGGCTTCGAGCCCATCGACCTGACGAAGAGCGACAAGCTGGAGGAGCTGATTGAGGCGGTGGTCGGCGTGCCGGAGGTGGACTGCTCGGTGGACGCGGTGGGCTTCGAAGCACGTGGCCATGGCGCGCAGCACGTGACGGAGGCGCCGGCGACGGTGCTCAACTCGTTGATGGCGATTACGCGACCGGGTGGGGCGATTGGAATCCCCGGGCTGTACGTCACCGAGGACCCGGGAGCGAAGGAGGAGGGCGCGAAGCAGGGGAACCTGCGCATGCGCTTCGGATTGGGCTGGGCGAAGTCGCACCGGCTCTACACGGGGCAGACGCCGGTGCTGCGCTACAACCGCCAGCTCATGATGGCCATCCTCCATGGCCGGCTGCCCATCGCGAAGATCGTCAACGCCACCGTCATCTCGCTCGACGAGGCGCCGCGCGGGTACCACGAGTTCGACACGGGCGTGGCCCGGAAGTTCGTCCTCGACCCGCATGGGATGGTGAAGAAGGCGGCGTAGCGTGGAAGCCCCTCCAATGGCGCGCGGGCGATTGCTGGCGCGAGATCAAGCGGGGACGTAGGTCAATCTGATCACGTCCTTGCCGAATCCTTCAGCCGACGCACGAGCGCCTCCAGACCCTCTTGCACCCATGTGGCGTTGGGGCCGACCGACTTCAACGAGCGTGAAACGACCCATTTCGGCTGCTTTCGCCACGCGATCGCGAAGTCGCGTTCCGCCGCGCCCCACGAGGGCTCATCTTCGTCCCAGTACCGCATCACCTCGTGCATGCGACGACCGTAGACGCTACCGGCCACGCCGCTCACACGCTCGATGAAATGACGATATAGCTGGGGATCCGGCGCGAAGGCCCCGTGGTCGACATACCCGTCGAGGGACGGGTTCATTCCAAAGATGGGTTTCGCCACGCTGCAAACCTGTATTCCGGGCACCAGCGCGTCCGACGTAACACGCGTAACACGCATGGCAAGAGGGCGGCGCTCCGGTTTCCCGAGACATCGCCATCTAATCCAGATTTGAGCCTCGGCGTGTCATCAGGTTGGCTTGGCGGATTTTTTCAGCTCAGCAATTCATATCGCCCTGCGGGACAGCAAGTCTTCACTTGGCTGTTCTTGCATATCGTGTTACCAATTCACTCGTAGTGCAACAAACATCACAGAAAGTCCGTCAATGAAGAACTCCTTGAGTGACAACGGGGTAACCCGGTTTCTTTTTCTGATTTCCTCGCTTCTCGTGGCTTGTGAGCCCGCGACCCAGCGCGTCGTGGACAGGGAAGTCGTGGCCGTGGGCTCACAGGGCGAGGCGCTCTATGGAAAGACTGGCAGTTACTGGCCCGCGGATGCCAATGGTTTCACTGTCATTCCCGTTTGCTGGACCACGGCCAACAACAACTCGGAGAAGACGTGGGTGAGGCAGACTGTCGAGGAACAGTGGGACAATAACAGCAGTGTCCGTTTCACGGGCTGGGGTGACTGTGACGGGAATACTCCCGTGAATGCGGTCCGCATCGAGGTGGATGACTCGAACCCGAGATCCTTCGTCGGCGTGACGAGTGACAACCCCAGCATGTATCTCAACTTCACCTTCGCCAACTGGAGCACGTCTTGTAATGACGCTGTTGATGACGCATGGGCGCCAGGAGATGATCGCGAGTATTGCATCCGCGTCGTCGCCTTGCACGAGTTTGGCCACGCCCTGGGCTTCTACCACGAGCAGGACAATCCGGGAAATACACCCAATACTCCGGGCTATTGCAACAACACCATCGTGCAGCAGACCGATGGCCAGGTCATCACCCAGTACGATCCCGACTCGTCCATGAGCTACTGTGCCCAGTGGAATCGGAAGACCTTGAGCAGCCTGGATGTCGAGGGTTTGCGAAAGACCTACGGGGTGTCTCCCGTCGAGTTCCGGTATCAGTACTCTCCCTTCCCCGCCGCGTGCACCCTGGTCAACGAGCCGAACGATAACAACCACGGCTGGGCCGACAACTACCTCTGCACCGCGGGTTCCGAGGGAGTGACCTGGCACAATTCGGGACTTCCCCCCCTGCTCACGAAGCGCTGCACCCAGATTACCGAGGTCCTCGATCTCAATGGCTGGCTCGACAACTACATCTGCGTGCCCACCTATAGCCCCCTGCAGTTCACCTATTCCTCGCTGGGCCCGATCGCAGGGATGCGCTGCACGTCGTGGAATGAGCCGGCCGATCCCAACAACTGGGAAAACAACTACCTGTGCTACACGCAAAAGCTCGCCTTCTCCCCCGCGGGGAAGATCCTGGGTACCCACTGCGCCGAACTCAACGAGCCGAACGACCCGAATGGCTGGAAGGACAACTTCCTGTGCTCCGATCAGGCCGAAGGCCTGGCTTTCAGCGCCACGGGGCCCATCACTGGCAAGCGGTGCACGCTCGTGGACGAGCCCAACGACTCCGCCCACGGCTGGGGTAATAACTACATCTGTGTGTCCACCACCAGCACGCTTCAATTCCAGTGGTCCAACACGGGCCCCATCCCCAACAAGACCTGCGTCGCGTGGAACGAGCCCTTGGATTCCGCGAACGGCTGGAGCGACAACTACCTCTGCTATTGAAGCAGGCCGGGCACGGGCACCTGCTCAGCGAGGTGCCCGTCCCCCTGCCAGACTTCCCGGTGGTCCGGGAAGTGGGAGCCGCCGGTGCCTGGCGGGACATGGAAGCCGCCGGGTGCGAGACCGGGGAACTCGGGCCGCTCGCGTCCGTGAGCGGGTTGACCCTGTGGGGCCCCCTCTCCAGAGGGACGCCACGACCTCCTGGCGGTCCGCGCGAACGTGCGCAGCCCAGTCGGAGGCTCCTCCTCGAATCTCGAAGGACTTCAACGTGTGTGCCAGGGCAGGGCGCTCAGGCTCCCTGCGGTGACGGCACCACGTGTCCGCAGTCGCGGTTGGCGGGGACGGCGAGGTCAATCTTCCTGGGCCTGGGCAGGTTGAGGTTCGCCATGATGTGGATGAACTCCTCCCGGCTCCTACCGGAGAGGCGCGGGTTGTGGCGCTTCTCCTCGGCGATGCTCGTCGCGGTGCGGCCCTTGTAGTCGTGGCCGGGGTAGACGAGCGTCGAGTCCGTCAAGCTGAAGAGGACGCGGGTAATGGAGTCATGGAGCTGGGCCGCGTTGCCGTTCTGGAAGTCGGTGCGGCCGTTGCCGCGCACGAGCAGGGCGTCCCCGGTGAAGACGCGGTCGCCGAGAAGGTAGCTGACGCTGTCGTCCGTGTGTCCCGGGGTGGCGAGCACCTGGAAGACGAGCTGGCCGATGCGAACCTCGTCCCCGTGGCGCACCTGGATGTTGGCACAGGCGGCGCCTCCCACCCCTCCCACCACCTTGCACTGCGTACGCTCGCGCAGCACGCCCGAGGCCGTGACGTGGTCGGCGTGCACGTGGGTGTCGAAGACGTGGGTGAGCGTGAGGTCCAGCTCGCTCACCAGTTGCAGGTCGCGGTCGACCTGCTCCAGCACCGGGTCGATGAGGACGGCCTGGCGCGTGGCCTCGTCACCGATGAGGTAGGTGTACGTCGAGGACTCGGAATCGAAAAGCTGGCGGAAAATCATGTCGAAACCTCCTGCCCATGAGAGCCGGAGGGCCGAAAAAAGGATTCAGGGCCTTCCGCCTCGCACCTGGCGCATCACGAACGAGCAGGGGAGCAGGGGCCCGCCGCCTTGTCCCAGGGGCTTCGCGGGCTGAGGGCACGGCCCGGGAACTCGAGACGGGGCCGGTCGTGTCTGTCCGCCGTGAATCCTCTGGAGCACTCCGTGGCTCTCACGCTTCGCCCTGTGCTGAGCGGGCGAATCCTCCTCCTGGAATCTGGCTCTAGACGAACATGACTTCTTCCATTCTCCCGCCTCTCCTGGGCGGGGCGCTCATCGGACTGAGTGCCTCGTTTCTCCTGCTGGCCAATGGCCGGGTGGCCGGCATCAGCGGTGTCGTGGGTTCGCTGCTGGCGCCCGTCCGCGGCGACGTCGCCTGGCGCGTGCTCTTCTTCGGCGGGCTGCTCGCCGGCGGCATGCTGCTCGCGTGGCTGCGCCCCGAGTCCTTCGCGGCCCCGGCGTCCCTGGGTTCGGGCGGAGCGGCCCTGTTGGTGGTGGCAGGCCTGCTGGTGGGTCTCGGCTCGCGGCTGGGCAACGGCTGCACCAGTGGGCATGGCGTCTGCGGCATCAGCCGGGGCTCGGCCCGCTCCATCGCGGCCACGCTCACCTTCATGGCCGCCGGTGTCCTCACCGTCTTCCTGGTCCGCCACGTCTTCTAGAGAGGGCTCCCCATGCGTTCCAACCTCAGCGCGTTTCTCAGCGGCCTCCTCTTCGCCATCGGCCTGGGCATCAGCGGCATGACGAACCCGGCCAACGTCATCGGCTTCCTCGACATCGCCGGTGACTGGGATGACCGGCTCGCCTTCGTGATGGGCGGCGCCATCGCCGTGCACGCGGCGCTGCGGCCCCTCATCCACAAGCGCGAGCGGCCCCTGTTCGCCCCGAAGTTCCCCTCCCTCTCCGCCAGCGGGGTGGACCGCAAGCTCCTCGTGGGCGCGGGCCTCTTTGGCGTAGGGTGGGGGCTCGGCGGCTACTGCCCCGGTCCCGCGCTCACCTCGCTCGCCACCGGCGCGACGCAGTTGCTTGTCTTCGTGCCCGCCATGTTCGCCGGCATGTACCTCGCCCAGGTGCTGCAAGCGCGACCGAGCGCGAGCGTGGGGACTCCGAACCTGGGCCCGACGCCTGCTCCCTAGCCCCCTGGCGTTCCGCTCCGGGAACTTTTCGCCGCCATCGCCGTGTCTTGGGGAAACGTGAACGCCCGAGCCTTCATCGAACGTGCCCTGGAGCACTTGCCAGCTCTCCGACGGATGGGCCGCCGGCTGACGGGCAGCACCGCCGAGGCGGATGACCTCGTGCAGGAGACGGTGGCGCGCGCGCTGGAGCGGCGCGACGAGCTGCGCGACCCGGAGCGGCTCAAAGGATGGCTGCTCGCCGTGCAGCGCACCGTCTTCCTCAACTCTCGCCGGGGCCTGCGCCCCCGGCTGGAGGTGCTGGAGGGCGGTCTGGGGAAGGAGGGCGCCGCCGAGCCTTCCGCGGACCTGGAGGCGGAACTGCACGCCCATACGCTCAGCTCGAGCATGAAGGCGGCGCTGGAGTCGCTGGCCCCCGAGTGGCGTGACGCGCTGTGGCTGCGTGAAGTCGAAGAGCTGAGCTACGAGGAGATCGCCCAGGTGCAGGGGTGCCCGGTGGGCACCGTGCGCTCGCGCCTCGCGCGGGCCCGGGTGGCGATGCTCGACTTCCTCGAGAAGGAGAAGGCACATGGAAGCCTGTAGCCCGGAGTGGCAGGAGCGTCTCTCCGCGTGGTTCGACGGAGAGGTCCAGGCTCACGAGGGGCAGGCCGTGGAGCAGCACCTGTCGCGATGCGTGGGCTGTGCCCGGGAGGCGGCCCGCTATGCCTCGCTCGGCGAGTCGCTGAAGGCCCAGGCCGCCACGGAGACGCACGTGCCGCCCGAGCTGACGGAGCGTGTCTCCCGGCTGGCTCCGCGCGCCCGCCCCATCTTCCGGCGGCGGCGGTGGACGGCGGGGCTGGCCGCGGCGCTCGCGTCCGTGGGCGTCCTCTGGGCGTCGTGGCCGAGCGGCATGAATGACGCGCTGGCCATGGACCTCGAGCGGCATCACCTCAAGGCCTTCTCGCGCACCGCTCCCTGCGAGTTCGAGTCCTCGGACCCGGCCGCGGTGAAGGCGTGGGTGGAGCGGGAGGTGGGCTATGCGGTGCAGGTGCCGGTGGTGCCCGGCGCGACGCTGCTGGGTGCCCGCCGCTGCCGGTTGCATGGCCAGCTCTCCGCCTCGCTGCTGTACCGGCACGAGGGAGGCAAGGCGATGACGCTCTTCCTGCCGCCGCCGGGCTCGACCGCGGCGCGAGAGGCGGCGAGCTTCGCCAGAGAGGAGACGCGCTGCACGCAGGGGCCTGTCGGTGAGCGCATCTGCGTGGCGCCGCGTGGGGGCGGGCAGGCCGCGCTGGCCGTCTCCGAGCTGGAGACGTCGGTGCTCGTCGACGCCCTGGCCCGTCTGAGTCCTTGATGGCGCTCGGCCGGGAACTTTCGAGGTTCCGGGTCGTGTCCCCGGGGGTATGAGTTTCGGCCTCCCCGGCATCTTCCTCGCGGGCCTGCTGACGTTCCTGTCGCCCTGCGTCCTTCCGCTCGTCCCGCTCTACCTGTCCTTCCTCGCGGGCGTGTCCCTGACGCAGCTGCGGGAGGCGGGCAGGGGTGTGCGGCGGCCGTGGGGCGTGGCGCTGGCGTTCTCGCTGGGGCTCGGCACCGTGTTCGTCGCGCTCGGGATGGCGGCCACCGCCGTGGGTGGAGCGCTCTCGGAGTACCGGAGCGGGCTCCTCCAGTTCGGCGGGCTCGCGCTCTTCCTGCTGGGACTCAAGCAGCTCGGGCTCATCCGGATTCCCTGGCTGGATGGGGAGGCGCGGCCCCTGCTCGGGCGGGTGCGGCGCGGTGGCAGCCTCGTGGGCGGCTTCCTCTTCGGGGCCGCCTTCGCGCTGGGGTGGACGCCGTGCATCGGGCCGGTGCTCGGCGCGGTGCTCACCTATACCGCCTCCTCCACGTCGGAGCCCGCCATGGGAGCGCTCTACCTCGGCACCTATGCGGCGGGCCTGTCCGTTCCGCTGCTGCTCGTGGCCGCCGCCGCACCGCTGGCGCTGAGGTGGATGGAGCGGGCGAAGCGGCACCTGCGCAAGGTTGAGGTGGCCACGGGCGTGCTGCTCGCCGGGCTGGGTGTGCTGCTCTTCACCGACTCGCTGGGGATGCTCGTGCCGTCGCCGGAGGCGGTGGATGTTCCCGCCGCCGTGGCGGAGGTCAACGGCCCGTCCTCGCCCGCCACCTCGACAGCCTCATCGGAGGCGGCGTGTACCTCCGAAGGGGGAGGAGAGGGCGCGTGCGCGCTCCCGGAGGCGGGCTTCGTCCCGGCCACCGGCGGCCCCTCCGTGCTGGAGCGGCTCAAGCGCCCGACGATGGTGGAGTTCGTGAGCCACAGCTGCCCCGTGTGCCAGCGGATGGAGCCCGTGGTGGCCCTGGCCGAGCAGCATTGCGCGGGAGAGGGCGTCGACGTCCTTCGCCTCGATGTCGGGACGCCCGAGGGACGGCAGGCCGCCGCCCGCCACGGCATCCGCGGCGTTCCCACGTTCCTCTTCCTGGACGGCGCTGGCCAGGAGGTGGCGCGCCGCGTGGGTGAGCAGTCCCTGACGTCGCTCCGCGAGGGGCTCGAGTCCATCGCGGGAACCCGCTGTGCCGGGCTCCTCCCTTCGGGTGCTTCGGGTTTTCCGTCAGCGAGCGACGGTGGCGCGGGCTCCTGAGCTCCGCTTCGAGCCGGAGAGGAGACATGGCGGCCATGCACCGATGCCGCTGAATCCTCTGTCCGTCCTCGCGGCTCTCACCCGGCGGTACCTCTTCCTCCGGCGGCCCGTGGGCCTCCGGAATCCAATGGAGCCGCGCCATGAAGGCCGTCCTCGTCGTCTCAGCCCTGTCTGTCGGTCTGTTCCTCGTCTCCTGCACGCGCCAGCAGTCGGTTGGGGCCGAGGCCCACCAGCGGATGGCGGCAGGCGCCATGCTGGTGGATGTCCGCACTCCGGAGGAGTTCGCCGCCGGGCACCTGCCAGGTGCGTTGAACATCCCCGTGGATGAGCTGCCCCGGCGGTTCTCCGAGCTCGGCTCGCCGGACAAGCCCCTCATCGTTTACTGCCGCAGTGGCGCGCGCAGCAGCCGGGCCGAGCGCCTCCTGAAGGAGCGTGGCTTCCAGGACGTCTTCAACCTCGGCCCCATGTCGGCCTGGGAGTGACGGACCACCCGCCGCGTCCGCACCTCGCCCGCGAGCACGAGGACTGGCCAGGCGGGCGCAAGCCCCGCGCCGCGCGCTGCTGACGCGGCCGCTCGTGGCCGCGCACGGGAACTCGACGCGGTCCTGCTCGTGTCCTCTCTGCTGTCCCTCTCACTCAAGGTGCTCCACGATGATGCGTCTCCTCGCCCTGCTCGGCGCGCTGTTCGCGCTGGGCGGCCTGGGCTCAGGCTGTACCCCGCCGCGACCGGGTTCCATCATCCCGCTGGACGCCAGCGCTCCCGCGCCCCAGCGCAAGCAGCTCACGGTTCTCTACGTGGCGGACCTGCACGCGCAGTTGCGCGCCCATCCCGAGCTGTTCTGGCACGAGGGGAAGGAGCGCATCGAAGAGGCCGGCGGCTTCGCCCGCGTGGCCGCCGCCATCCAGCGGATTCGCGCCGAGCGCGGCGGTGACGTGCTCGTGCTCGATGCCGGAGACACCCTTCAGGGCTCGGGCGCGGCGGCGCTCACCGAGGGCGGCGCCCTCATCGATCCGCTCAACGCGCTCGGGCTGGATGCCGCGGTGCCCGGCAACTGGGAGGTGGTGTACGGCCCCAAGGTGCTGCGCCAGCGCGCCCGCGAGCTGAAGCACCCGCTCTTCGCCGCCAACCTGCGCGACGCGGCGAGCGGGGAGCGGCTCTTCCCGCCGTACTTCACGAAGGAGGTGGGCGGGGTGAAGGTGGCCGTCGTCGGCTTCACGGACCCGGACGTCCCGCGCCGCCAGCCTCCCGGCTACAGCCAGGGCCTGCGCTACGACGGCCCGGAGGCGCTGCCGGCGCTCGTGAAGGAGGTGCGCGAGCGCGAGGGCGCCCAGGTGGTGCTGCTGATGACGCACGTGGGGCTCGCCAAGGCGGTGGGGCTCGCCGCCAGGGTGCCCGGGGTGGACGTCCACCTGTCCAGCGACACGCACGAGCGCACCTACGCGCCGATTGAGGCGGCCGGCACCTGGGTGGTGGAGCCCGGCGCCTTCGGCTCCTTCCTCGGCCGGCTGGACTTGTGGGTGGAGGAGGGCAGGGTGGTGGACCGCCGCTGGGAGCTCATCGAGCTGACCGCCTCGCGCTTCCCGGAGGACCCGAGGGTGGCCCGGCTGGTGGACGCCGCGCTCGCTCCGCACGACGCGAAGCTGGCCGCGCGGGTGGGGCACACGGATGTGACGCTCGCGCGCTATGCGGTGGTGGAGAACCCGCTCGACAACGTGCTGGCCGACGCCATCCGCGCCGCGGGAGGGACCGAGATTGGCCTCTCCAACGGCTTCCGTTTCGGCACGCCGCTGCTGCCCGGGCCGGTGCGCGAGGCGGACCTGTGGAACTTCTTCCCCATCGTCAACAAGCTGAAGACGGGCAGGGTAAGCGGCCGCCAGCTGCGCGCCTTCTGGGAGCAGGAACTGGAGAACGTCTTCGCGAAGGACCCGGAGAAGCGCTTTGGTGGATGGCTGCCGCGCCCCTCGGGAATGACGCTGCGCTTCCGGGCCGACGCGCCCAAGGGCCAGCGCCTCCTGGCTTTGGAGGTCGGCGACAATCTGGTGGAGGACGACCGCCTCTACACCGTGACGGCCTGCGAGCGTGAGGGCGATGCCCCCGACATGGTGTGCCGGATTCCCGGCGTCCAGGAACCGCGCGTCCTGGACGTGGATGCGCACGAGGCGGTGCGCCGCTTCCTCGCCAGCAAGCCGCGGCTGACCGATGCGCTGCAAGGGCGCGCCGTGGGCGAGGACCTCCCGCCCGTGCTGCGCACCCAGCAGGTGCGGTGAGCCTCGTTCCACCCAACCCGAACCGGAGGAGCGCCAGGACGGCGTACGCGTCACCCGAGCCCGTCCGTGCCCTCCCGGATGAATACGAGAACACGAAATGACCGCACCTCTCGCCGCACCTTCCACCACCACCGCACCGCCTCCGGGGGGCGTCTGGCGCCGGCGCCTGCCGGGCCTGGGGCTCGCCGCCGGGCTGGCGGTGGCCAGCTACTGGCTCGCCACGCTGCCCGGTCTCAAGGTGGTGGGGCCGCTCACGGTGGCCCTGCTCATCGGCATCGCGCTGCGCTCCGCCATGGGGCTGCCCGGCATGCTGACGGAGGGCACGCGCTACTCGGCACGCACGGTGCTGCGGCTGGGCATCGTGCTGATGGGGGCGCGGCTCGACTTCGGCCTGGTGGCGAAGGTGGGCCCGCGCGTGCTGCTGCTCGCCCTGGCCGTCATCGTCGGCGGCATTCTCGGCATCCGCTGGGTGACGAAGCGCTTCGGGGTGCCGGAGAAGCTGGGCACGCTGCTGGCCGTGGGCACCTCCATCTGCGGCGCCAGCGCCGTGGTGGCCGCCAGCTCCGTCACCCGGGCCGAGGAGGAGGACACCACGCTGGCGGTGGGCCTATGCGGAATCCTCGGCACGGTGGGCGTGCTCTTCTACGTCTTCGTCGGACCGCTGCTGGGGCTGAGCACGGCGCAGCTCGCCATCCTCTCGGGCGCGACGCTGCACGAGGTGGCGCAGGTGATGGCCGCGGCCTTCTCCTGGGGCACCTCCGCGGGAGACCTGGGCACGCTGGTGAAGCTCACCCGCGTGGTGCTGCTGGCCCCCGCGCTCGTCGTGCTGGGACTCGCCTCCGGCGCGGGCGGGAAGGTGCGTTACTCATGGAAGGAGCCGCCCATCCCCTGGTTCGTGATGGGCTTCCTCTCAGTGGGCGTGCTGGGCTCGGTGGGCGTGCTGCCCGCCGTCGCCAAGGCCGGGCTCTCCACCGCCAGCGTCTTCCTCATGGTGATGGCCATGGCGGCCATGGGGCTGGGCACCCACCTGAACATGGTTCGCCGAGCGGGCATGCGCGTCGTCTACGCGGGCCTCGCCGGCTTCGCGGCCCTGGCGCTGTCGGCCTGGGGCCTCATCCAGATGCTGTCCATCCAGTAACGACTCTCACCGTGGAGTTCCTCGAATGAATCGCAACCTGCTGCTCGTCCTCGCCACACTCGTCATCGCCCCTGTCGCCGCCATCGCCGCGGCGCCCTCCCAGGCGCCCCAGGCCACCGAGAAGAAGGTCCCCGCGCGCCAGGGCAAGCTCGTCTTCGTCGCCACCACGGGCCTGGAGGACATCGGCACGCTCTCCAGCGCCTTCCGGCACGCGAAGGCGGCCAAGGAGTCCGGTTACCTCTCGGACGTCGTGTGGCTGACCTATGGCCGCGCGGTGGTGTCGCTGGACCCGACGGTGAAGGCCGTGCCAGAGGCGGTCCGCAAGGAGGCCCAGGCCGCGAAGGCCGCTGGCGTGCGGCTGGTGGCCTGCGGTAGCGCGCTCCAGAAGTTCGACATCGACCCGAAGAAACTCCAGTCCCAGGCGGAGGTGGTGGACAACGGCGTGGCGGAGCTCTCGCGCCTGGTGGCCGAGGGCTATCAGGTCATCCGCTACTAGGACCTGACCGGGCGCCTCAAGCCTCCGAGCGCAGCACCGTCATCGGGTCCACTCGCGAGGCGCGCCGGGCCGGCAGCCAGGCCGCGAGCAGCGCCACGCCGAGCAGGAGGAGCGCCACCGCCGCGAGGACGAGCGGGTCGGTGGTGCTCACCCCGTACACGAGCCCCGCCAGCACCCGGCTGAGCCCCACGGCGCCGAGCACGCCCAGCGCCACGCCGATACCCGCCAGCAGCGCCGCCTGCCTTAGCACCATCCCCAGCACGTCCCCCGTCGTCGCCCCCAGGGCGAAGCGGATGCCGAACTCCCGCGTGCGCTGCGCCACCGCATAGGACACGACGGCCGCGAGCCCCGCCACGGAGAGCAGCAGCGCCACCGCGCCGAAGGCCCCCAGCAGCAGGAGGCTGAAGCGCCTCGGGGCGAGGGAGGCCCCGAGCAGGCTCTCCACCGTGCGCAGGCGCGAGGGCAGCTCCGGGGCAAGCTCGCGCAATACCGGCCGCGCCGAGGTGACCAGGGCCGCGGAGCCCACCGGGCCATGCACGGCGAGATGGAAGCGGGAGGAGGCCCGCAGCCGCTGCCGGGAGCAGCCATAGAACATGGGCTTCGGTTCCTCATGCAGTCCCTGCTCGCGCACGTCGCCCACCACGCCCACGATGGTGAAGGGGCGCAGGTCGCCGTCCATGTTGCCGAACTGGATGAGCTTGCCCAGCGGGTCTTCGTGAGGCCAGCGGGCCTTCGCGAGCGACTCGCTGATGACGGCCACGTGCGGCGCCTCGAACGTGTCGCGCGCATCGAAGAGGCGCCCTCGCACGAGCGGGATGTCGAGCGCGCGGAAGTAGCCCTCGCTGGCCACGCGGTACTCGGCGGAGCCCGTGCGCTCGGGCTCGTTCGCCAGCCGCCCGAAGTCCTCGAAGTTCCCCACCTCGTCGGGACGGTTGAGGACGATGAAGGTGCCGTCACCCCCCTGGCTTCCCTCGAGCGGGAAGTTGCTCACGGCGCCCACCGCGCGCACGCCGGGCAGCGCGCCCAGCCGCGAGAGGAGCTCCTCCTGCAACCGCACGTTGCGCAGCCGTCCCGCTGTGTCCTCGGCCGGGGGGAGCACGAGGCTGAGCACCGCGATGTCCTCGGTGCGATACCCGGGGTCCAGGGACAGCAGGCGCATCAGGCTGCGCCCGAGCAGCGCCGCCCCCACGAGGAGCACCAGCGCGAGCGCCAGCTGTCCCACGACCAGGGCCCGGCGCGTGCGCTCCGCTCTTCCTCCGCCGGCCTGCGTGCGCCCGGCCTGCACCAGCGTGGCCCACGGGCTCTGGCGCGCCGCGCGCAGCGCCGTCACCAGCCCCAGTCCCAGCGCGAGCAGCAGCGAGAGCCCGAGCGCGAAGAGGAGCGCCGTGGCATTCACGGCCACCTCGCCCACGCGCGGCAGGTGGCCCGGCTCGAACGCGAGCAGCGCGCGCAGGCTCCAGGCGGCGAGTACGGCGCCCAGGGCGCCGCCCGTCAGCGACAGCAGCAGGGACTCGGTGAGGAACTGGCGGACCAGGGCGCCGGGCCCCGCGCCCAACGCGACATGGACGGCGAGCTCGCGCCTGCGCGTCGCCGCCCGGGCGAGCAGCAGGTTGGTGACGTTGGCGCCCGCCACCAGCAGCAGGAAGGCCGCGGCGCCCAGCAGCACATACAGCGTGGGCCGGACACTGCCCACCAGGCTCTCCTGCAGGGGCACCACGGCGATGTCGTGCATCCGGGTGTCCTGGCCGTACCGTGCCTGGAGCGCACGCGCGATGCCGGAGAGCTCCGCTCGCGCGGCCTCCAGGTTGACGCCGTCCGCCAGCCGGCCCACGACCCGCCAGTTGTGCGCGGTGCGGCTGGGCAAGCGCGCCTCCAGCTCGCGCGGAATCCACAGCTGCGTGCCCACGGGGTAGTCGAAGGACGCGGGCATCACGCCGACGACGGTGTAGGCGCGCCCCTCGAAGGTGAGGGTGTTCGGCAGCGGCAGGGGCCGCGCGCCCAGATACCGCTTCCAGAAGGCGTGGCTCACCACCACCACGGGAGCGCCTCCCGCCTGCTGCTCCTCCTCGGCGAAGAGGCGGCCCTGCACCGGCTGCACCGCGAAGGCGCGGAAGAAGTCACGCGAGGCGAGCGCCAGCAGGGCGAAGGTGGGCTCGTCCGTGCCGGTGACGGCGACGCTCGCCTCTCCCGACACCTGGGCCAGCGCCGTGACGGTGCGGCTCTGCGTCTGTACGTCCTCGAAGTTGGGGTCCGAGAACTGCATCGGGCGGCCGTTGGCCGACAGCTGCGACAGCTGCACGAGGCGCTCGGGTCGCGGGTAGGGCAGGGGGCGCAGCAGCACGCCCTCCACCACGCTGAAGAGCGCGGTGCTCGCGCCGATGCCCGTCGCGAGCAGCAGGACACAGCTGAGCGCGAAGCCGGGGCTGCGGCGCAGCGAGCGCAGGGCCTGACGTAGTCCGCCAAGAAGGGTGTCCATGCGGAGAGTCTCCTGGAGCCGGAGGCGGCTCCAGGGGGGCTACGTCGGAGCCGTCGAACGATTGCTTTTCCGGGCAGCTGGATGGGTGTTCAGGATGCCTCCATCGTGGGGTGACACCCAGGCGACGTGCAGCCTGCCTCGACGCGAGGCTCACGCGTTCGCCATGTGTCTCCAGAGCTACTAGGGTAAGCCCGTGGCGACTCCTCCTCGATGCGGCAACTGTGGCGCTCCCTTCCTGAGGGACATCCGCGAAGAACCGGCGTGTGGACATTGCGGGGGTGCGCGGCCGATTCCCTGGCTGCCGCAGCGCTCCGCACCCACGGCCAGTCCTCGCGTTACCCCGGCGCAACAGCGCCGCACGCTCCTGTTCGTCGGCCTGGGCGCCTGCCTCATGATGAGCCTCGCGGGCGCCATGGCGTTCCTGCTCATGGCCGAACCTCCGGAGCAGGTCCGGCCCGTGCCCGCTCCGCGGCCGCGACCCGTTGCCCAACCCGAGCCTCCGGCGCCACATCCTACCCCGTCCCCGGTGCCGGAGCGCCCCATACCGCCGCCCGTGGTGCAGAAGCCCGTGTTACCTCCACCGGTGGCGAAGCCCGTCCCGCGCAAGCCCCAGACGAACGAAGCCTGGGGTGCCCAGAAGCTGGCGAAGCACCTGAAGGACTACGACTACTGTGGCCGCGAGGCCATCCTGCGCAAGCAGGACGTGCCCCGGCGCTACAAATTGCGCGCGAGGTTCGGCGCTGACGGAGCAGGCACTGGAGGCCGGGTGGAGCCCGCGGGAGTGGCGATGCTCAACGCCTGCATCAGCAACAGGACGCGCTACATCTACCTGGGCAAGCCTCCAGAGCCGCGTGAGTTCGTGGTGGAGCTCACCTTGTCGTTCGCGCACCTCCGGCCCACGGGCAAGCCGGAGACCCGCGATGACCAATGGAGCATCCGCGACGACGACCCGTACTGACCGGCCGCAGGTATCCCCATACCTGAGCTTCTGTCCGGGGGCTCAGGGACAGAGCCGCTCGACCGACTTGATCCGCACCGCGCCGTCGACGTTCGGGTCGTTCGTCTGGTCGCCGATGGCGATGGTACCGGTCGCCGTGAAGTTCCTCCGCGTGAGCTTCGCGACGCCGTCGATGCTCACCGTCGCCACCTTCTCGGCATCCACCGCGAGCTCGTAGACATGATACGCGCCGTCAGTCACCGGGAACGCCGCGGACTGTGTGTCGTCCGCCCAGCCGATCGCCGCGCCGTCGAGGTAGATCATCTGCGAGCGATCCGTGGCGTTGCCGTACAGCGGTGTGAAGCTCCCCAGGATGGCCGCGCCGCTGTCGAGCGAGTTGTGGGTGTTCACCGATTCGACCTGCATCGTCACGTGGAGCTTGAAAGGCTTCGTGGCGTCGACCGCGTTCGCGCGCGTGATGAGCAGTTGCCCGCTCGTCCGCCCGCCGCTGTTCGTCGATGTCGCGAGGCGAACGTGGTCCGCGCCGTAGGTGAGCGTATTCGGCGTCTGCGCGATCGTCGTCCAGCCTTGCGCCGTGATGTCGGTGCCTCCGACCAGCAGTGGGACGCTCGCGCGCGCCGTCCACGTCGTCGTCGCCGTCGCCGGCACGCACACCTCGCAGGCGTTCGCCGGGTTCGGCACACCCTCGTCGTAGACCTCGCCATCGATGAAGCACTTCGGGCTGCACATGCCGGCCGAGCAAACCTGTCCAGGGTTGCACGACGTGCCGTCCGCGCGCTGCGTCCACTGGGCCGCGGACATCGCCGGCATGCACTGCTCGCACGGATTCGCCGCGTTCACCGTCCCGGCGGTGACCTGCTTGCCGTCAATCTGACAGACCGCGACGCAGACGGCCTCCTCACAGGCCTCGCCGGTCGCGCAGGCCTTGTTGCACCCCCCGCAGTGCGCCGGGTCGGTCGCGGTGCGCACACAGGCGTCGCCGCACAGCGAGAGGCCGGCGCTGTCGCACGTCAAGGGCACGGACGCGTCGGGTTGCTCCATGGGGCGGGGAGGGGAATCGTCGCCGCAAGCCGCGACGAAGACGATGAAGCCGATGAAGATGATGCAGGAGAGCGCGATAGAGCGAATGGCGACCATGGGCCTGCCACCTTACGCGACCCCGCGCCCGCGCGACGTGTGCGCGTATGGAGGTAATCATGGCGGACGCGTCCATTCCCGCTGGACGTGCGGGGAAGTTCTGGGAGTTCCATGACGTGCTCTTCGCCAACCCGCCCCTTTACGGGCTGGAGACCCTCGGGCCTCCAGCCCGTCTGCGTTCCGGGCCTCGTGCCTTCCTCAGGGCTTCTTGCGGAACACCACGCGCATGCCACGCGGGTTCGACTGCCCGTTCGGGTCCTGCCGCTCCCAGAGACCGTCGAACGTCCAGTTGATGAAACCACCGTCACCCTGGTTGTCGAACACGCCGTCCTCGAAGGCCCAGACGCCGTAGACCAGGTCCCCGTAGTTGAAGGTCTGGTAGTACACGACGTTCCTGAGCCCGCTCGCCTCGTGCTTGTTGCCCAGATTGGCGACGACGACGTTGTACTTGCCCCCCGTCTGGTGCCGCGCCGAGTACAGGAGCCCCTTCACGAAGCCCTCTCGATTCGGAACCGCGTGAACGCTCTTCGCGATGGCCTGTCCGATGCTGACAGGGTCCAGGCTGACGGCCTCGGCGGCCCCCGCGGCCGCGGGATTGAGCGCATGGGCGGGCAGCGCCGTGAAGAGGGAGATGGCGAGAGCGGTGGTAATGGATGCGATGAGCTTCGTCCGAATCATGACGTCCTCCATTTGATGCCTCGTGTGATGGGCCGCTGACGAACAACTCCCGCGGCCCGCCGGACGGATTCGGGTCCCCCGAAGTGTGATGGGACATACCCCTGCGGGCAATGAAGGGCCTGCTGGCGAGATGGCCTTGTCACGCATCACATCCGCGCGATGGCCTGTCGAAACGGTTGTCTCGAACGCACACCGTGAAGCCGCACTCCGGCAGCGGTGCGAAAGGAGCAACATGAAGGCCCATGGATACGCAGCCGCAGCACTCGCCACGGCGACACTGGTCCTCGTGAATCCCGTTCTGGCAGCTACGACTCGAGGCCAGGCGCGAGCCCAGCAGCAACAGCAGGCTGGCGCCAACAGCCCGACACAGCCACAGCCCGCGGCCCAACCTTCGCCAGCGCCCTCGACTCAACCTTCGCCAGCGCCCTCGACGCCAACACCGCAGCAGCCGCAGGCCAGCGGTTCCAACGCCCCGCCGCAGGTGGCCGAGCCCTTCCCCGGCTTCGACGCCATCTTCCCGCCGACCCAATCGAGCGAGTTCTCGGCGGGGCTCCATCGTGAAACGAGGAAGCGCTCCAAGCGAGGTGTCCGCGAGAGCGAGCACCCCGTTCCCATGAACTCCATCGAGGGCACGGAGTTCAACCGCTCCGCGGACTCCATGCCGGCGGTGTCGATGCCCATCGAGGTCCATCGCGGAGGCGTGAGCGGGGGAGGCGGTGGCGTGACCAGCACCGGCAGCTCCGCCATTGCCAAGGCCTGGCGAGATCGGCTCCGCGAGCTGATTCGGCAAGACGCGAGCGCGGAGGCCATCGAACGGGTGATGGTCGATGAGATGAACGCGGCGGGGCGAAACGGCGACGTGGGGCGCGCACTGGGAATCGCGGTCTGGGAGTACACGCGAATCCAGGGCACCAGCGGACGTCCCATGCTGACGCAGGCGCAGGCCCGGGACATCATCAACATGATTGCCGACCAGGCCTGGAAACAGCACGAGCAGAACACCAAACGTCAGCGGGACGACTCCGACGACGATGACCCGGACAACCGGCCCTCCAAACGCCAGCGGACCTCGTCACCCGACGCGGAGGAGTAAGCCAAAGCACGGCCGGGAGGAGGAACCTCCCGGCCCTCCACATTCAGGAGCCCAGTCGGAAGCTTCGAGGCAGTGCGCGGGGCGAAGCCGCTCCGCGCTTGCGAAAGGCGCGCGGCGACGCTCCGAATGCGCGCGTGAAGCTCGTCGTGAAGTGCGACAGGTCCCCGAAGCCCGCGTCCAGGGCGACCTCGGTGATGGGCTTGCGCGTCGCCCGCAGCGCTGTCGCGGCCACCCGCAGCCGGGTGGCGATGACGAACTGACGTGGCGTCTGTCCCGTCATCGCCCGGAAGACGCGCAGGAAGTGGAAGCGGCTGAGTCCCGCTTGAGCCGCCAGCGCGTCGAGCGAGCAGTCGTCCGCGCAGTGTGCCTCGACGTACCGCAGCGTCCGGGCCACCCGCCGGACCTGTCGTGGCGAGGGCCTCACGTCTTCACCCGACTCGCCCTGGTCCGCCGCCAGCGCGACCTCCGCGACGGCCAGCGCGGCTTCCTTCAGCGCCTCCGCCTCGCCACTCCACAGCGCCTGCCAGGCGAGCATCACGGCTCCCGCCGACGCGGGCGAGGAGGGGATACACAGGCGGCTGAATCCCCTCGAGCCGCCCAGTTCGTCCATCAGTACCTCGTCGTAGTCGAAGACGATGGAGCGGTCCCCGCCATCGTCGACATGGCGGTACTCGTAGGGGGCGAAGGCATTTCCGAGCAGCAGGGCGCCCGGCCCCACCAGCGCCGCGCCCTGACGCGAGCGGGCGTGGAAGGTGCCCGCCAGCAGCACCGAGATGTGAGCGCGAGGGTGCGCTCCCTCGAAGAGCGGGCTGCACACGCCCGCGTGGCAGACGCAGTCCGTGGCCTGCATCGACGCGTCCTGGCCGAGCAGGTGCTCTCCGCGTGGCCGCGCCGGGAACGACTCGACAGCCGCAACATCCCCCAAGTTTCGCGTCATGCGCGGATGCTACTGCACGCACCCGCTGGACCTGAACCGCCGTGACGGAGAGCCACTCGATGACGCGCCTTGGTCCGTGGAGCATCCTCTTGTTGATGAGCACCCCGTGGATGGGCTGTCGCGCGCCCGCCGCTCGGGTGGAAGACACCCCCAGCCGCTCGCGGGGCCAATGTGCGCCCGAGCTCTATGGAGCGGGGGTGTTCACCACGGGCGCCTGGGACTTCTTCATGGCCTTCTCCCCGGACCAGCGCCGCGTGCTCTTCGGCCGCGCCGACGACGCCTTCGAGCGATTCGAGTTGTTCGAGACGCGACGCGGTGAGGGCGGGCAGTGGTCCCCACCCGTCAAGCCACGCTTCGCCGAGCAGTGGAGCAATGCGGACCCGCACCTCTCTCCGGATGGACGGAGCGTGTTCTTCATCTCCGACCGTCCGCTCCCTGGAGAGACCGGGCCGCGGGCGTCCTACGACATCTGGCGGGCCTCGCTGCGGGCGGACGGTGAGTGGGGCGAGGCCACGCGCCTTCCCGCTCCGGTGAACGACGCGAGCCTCGATGAGTGGTCGCCGGCCGTGGCCGCCAACGGGAATCTCTACTTCGGAGGCGAGCGCCCCGGCACCCGCGGAGGGAGCGACCTGTGGGTCTCCCGTCTCGTGGACGGCGTCTACCAACCGCCCGAGAACCTGGGCAACGCCATCAACACCGCCATGCACGAGCTGGAGCCCTGGATTGCCCCGGACGAGAGCTACCTCCTCTTCAGTGCCCTGCGTCGGCCCGATGGCCTCGGCGGGTATGACTTGTTCCTCAGCCGCAGGACTCCCATGGGATGGGAGCGGGCCCGGCCGCTCTGCGAAGGCATCAACTCGAAGGCCAGCGACTACAACCAGAGCGTCACGCCGGATGGGAAGTGGCTCTACTTCAGCAGCACCCGGCCCCACACCGGTGACGTGGGCGAGCGGTTCGACGTGCCCCGGAACGACGCCACGCTGCGTGGCATCGGGAACGGAACGGGGGACATCTACCGGGTGCCGATGAGTGCGCTCGGGCTGTGAGGGTGGTTGCGCTTGTCAGTCCGATGCGAAAGCAGCAGTCTTCCAACCCATCCTTCGGACGAGGTCATTCCATGCATCGAGGTTCGTGCTTGTGCGGTGCAGTCCGTTTCACCGTGGAAGGCGAGTTGCGCGCCCCAGACGCCTGCCATTGCAGCAAGTGTCGCAAGCACTCGGGCCACTATTTCGTCTCGACGGACGTGCCGCGCTCGGCAGTCAAGATCGAGGGCGAAGACAAGATCGGCTGGTTCCAGTCGTCCGAGAAGGCGCGCCGCGGCTTCTGCTCCGTCTGCGGTTCGTCGCTGTTCTGGGATCCGCTCCAGCGCGATTGGATTGGGATCGCGATGGGGGCCTTCGACACGCCGACCCACACCCGCGTGGCGGTCCACGTCTACATGGCCGACAAGGGCGATTATTACGACGTCGCGGACGGGGTGCCGCGGTTCGACACGATTCCGCCCAGGCCGCACTGAGGACGCTCCAAGCCCATGGCCGCGCGTCTGGCCGTGGACGTCCACCTCGGAACGGCTCCTGGCGCTCAGGCTCCTGGACCATCCCCCTTGCGCTCGGAGGCTTGAAGTCCCAAGACATGGGGATGAACGACCCTTCGTCTGGAGCAAGCGCAACCCCTTGGAGCGGCGGGTGCCAATGCGGCGCGGTGCGCTACAGAATCATTGAGGATGCGCGTGTCTGTGTCTGCCACTGCCGCATGTGTCAGAAGGCGAGCGGCGGTCCCTTCGCCGTGCTGGCGGCGGTGCCCGGCCGCGCGGTGGTCTGGACTCGCGGCTCCCCGGCGCGCTTCCGCAGCTCGGACGTGGCGGAGCGCTGGTTCTGCGCGGCCTGCGGAACACCGCTGGCCTTCGCGGACCTGTCGGACGGTGGGCTCGAGCTGATGGTCGGAAGCCTCGATGACCCCTCCCAGGCGGTGCCGGTCGCGGCGGCGGGCCTGGAGAGCTATCTCGCGTGGGTCGAACGGGTGCCGGGGTTGCCTGGAAGGAGCACGGAGGCGGTGGTAACCACCGCCGGTCGGCCCGTGCCCGTCTCGTATCAACACCCGGACCACGACACGCCGGAGGACTGGAAGCCTCCGGCGGTGCGCGGGTGAGCGGGAACGGCAACGCTCAGTTGCCGAGCTGTACCCGGAAGATCCTCTCGTTGCTGTTGTTGGGGATGCTGTCCTTGTCCCCCGAGTTGCTCGTGGTGAGCCAGAGATTTCCATCCACGGTGGGCTCGACCGTCCGCAACCGTCCATACGTTCCGACGAAGTACGACGTCACGTTGGTGAGGTCCGAGCCCGAGATGACCTCCCGGTACAGCCGCGTGCCGCGCTGGCACGCCACGTAGAGCACGTCCCGCACGATGGCGATTCCGCTGCACGAGCCCTCGGCCGTGGAGTAGGTCCGCTTGGGCGCGATGTAGCCCGGCGTCGCGCAGCCGCTTCCACCCTGCGAGACCGTGCCCTCGCAGTTGGGCCAGCCGTAGTTGCCGCCCTTCACGATGAGGTTGGTCTCGTCCATCACGGAGTTCCCGAACTCCTGCTCCCAGAGCCGGCCGCTCGAGTCGAAGGCCAGCCCCTGCGGATTGCGGTGGCCATAGCTCCAGACGAGATTCCCGAACGGGTTGTCGCTGGGAATGGTGCCGTCCGGGTTGATGCGCAGCACCTTGCCCGCGAGGTTCGAGGTGTTCTGCGAGTTGGCGCCGTTCTGCGCGTCACCGGTGCTCGCGTACAGCTTGCCGTCCGGGCCCCACCGCAGGCGGCCGCCGTTGTGGAACTTGTTGCGCAGCAAGCCCTGCACCAGCACCTGGTGGCTCGCCGGGTCGAGGGTGAAGCCCGGCGTGACCCGCATGCGCACGATGCGGTTGTCCGTGGGGGACGTGTGCATGATGTACAGCCAGCGGTCCGTGTCGAACGACGGAGAAACGGCGAGCCCGAGCAGGCCGCCCTCTCCGTCCGTGCTCTGCACGTTGGGAACGGTGCCGAGCGTCGTCTTGACCCCCGTCGCGGGATTCAGGCGCACGATGTCCTGCGCGTCCCGGCGGCTGTAGAGCACCGTCCCGTCCGCGAGCGCCACCAGCCCCCACGGAATGTCCGTATCCGTCGTGACCTGCGTCACCGAGCAGATGGGGTTCGTGCACGCCGCGCCCGTGGTGAGCGTGAGCGCGTTGCTCGCGGGGGACAGGTTGCCCTGGGCGTCTCGCGCCACGACCGAATAGGTGTAGGTGGTGCTCGCCGCGAGCCCGCTGTCCGCGTAGGTGGTGCCCGTCGCGGTGCCGACCCTGGCGCCGTTGCGGAGCACGTCGTAGCCGGTGACGCCGATGTTGTCCGTCGAGGCGTTCCAGCTCAGCGTCGCGCTCGTTCCGGACACGCTGCCCGACAGCTGCGTCGGTGCCGTCGGAGGCGTGGTGTCCGCCTGGCACTGCGGTGGCGTCAACGACAGCGTGGGGCTGGCCTGCGAGACGTTGCCCGCGGCGTCACGCGCATTCACGTACCAGCCCCAGGTGACGCCCGGCACCACCGTGAGCGACGTCGAGCGCGTGTTGCCATCCACGGACTTCACGTGCTGACCGTCGTGGTACACGTCGTAGAAGGCCACGCCGACGTTGTCCGTCGAGCCCGTCCAGCTCAGCGTCACCGAGTTGCAGGTGAGGTTGCTCGACACGAGGTTGCTGGGAGGCGTGGGCGCCTGCGTGTCGGGGACCGAGGGGCGGGACCACCTCTGGTTCGTCTGTCCGTTGCAGGCCCAGACGATGACGGGCGTTCCGTCCGCGGTTCTCGCGCCCTCCACGTCCAGGCACAGGCCGGTCGCCGTGTGGACCACGCTGCCATTCGCGTTGAGGACCCACTTCTGCGCCGGCGAACCCGTGCACGTGGCGATGACGGCGCGCGTTCCCTGGGCCGTCTGCCCCGAGGCCGTGTCCACGCACAGCGTGTTGTCGTAGGTGCGCAGCTCACCCGCGGCGGTGAAGGTGAAGGCCTGGTTGACGCGGCCATGGCAGCCGTAGATCTGCAGCCCCGTGCCGGGCGTGCGGCTCTCTTGCGCCACGTCGAGACAGCGGCCGCTCGCCGCGCTCACGAGCGGCTCGCCAGCGAAGAGCGCCGCGCTCTGGGTTTGAGGCTCGGGTGATTCGGACACGGCGCCGGGACCGCAGGCGGCCGCCAGGAACAGGGTGGAGATGCCAGACCACTTCCTCAACAGGACTCTCTGAGTACGACCATCCATGGAACGCCTCCTGCGCACCAGCCGACTGGCGGACGGCGCTCATACTCCTCGGCGCAGGTGGACGGGCGCGCTGTCCTGTCACTTCTCGCGCGACTGTGGCGAAGTGGAAAGGACTCCGTGGTGCAGGAGTAATCTGACTGCATCATTCTGTCCTGATGGTTCCCTCCATCAGGGGGATGACGAGAAGAGCGAGCGCATCCTCTGCTTGCGCGGCTCGGGAGGAAAGGCCGGGGTACGCGCCTGCTGCCGCTCCGTCAACGCCACCCCGGCCTCGGCCCTCTCATGAGGAGGTTCGCGAGAACCTCACGCCGTCAGGGGATGTAATAGAAAGCGCCTCCATGGAGAAAGCCTGTCTTCCCGCTCGGCGCGGAGCCCAGGTAGCAGTTGGCGGAGTCGAAGAAGCCGGCCTCGCAGACATTGTTCGGACCGGTCGACACGTAATAGCTGTTGTTGTGCACGAACGGCGTGCCATCACCCGCCGGGACCTCGTGGACGTAGCAGTTGGCGCCGTCAAACCAGGCGTCGATGTTCGACCCATCCCAGTAGGCGTCGAGCGGGCAGGCGTCACCCGGAACGGAGACCACGAAGCTGGAACTGCAGACGGTCTGTCCCAGCGTGTTGTAGACATGCAGCGACACCGTCGAGTAACGCCCCGGCAGAGCGCCGCTGGCCATGATGAAGCTCAGATAGAGGGTGGTCGACGAGCCGATGAAGCCCTTCTGTCCAGAGCTGTTGGTAAAGCCAGGCGCGGCGCTGAGCGCCAGGTTGATGAGGCCGGCGCTGCCAGTGAAGGACGCGGAGACGTAATACGTGCCGTACGCAAGCCCGGACACGTCGATGGTGTCCATATACGCCGAGCCAGGAGATACCGAGGTGTTGGTCGGCAAGCTCGTGCACTGGGCCTCGGCACGGCCGGGAGCGGCCACGACGAGCGCCAGGGCCGCGATGGCCACGAACAGCCAGCCGCGCGAAGCACAGGAACGACAAGACGAAGATGAGTGATTGATGTGCATGCTGCCTCCTGGTGAGGGGCACACCATACATTTGTGCTCAAATCATCTCCAGCACAACCGTATGGCCACGCATTGAGCCATGTTTCATTGTAGCATTCGATGTTACAGCCAGGACATGCGTGTCATGGATGTGCTCCACGAGCTGCCCAGGCGCCAGCGCCGCCAGGCCTCGTTGAGTGAGGGATTGCGCTCCTGGGGAGGCGCACCACTTTCAATGCCGCCACTCCAGACACTGAGTCGCCCTCATGCCTCCATCCTCCCTATACTCCGGCGTTCCGGAGCCCGAGCGAGCTCCGGACCCCGAGGCTCGACCGCACCCATGCTGTTCCTGCTGACCCTGCCAGATGGCCGCCGCGTCCCGTTGGAGAAGCCCGTGGTGTCCATCGGCTCGGACCCCGCCTGTGACATCGTCCTCCCGGACGCGGGGGTGAAGGCCAGCCACGCCTTGCTCTTCCGTGATGAGCAGGGGTGGACCATCTCCGCCGCGGGCAAGGGCTGTGACGTGCGCGTGCGAGGCAAGCGCGTGGACTCAGCCCCCGTGACTCCAGGGGACGTCTTCGTCGTCGGCCGCGCCACGCTCACCCTCGGCGGCGCCCAGGAGGCGCGGTCCTCCTCGGAGCCCGCGTTCGGGACGGCTCCCTCCAGCCGGCTCGTGGCGGTGTTGACGGGCTTCGCCTCGCGGTTGCTGGCGCAGCGTCCCTCCGTGGAGTTGCTGGAAGCCACCATGCGCGGGCTCGCGGAGGTGACGGGCGCGGACGTGGGCTTCCTCGTCTCGGTGGAAGGAGGCCAGCGCCAGGTGCTCTGCGCCACGGGGCCGGTGCCGGACGCCGCGGTGGCGGACAGCCTCGTGGACCAGGTGGTCGCCTCGGGCACTCCGGTGCGGGTGGAGGACGTGGCCGCGGACGCGGCGCTGGCCGGAGCGCCCAGCGTCGTGGCCTTGCGCCTCGTCTCCGCGCTGGTGCTCCCGCTGCGCGCGGGCGCGGCGCCGCTCCACGCGGTGTACCTGGGTCGGCGCGTGGGCAGCCCTCCGTTCTCCTCCGTGCACCTGGAGGAGGCCATGGCGCTCTCGTCACTGGCCGCGCTGCTGCTCGCCACCTCGGAAGAGCTGACCGAGTTGCGCGCCCGCGTGGACAACCTCACGCAGCGCATCTCCGCCGCCACCTTCGAGGGGCTCATCGGCGAGTCCCACGCCATGCGAGCGCTCTACCGGCAGGTCGAGCGGCTGGCGCCCACCTCCCTCCACGTGCTCATCCAGGGCGAGACGGGCACCGGCAAGGAGGAGGTCGCGCGTGCCCTGCACCGACGCAGCGGGCGGCGCGGGCGGCTGGTGGCCATCAACTGCGCGGCCCTGCCCGAGTCCCTCATCGAGCGGGAGCTGTTCGGCCATGCGCGCGGCGCCTTCTCGGGCGCGGGCGCGGACCGGGCCGGACTCGTGGAGGCGGCGGACGGCGGCACGCTCTTCCTGGACGAAATCGGCGACATGCCCTTCGCCCTCCAGTCCCGGCTGTTGCGCGTGGTCCAGGAGCGCGAGGTGACGCGCCTGGGCGAGAGCCGCCCGCGCAAGGTGGACATGCGCGTGATTTCGGCCACGCACCAGCCCCTCAAGGAGCGGGTCGCCCAGGGAAGCTTCCGGGAGGACCTGCTCTACCGGTTGGACGAGGTGCGCGTGGACGTGCCGCCGCTGCGGGAGCGGGGCGACGACGTGCTGCTCATCGCCCACCACGTGCTGAAGCAGGAGGGCCGGCGCGCCCGGGGCTTCACCCAGAAGGCCACCGAGGCCCTGCGCGGCCATCCCTTTCCAGGCAACGTGCGGGAGCTGGTCTCCCGGGTGCGTCGCGCGGCCATCCTCGCCTCGGGGGAGCTCATCGGCTTCGAGGACCTCGAGCTGGAATCGGACGGGGCGCCCCTCGTGCCGCTGGACGAGGCGCGCGATGCCTTCGTCCAGCGCTACGTGCGCGAGGCCATCGCCCGCAGCGGGGGGAGCAAGAAGGACGCGGCACGGGCGCTCGGCATCGGGCTGCGTTCGGTGTTCCGCTACCTGGGCGAGGAGGACTGAGGTCCGCGGGCTCCAGCCGCGCCGGGGCTGTCCTTCCCGCCGCGCCTTGGAGTACTCCTGCGGACCCATGCGCCCGTCCGCCTCAGGGTTCCTCGCACTGCTCGGCCTCCTCACGCTGCTGGGGTGTCCGCTCGACATCCAGGTCCGGTCCGAGGAAGTCCCTGACGCGGGGTGCGAGGACGACGACTGCGCCACGCCGTGTGTCCGCGACTCGGAGTGTCCGGACGGGCAGCGCTGTCGCGACATCTATGACCGCTGTGAGCCAGGGGCCCGGATTACGGAGCCGTGCGCCGGCCTGTCATCGTGCCCCGGGTTCTCCAACTGCAAGAACGGCCGCTGCGAGCTGGCGTGCTCGCGCGGCTGCCCGCTGGGCTACCGGTGCGGCCCGGAGTCTCTGTGTGTGGAGGAGTGCACCCAGGAGCCTCCGGAGACCCTGGGCGACCACTGTGACTCCTCCATGGACTGCACCCGCTGCGGTTTCTGCGTGGACGCGGGCGGCACGAAGCGCTGCCACCAGCCCTGCAAGTCCGACGAAGAGTGTCCCGACGGCGCCGCGGGGAGCTGTCAGCCGGTACCAGGGAGCAGCCTTCGCGTCTGCCGCCTGTCCTGAGGGCCCCCGCGATTGCTCCTCCCGTATGGGCTCTCTAGACTGCGCTCGCGATGAAGGATGAATTGCTGGCCGGCCGCTACCAGTTGGAGCAGGAACTGGGGCGAGGAGGCATGGCCACGGTCTTCCTGGCCAGGGACCTCCGGCTGGCGCGCCGGGTGGCGGTGAAGGTGATGCACCCGGGCGAGGATGGGCGCCAGGCCGAGCGCTTCCACCGGGAAGCCGAGCTGGTGGCCTCGCTCAAACACCCCAATGTGCTGGAGGTCCATGACTTCGGCGAGGACGCGGTGCGCGGTCCGTTCCTCGTGTGTGAGTGGGTCCAGGGCGAGAGCCTGCGCGAGCTGGCGCGGAGGCTCGCTCCCGTGCCGCCGGAAATGGCGGCGGTCCTGGGCTGGGAGCTGGCCCGGGCGCTGGAGGCGGCGCACTCGCGAGGCGTGGTGCACCGCGACGTGAAGCCGGAGAACGTGCTGGTGTCGAAGGGCGGGCCCCTGAAGCTGGCGGACTTCGGCATCGCCGCGCTGGCCGACCAGGAGCGGCTGACGAGCACCGGCGCGATTACGGGCTCGCTGCCGTACATGGCGCCCGAGCGCATCGACACCGGCGCCTTCTCCCCGGCGACGGATGTCTACTCCGTGGGAGTCATCCTCTTCGAGCTATGCACGGGCACGACGCCTCATGCGGGGAAGGGGAGTGCGCACCTGGCGGTCTCGGTGATGACGCGGGACGCGCCGCCGCTCGCCGAGGCCGCGCCGGGCACGCCCGGGCCGCTCGCCGCGCTGGTGGACCGGTGCCTCGCTCGCGACTCGCGTGGCCGGCCCGCGCAGGGGGCGGAGCTGGCCGCGTGCCTGGAGACGGTGGTGGGGCAGCTCGTGGGTCCGCCCGCCGAGTCCTCGCGGAGCTTCTTCCAGGCGCCAGAGGACTTCGCCGCGCGCTGGCGTGAGGCCCGTTTCCACCGGTTGCTGAGCGAGGGCCGCGCGATGCTGGCGGCGGGAGAAGGGGCTCGGGCGGCGAGGCTCCTCAACGAAGCGCTGACGCTCCGGCCGGAGGCCCCCGAGGTCATGGCGCTCCTGCGGGCACGTCCCGGAGGTGGGCGGGGCAGGGTGCTCGCGGGAGGCGCGGTGACGGCGGGACTGGTGTGTGCCCTGACTGTGTGGGGATGGACCGCGTGGAAGGAGCGGTCTCCGGAGGCTCCCACGCCCGCCCAGGGCCATGCCGCCGCGAAGGAGCCGGCGGTTTCACCTTCCCCTGCAGACACACCGGCGACGACACAGTCCGCGGCGGACGCACCACCGTCCCCCGTGGGTTCCAATGAGATGGCGCGCGCTCCAAAGGAACCCACGTCACCCCTGATCGGCTCCACGTCGGCGGAGCGGCCATCCATCCAGACTTCCCACGCTTCGCCTCCCAGGCGCACGGCGCCATCGACCCGGGAGCCACGGCGTGCTGACACGCAAGCCACGGCTTCCTCCGGTGCGTCTCGCCCTCGCGAATCGGCCGAGCCCACGCGCCTCGCGAGCCGAGCGCATGCCGAGCCGCGTTCCGAACGGCCATCCACCGAGCCCGTGCGTCCCCCCGTGAGCCGTGCATCCACCGAGCGGCCATCCACCGAGCCCTTGCGTCACGCGAGCCAGGCGCCCGTGGAGGCGCCACCCACCGAGCCCGTGCGCCCCGCGAGCCGTGCATCCGCCGAGCCTCCGCCCGTCGAGACACAGGCCCTCGCCACGCTGACGGTGGTGACGCGGCCGTGGGCCGAGGTCTTCGTGGACGGCCAGAGCCGGGGCTACACGCCGCGCGTGCGCGAGGTGCGCCTGTCGCCGGGCACGCACCGCCTGCGCTTCGACAACCCGCTGTGTGACACGGTCGAGGAAGTCATCCAGGTCGCTCCAGGAGAGACGGTGTCGCGCGAAATCTCCCTGCCGGTGCGCAAGGCGGAGGTGACGCTCATCGCGCCTCCAGGCGCCCGCGTGTTCATCGACGGAATGGAGGTGGGCGTGGCGCCCCTGCGAGGTCCCGTGAAGCTCACCCATGGTGGCCATGTCATCTCGGCTCGCGTTCCCAGTGGCGACGTGCTGCGCGAGGACATCGACGTGGTCGCGGGCACGCGCTCGGAGGTGGTACTGGGGAGGGCGTGGTGACGGGACTCCTCCTGGCCCTGGTGCTCTCCGCGTCCTCCGCGCTGGAGCCCGCCCGCGAGGCCTACCAGTCCGGAGACCTGCCCCGGGCGCGGGCCGGGCTGGAAGCGCTGCTCCAACCGCTCCAGCTGAAGGACCCCGCCGAGGAGGCGGAGGCCCGCCTGCTGCTGGCGGCCACCTACCACGCCCAGGAAGACGTGAAGGGCGCCGAGCGCGAGGTGGTGCAAGGGCTCGCGGCGGCGCCCGACGCGAAGCTGGACCCGCTGCTGTACCCACCCGACTTCATCGCCTTCGTCGAGCGGGTGCGCGTCCTGCACCGCCAGCGCATCGCCGACCTGTCGGCCTCGCGACACCGTCCGCCCGCGCTCCTGCCTCCGCCCGCCACGACGGCCCGGCCCTCCACCGCGGACCGGGCGCTCTACACCCCGCGGCCGCCCTCGCGGGGCTGGTACCTGGTGCCCTTCGGCGTGGGCCACCTGGTGCACGGCCAGGACACGATGGGCACCGCGCTGGCGGTGACGCAGGGCACGGCCTTCGTGGTGTCCGCCGCCTCGCTGGGCACGGCGCTGGCGATGCGCGGCCCCGACGGGAAGTACAGCGCCGAAGACGCGCGGCTGGCCCGAGGGCTCAACATCTCCTACCTCGTGGGGGCCTACGCCTTCGCGGCGCTCTACGCCTATGGCGTGCTGGACGGGTGGTTCCTCACCTCGCCCGTGCCGCGAGGCCCTCAGGGCTGAGCCAGCTCGGGCGGGACGACCCGTCACCCGTCCCTGTGCTGCTGCTCGAGCAGCGCGTCTTCGGGCCCCAGGCTGTAGGCAGGGCGACGAGGTAGGGAGCCACCTCCAGCACGTGTCGTGCCGCTGCCACAAGGCTTCGATGAGCGGTACGGCCTCCTAACGGCGCGACGCCCCGTTCTGGACCTCGTCGTCGTCGAGCCTCCGTCCTCCGAGCGACACCAGCACGGCGGTTGCCTCGCGCAGGAGGGTGATTCCGCCACCCACCATCACCAGGCGAATCCCATGGGGCTCGGGCCAGAGCGTGACGGAGTATTCCACCTTGGGGTGCAGCATCGGCGCCCACAGTTCATGGGTGATGGGAAACTCATGGGGCGGGGTGGGGGAAGGAGTGCCCGTGGCCCGACTGAGGCGTGCCTCGATCTGCTCGGGTGTCGGCAATGCTCCCGCGAAGTGGAAGCGGAACCTCGCCTCCCAGGGTGCGGGTGAATTGACGAGTCCCAGCACGCCTCCGAACTCGGTCAGGATCCGAAGGAGCAACCTGTTCGCGGGCGAATCACTTTCAGGCCAGGTCTCGAGCGCTTGTTCGCAGCGGAAGATCGAGAACCTCCTCGTGAGCCCATCGAACGTCATCGCCCAGACCCAGAAGCCCGGGGGCGTCTCGATGATGTCGACGGGACTCGCCAGTCGCTCGGCCAGCCTGTCCCGGACGAGCTCGATGGAGGGCACCGGCCCTTCGAAGCCAACATGTCCCTCGGCGTAACCCATGCCCGTGAGGCTCCCACCAAAGCCAGCCCCACGCCACCGGCGACGAGCGAGTCTCCTTCGTCACTTCGAGCGCTTCGACGCGCGATAGGCCGCCCACGCGCCCGTCGACCAGAGGGCACAGGCGACGAGGACGGGCTGGAAGAAGAGCCGGATGAACCGCGCCCTGTCCGTATCGAGACCGAACGCGCTGATGCCGTTGACGTACTGCGAGATGTTGCCCGGGAAGACGGCGACGAAGAACGCGGCCACCACCCAACCGACTTGCACGCGGTGACGGCGCGCGAAGAGGAGCGCCGCGCCGAGCACGAGCTCGACCACGCCCGAGGCGAGGACGACGAAGTCCGCATCGAGGGGAACCCACGGCGGGACCTGGGCCTGGAACTCGGTGCGGGCCCACGAGAGGTGGCCCGCCCCCGCGAGGAGCAGGGAGGCTCCCAGCCAGATGCGTGCAAGGGTCTTCGGGAGACTGGAACGTGCCACGGCAGGGGCCGGGCTGGCGGGGCTCGACATGGTGAATCAATATTGTGTCAAATCTAATTGTGCGCAACCAATTTTGAGGAGCGTGTGGACACAAACGACTGTGGCCCCGTGCTCCCATCGATGTGGGAGCGCGGGGCCACAGGTCCGCTCGGGTTCATGTCACCGGGCCCGCGGGAGGTCCCGCGGGCTCCAGCGTCTGACTCTCAGTAGAGGTAGCTCAGCGCGGTGCGGTCGGAGCTGCTCCACTCGCCGCTCTCGCTCGAGCTGAAGCAGGAGTTCATGACCGAGCCGCCCCGCGTGGCCGTGGTCGGCGTCCCGGGGATGTGGATGGCGCCCACGTTGGAGGCGCCCTCGTTGGCGGCGGAGCCGCCGCAGCTGATGGACCGGTCGTAGTAGTCCGAGTGCCGGAAGCCGATGGTGTGGCCCAGCTCGTGGGTGATGACGTGCTCGTTCACGTCAACGCTGTAGCTCTGGAGCCCGACGCCGATGTTGATGGTGCCGTAGGGCTTGCCGCCCTTGGGGAAGCCCGCGGAGCCGCCGACGCCGCTCGTGGTCCTCGCGGAGATGGTCGCGCTGCAGTCGCTGGCCGAGCCCCGCACCATGGTGAAGGACAGCCCCTGGCTGTTGTAGTTCTCGATGGCCAGGTCGAGCCCCTCGCTGAGGCGGCTGTAGCTGTTGAACTGCGAGGTGGGGACGACGCAGATCTTCGTCACGCTGGTGCTGACGAGGTTGGTCGTCCGGTACTGCTCCGCCGTCCGCGGGTCGGCCTGGAGCATCTCCTCGGACGCCTCGCGCGTCACGTGCGCGTCGCGTCCCACGTACACGGCACCGTCGACGACCATGATGTCGTCGGCAGGGAACCCGGCCTCGATCAGGTTGGAGATGATCTGGTCGTTCTCGCTCTGCGCTTCGGTTCCGCAGCCGACCAGCATCGCACCACAGCTCGCCACGAGGACTGCCGCTTTCTTCAACATGCGTGTGCTCTCCCTCTGGGTTGACGGGTCCTCCCCAGGGTGCCTGCTCGGGGTGGACTGCAGACCTTCTAATCCATTTGTTTCCCGAAATCCAATAAATCGAGAAAAGTACAATAGGCGCCACTTCGCGGGTAGGGCGGAGAGGTAGGAAAAGGTGGCTGCCGAGGTCGTGTCAGGGGCCCGGAGGCGGGCAGTCCCGCTTGCGCGGAGGTGCCTGGTCCTCGACCGCCTGAACCTCACGCACCCACTTCTGGCTCAGGTCGACACGCTCCTTGTCACCGAGCTCTCCGGGTTGGTCGCCACGGGCCTTCGTGTCGCCCACGCCGAGCTGGCCGCTGCCGTTGGCGCCCCAGCACTTCACCGTGGCGTTGTCGAGCAGGGCGCACGTGTGCCAGGCCCCGGCCGCCAGGGCGACGGCGGTGCGCTTCCGGCCCAGGTCCACCTCGGGGAGCGCATCGCCCAGCTCGCCGGGCTCATCCCCGCGCGTGTCCTTGTCTCCGAGGCCGAGCTGTCCATAGCCATTCTGTCCCCAGCACTTCACCGTGCCCCGGTCGAGCAGGGCACACGTGTGCCAGGTCCCCGCCGCCAGGGCGACGGCGGTGCGGCCCTTTCCCAGCGCGACGGCGGGCATGTGCTCGCCCAGCTCACCGGGTCGTCTTCCACGGTCCCGGGTGCCTTCCACCGTGGCGGCGCCCAGTTGGCCCGAGCGGTGGTCGCCCCAGCACTTCACCGCGCCCGTGTCGAGCACGGCGCAGGTGTGCCGGTTTCCGGCCGCGAGGGCGACGGCGGTGCGGCCCTTGCCCAGGTCCACGGCGGGGAGCGCATCGCCCAGCTCGCCGGGCTCGTCCCCACGGTTCCCGAGGGCGCCCAGGCCCAACTGTCCATAGTCGTTGGCGCCCCAGCACTTCACCGCGCCCGTGTCGAGCACGGCGCAGGTGTGCTCGTGGCCCGCGGCGAGGAGGACCGCCGTGCGGCCGGTTCCCAGCGAGACGGAGGGCAGGTGCTCGCCCAGGTCTCCGGGAGTTCCCCCACGAGCCCGCATGTCCCCGAGCCCAAGCTGTCCGGAGGGATTGCCGCCCCAGCACTTCACCGCGCCCGTGTCGAGCAGCGCGCAGGTGTGTTGGCTGCCCGCGACGATGAACCTGGCGGTGCGCCCGGAGCCCAGGTCGACCCCGGGTATCTCCGTGCCGAGATCCTCGGCATGGGCCCGTCCGCATGTGTCTCCGGTGCCGAGCTGTCCCGAGGTGTTCACGCCCCAGCACTTCACCGCGCCGTGCTCGAGGAGCGCGCAGGTATAGCCCGCGCCGACGGCGACCTGGATGGGACGCCGTTCCGTTCCCAGCTCCACCGGTGGTCCGAGCAGCGTATCCGGCGTCTGTCCACGGTAGCGGGTGTCCCCCGTTCCCAGTTGCCCGTGCGAGTTCTCGCCCCAGCAGAGCAGGTCGCCGCCCATGAAGATGGCGCAGGATTGGGAGTGGCCCGCGGCCAGCCGCGCGGGCCTCTTCGATGATGGCAGTGGCGCACGAGGCCGGGACGCCTTGCCGGCGGCGGAAGCGGCGGGGGCCCAGGTCAGGAGGAGGGCGAGCAGGGCCACCAGACGGGGAGGGGACATGGACGAAGACTCCGTGGCGGCGGCCCCGAGGTCAACGGCCGGTGGCCCGGCGGAAGTCGCCTCCTTTGCGTGCGCTCTTCAGGGAGCCGGCCGGTTCGCCGTTCGCGACAGCAGGGCCTCGATGGCCGCGCGGGGCCGCAGCGGATCCAGGTCGATGACCTCGCGCGGCTGCAGCAGCGCCGGCTCCCTCGCGCCCGAGGGGCGGTCGAGCACGAACCTCGGAAAGGACAGCGTCAGCCCCGTATGGGGCAGCACGGTGCTCTGCACGCCACCGGATTGACGGACTCGCACCGCGCCGCCCACACCGGCCAGGTGACCGAAGCCGTAATCCTGAACCACGTTGCTGAAGAGGACCGCGGATGAGTAGGTGAGCGGGCCGATGAGCAGCCACACCTCGCCCTCGAAGCGCAGCGGTTCGTCCAGTCGCGGCTCCTCGAGGCTGGAGATTTCGCCGGCCACCACCTGGCCGGCCGTCTCCCCCGGCTTGACGGAGGATTCCTGCACCCGCTTGAGGTAGCTCGACCCGGCCCGGTAGGGGCGGCGGGCCACGTAGCGCAGGATGCCTTCCTTCCACATGTCGTCGTCCCCTCCGCCATTGTCGCGAAGGTCGATGATGAGCCGCCGTGTTCCCGCGCGCTTCATCTGGTCGAAGGCCTCCCGGCAGAAGTCGAAGTAGCGCGCCTTGTCGGACGAGGAGAACGAGCCCAGGGTGAGCAGGGCGTTGCCCCCGTCGAGCAGCTCCAACCGGTAGAGGCTCTCGAAGTCATCTTCCTGCTGGAGGAGCGAGGGAAGCACCCGGCTCGCGGGCACGCGCACCACCTCGCCGCCATCCAGCGCCAGCTCGAAGTGCGCGGGCGCGCCGTGGAGCTTCCAGGTGTAGAGCCACCAGCGCCGTGAGAGCAGCGCCGCGCGGAACTTCGGGGTGTCGCCGTGCATGCGGGCCAGCAGCTCCCGTGTCAGCTCGCGCGCATCCCTGCCGTTGATGCGCGCGAGGCGCCGTCCGGCGTAGGGCGTGGGGCCGCCACCGAGCGCTGTCAGAAGGGTCGGCGTGCCGTCCTCCCGCAGCGACACCTCGAAGGGGAAGAAGCCCCCACCCCGCGCCAGGTGCGCGCGGCTGTCCCGCCGCCAGTCCTGGAAGCCGATCAGCACGTGTGCGTCCGCGAAGGCCGGATTCAGCCGGGCCAGCGCCGCCCAGGCCTCATCGCGCGTCATGGGGTGGTCGAGCGAGCGCTCCACCTCGGCCACGACGCGGTCGAGCTCTCCACGGTCCACGGAGTACGAGAGGTCCGGATGGCGGGCCTCGAGCGTCTCCACCACGAAGCGCAGATCCGCGCGGAGCGCCTCGGGAGACAGCCGCTCCGAGGGGGTGGGAGCCACGGGCACGGAGGCACAGGACGCGAGGACGGCGGCGCAGGCCGCGAGGACGCCGCCGCGGACGGCCCGGAGGACGGGCGAGCTGGACATGGAGACTCCAAGGCTGCCGGCGCGGCTTGCACCGGCGGTCCGCATGTTGAAAGAATGGCCCGGATTTTCAACACGAGATTTGGAAGGACCCTCACATGCCCAGGACGTTCGACCGTCGCGCCATCGGCGACGCGGCGCAGATCCGCCTGCTGTCTTCCCCGGTGCGGCAGGAGCTCGTGGACACCCTGGCCGCGCTCGGCGGCGAGGCGAGCGTCGCCGACCTGGCGGAGCAGCTCGGGCGTCCGGCGGACGGGCTCTACTACCACCTGCGGGTGCTCCACCGCGGAGGGCTGGTCCGTGAGGTGGAGTCCGCTGGAGGAGGGGAGCAGCGGTACCGGCTCGCCGGCTCCGGTGAAGCGCCCCTCCGGCTGGCCTACCGCACCGGGCGGTCCGGAAACCTCGCGGCCCTGGGACGGTTCGCCCGGAGCCTGCTTGGGATCGCCACCCGCGACTTCGAAGCGGCCCTGCGGCTGGACGACGTGGTCGTCCAAGGGCCGCGACGAGAGCTCTGGACGGCACGCAACAAGGGCTGGCTGAGTCCCGGCGACGTGGAGGAGGTCAACAGGCTCATCGAGCGGCTCTGCGAGCTCACCAGCCAGCCGAGGGCGCCCGGCCGTGAGCGCCTGATGAGCCTCGCCTTCGTGCTCGCGCCCATCCGCCCTCGCGCGAAGCGGCGGTCCCCACCGGAGACCTGAAGACCGGCGCCGCGTCCCTCAGGCGACCGCCACGGGCGGACGCTGGGGCGCATCTCCATACGTCCGGAACTCCCAGCCCTCCGCCCGCAGGCCGAGGATGAAGTCATTCAAGTCCCTGGCCGTGGCCTGATTCACGTGCATGAGCATGTCCACCGGCCGGCCCTGCCTGGCGTAGAGCCCCTTCCAGCGCTCGCGGGCCGGGTAGCACTTTCCCAGTTGGGCGAGGCCCCGTGGGGACTTCCAGTCATTGGTGTCCACGTCCCACCCGGTGAGCCGCAAGCCCAGCTCCTCCGCGACCTTTTGCAGCACGGGGCACTTGGGGCCCACCCAGCCGGCACCGTACGGGGGCCGCAGCCGGTTGGGGCGCACGCCCGCGGCCCCGAAGATGACGTCCTGCGTGCGCTGGAGCGCCTGGCGGAGCTGCGCCTCGGGAAGCTTGGGAAGCGCCACGTGGCTCCAGGCGTGGCTCTGGAGGATGTGGCCGCGCTCGACGATGTGCCTGACGAGCGCCGGCTGCTTCTGGGCCTCTTCGCCCAATACGTAGAAGACGCCCTGGATGCGATGGGCGTCCAGGATGTCCAGGGTGACCTTCAGGGCGACATCCTGGCCCCTGTCGTCGAGGGGGCCGTCATCGAAGGTGAGGATTGCGCCGGGCATGGGGTTCATTCGTCGGGCCTCTCTTTCGAAAGGTCAGACGAACAGCGTCACCAGGAAGATCCAGGCCCTCGGGTGCCGGGTCTTCGTCGCCTGGTCAGCGGGGGTCGGTCATCCGTCCTTCGGATGAATGACCGATGCGCGGAGGCGCACGAGGCCGGTACTGTCGTCCGCCATGGACCCACGCACCCTGGCCGAGCGGCTCACGATTGCGACTCCCTGCGAGATGCGCTGGGAGGAGATGAAGGGGGATGCTCGCGTCCGGCACTGCGGCGCCTGCCGGCTCAATGTCTACAACGTGAGCGAGATGAGCATGGCCGAGGTGGAGGCGCTGCTCCAGCCTGGAGGGCGTGTCTGTGCCCGGCTCTACCGTCGGTTCGACGGGACGGTGGTCACGGGAGACTGCCGGCGTGTGTGGCGCCAGCAGCGCGCGGAGGCGGTCACGCTGCTCGGGACGGCCGTGACGGTGACGGCCGTGCTCTCGCTGCTCGTGGTGATCGGCCTGCTCACGCTCACGCTCTTCGGTGACAACATCCGGGCCCTGTTCGGCGCATCCGCGGGAGGCCTGGCGGTCGCGCCGGCCCCGTCCTCGGGTACGGCGGCCTCGTCCCCGGCCACGCGGCTCGGGGCGGGGACGAACCACTACTAGGCGTATCACTCGGCCCTCGCCGAGCGGGAACGCGGGCGGAGGACTCTCCTCGCCGCCCGAGTTCAGTTTCGCGGAGCTGTCCGCGTGTCGCCGCGCCGCGCCCGTTTGCCCACGCCCGCCGGTTCGCGTGGCTCCTGGTGGGTGGGCACGGCACGTGGGGACGAAGCGACGACCTCGCGCGCCGCGGCGAGCAGCTTCCTGGGGCTGTCCAGCGGCCCCGGCACCCGCAGCTCGAGGAAGAGTTCGGAGAGGCTGCGCACGTTGCCCCGCAGGCTGTAGTGCGCGAGCACATGGCGGCGCCCCTCGCGTCCCAGCCGCGTGGCCAGCTCCCGGTCCATCATCAGCCGCTCGATGGCGTCCGCGAGCGCGCCCGCGTCCTGCTCCGGGACGAGCAGCCCCGTGCGCTCGTGCTCGATGAGCTCGGGAATGGCCGAGATGCGCGTGGCCACGACAGGCGCCTCGCTGGCGAGCGCCTCCATGAGCGACACGGGGATGCCCTCCATCTGCCCCGTCGACGCCACGATGCTCGGCTGGACGACGACGTCCGCCTGGGCCACCAGCGCCGCCACCTCGTTGTGCGGCCGGCTGCCCAACAGCTTCACCTCCTCGGACAGGCCCGCCTCGGCGATCAGCTTCTCCAGCCGTGGGCGCTCGACCCCGTCACCCACCAGCATGAGGCGGAAGGTGCGCCCGCGCTCCTTCAGCTTCCGGCAGGCCTCCAGCAGGAACGGGTGCCCCTTGTAGGGCCGGAGGCTCGCGACGCACACGAGGCGCGGCACCGCCGCGAGCTTCGTCCGCCGCGCGCGGGGGCGGAACATCCGCGGGTCCGTTCCGCAGCGCACCACGGCCACCTTCTCCCGCACCGCGTCGCCGTACAGCCGGCCCAGCAGCTGCCGGTTGAACTCCGAGATGGTGACCACGAAGGTCGCCGCCTCCAGCTTCTCGCGGAGCATGGTGCGGTCGACGTAGATGTCGTGCGCGTGGCAGGTGAAGCTGTACGTCAGCCCCGTGAGGCGCTGGATGACCATGGCCGCCAGGGCGGGGTGCGTGGCCCAGTGCGCGTGCACGTGCTCCACGCCTCGCGCCTGCATCTCCCGCGCGAAGAGGGCGGCCTTGGGAACCACGAAGAAGGCGCGCGCGAGGAAGCCCGGTGAGCGCAGGTTGCCCCAGAGGGCCATCCACCACGCGGCGAGGTAGGCCCCGGGCGCGCGCAGCAGCCAGTACACCTGCGCCGCGAACGTGGCCCAGGCGAACAGGCGCCGGTAGTGCGCGCGGGCCACGAGGGACTCCGTCCCCGGGTGATTCACGTACCCGTGGCGTCCGAGCAGCGGAAAGACGTCGATGCGCATGCCGAGCCGCTCGAGCTCCCGCAGCTCGTTGAGGATGAAGGTCTCGGTCACCGTGGGAAACCACGAGACCAGATACGCTACCCGCCGGTAGCGCCCGATGACGCTGTTCTTCATCCCCACCTCACCTGTCCTGTCTGAGCACGCGCGCCAGCCCGGCGCATCACCTGCTCGTAGAGTTCAAGGGTGCGGTCCGCCACCGCATCCAGCGAGTAGCGGGCCTCCACCCGCTCACGCGCGGCCGTGCCCCACGCCCGGGCCTCGGGGCGGGTGAGCGCCTCGACGAGCCCCTCCGCGAGCGCCTCCGGGCGCTCCGGCGCGACGAGGCGGCCATGCCGGCCGTTCTCCAACACCTCGGGGGTGCCACCCACGCGGGTGGCCACACAGACGAGCCCCGCCGCCATGCCCTCCAGCAGCGCCACCGGCAGCCCCTCCGTCCGGGAGGGGAGGGCGAAGACGTCCGCGGCGCGCAGCCACGCGGGCACGTCCCGCACGGGGCCTGTGAAGAGCACGGACGCGCCGAGCCCCTCGCGCGCCGCGGCCTCGCGCAGCGCGCCGAGGAGGGCTCCATCTCCGAGGATGGCCAGCCGGGCCGAAGGCACCGCGCGGTGCACGCGGGCCCACGCGGAGAGCAACACGTCCGGGCCCTTCTCCGGGGCCAGCCGGCCGGCGTAGACCACCAGCGGGCCCTCCGGTGCCAGGCCCAGCGAGGCCCGCAGCGAGGCCCGCTCCTCGGGCGTCGCGGGACGGAACGTCTCGAGGTCCACGCCATTGGGGACGGACCACAACCGCTCCGGCGCCACCCCCGCCTCCTCCAGTTCCTGGCGGATGGGGGACGAGATGCAGACGAAGCCCGACGCGAGCCGGCGGGTCGCTTCGAGCCGCAGGCGGCCCGTCTGGGCCACGTCACCGATGGCGCCACACGCGTGCGGGTTGACGATGAGCGGCAGGCCGAGGAGCGCCCGCGCCGCGAGGCCCACCGAGGTGGGTGACAGGAGCTGGTGCGCATGCACCACGTCCAGCGAGGCGCGGCGGCGCGCCAGCTCCGCGAGGCACCCGGACAGGTACGTGCCGGTGGCCAGCGCGCGCGGCGCATCCCCCTGTCCGAGCCGGAGCACCTCCACGCCGTCGAGCCACTCCCGGGCGGGGAGTCCGGCGTGGTGACGCGTGAGCACCGCGACCTTCGCGCCGCGGGCCGCCAGCTTCTGGCTCAGCCGCAGCGTGTGGGTCTGGATGCCGCCGACAGAGGGCGGGAACAACGCGGTCACCATCGCAACGCGCACGGACAAGAAGGCCACCTCGACGCCAGGGTCGGCCGAACGTGCGCATGAACATTCCGGCCTGCAATGCGCCCCTGGGCTGAAATCTCTTCACCCCTGCCGCGCGGCTGGTTTCGAGCGAACACTGCAATGTCCCGATGTGCCACGCCTCGGCGCCCGGAACGTCTGGTGTCCTCCTTGCACGTGTCACGGGCATGTCGCGACGGATCCGGCTGGTGCAGTTCACCAATACGTTCCACCTGGGCGGTGGAGAGGTTCAGTTCGTGGAGCTGCTGCGCGGGCTCCCCAGGGAGCGCTACGACCTGAGTGTCCTGGCGCTGGAGGCGAGCGGTCCGCTCCTGAAGGACGTGCGGGCCATGGGGCTGGAGCCCCACGTCTTCCCGCTGTCGAGCTCCTTCATGCGCCCACACACGGCGCGTCAGGTGGGGCGGCTCGCGAGCTGGCTCCGTGAGAACCGGGTGGACGTCGTCCACGCGCACGACTTCTATACGACGCTGCTCGCCGTCCCCGCGTGCCGGCTGGCCCGGGTGCCGGTGGTGGTGGGCCGGCTGGACCTGGTGCACTGGCACGGCCGCGCCCGCCACGCGATGCTGGCCGCCGCGACGCACGCGGCCTCCCACGTCATCGCCAACGCCGAGGCGGTGCGCCGGCTGGTCGTCGACACGGAGCGCGTGTCCGCGCGCAAGGTCAGCGTCATCTACAACGGGTTGGATCTTCGCCGCTTCGATGAACGCCTCGCGGCTGGCCCCGCGGCCCCGCTGCCCGAGCTTCCCGAGGGCGCGCCCCTCATCACCCTGGTGGCCAACACCTCCCACGAGGTGAAGCGCCAGGAGGACTTCCTGGAGGCGCTCGCCCAGGCGCGGCGGCAGGTTCCCACGGCCCAGGCCTTCCTCATTGGCGATGGCCCGCGGCGGCCCTTCCTGGAGGAGCGGGCGCGCGCGCTCGGCCTCACCGGGGCGGTGCACTTCCTGGGACACCGCACGGACGTGCCCGCGGTGCTGTCGCGCGCCACGGTGGGCGTCCTCTGCTCGCGCCACGAGGGGCTGTCCAACGCCGTCATGGAGGGCATGGCGGCGCGGCTGCCCATGGTGGTGACGGACGCCGGCGGCAACGCCGAGCTGGTGGCCCACGGTGAGCGCGGATTCGTGGTGCCGCCGCTGGCGCCCGCCGCCCTCGCCGAAGCGCTGGTGCGGGTGCTGAGCGCGCCCGAGCGGGCGCGGCGCATGGGGCAGGCGGGCCGCCGCTTCGTCGAGGAGACGCTGTCCCTCGAGCGCATGATCGCCGCGCACGACTCGCTCTTCAGCCGGCTGGCCGGCGTGCCCGAACTGCCGGGCCCGGTGGATGTCCAGGCGGCATAGCAGGGGAAAGACACACGATATGAAAGCTCGGTTGGCGGTCGTGTCGGGGGTCGTGGTCCTCTCCTATCTCCTCCTGGCTCTGGAGGGGGTAACGGTGGACCGGCTCGTCATCGAGGACGGCCCGGTGGAGATGGCGGGGGCGCTCGGGCTTGGAGTCACGGCGGCGGTGTTCCTCTTCGCGGCCGTGCGTGCGTGGCGCTCGCCGGAATGGCGCATGCGGGCACCGGCGTTCGTCGCGCTCGGGCTCCTGTTCTTCCTGGGCGCTGGGGAGGAGATCAGCTGGGGCCAGCGGCTCTTCGGCTGGGGGACGCCCGAGGCGCTCGCGCAGGTCAACGTGCAGCAGGAGACGAACCTGCACAACCTCGCCTTCATGAAGGGCTGGCTCGACGCGGGCCGCCTCTTCAACCTCTTCACCTTCGGCTTCGTGCTGGTGTTGCCGCTCGCCGCGCGGGCGGCGCCCTCCCTGGCGGCGCGCCTGGAGCGACTGGTGCCGATTCCTCCGCTGGTGCTCGCGGTGCCCTTCATCGTGAACCAGGTGGCGTCGAAGGCCGTGCCCGCGCTGTTCGAGAAGGGCTACACGGGGCGCTTCGACTTCGTCCAGTGCGTCACCGAGCTGAAGGAGACGAACCTCTCGATCCTGTTCGTGCTCGTGGCCTTCGCGCTGCTCAAGGCCGTGCCCTCCTCGCGGCCCGCGGCCTCCGCGGCGGTCCTTCCCACTTCCATGCCCCACGCCTGAGAGCCATGCCGACCCCGGATACCTTCGAGTACTCGCCCGCCTTCCGTGAACACGTCGTCCAGCTGCACCGCGGCAAGGAGGGGTGGCCCCACTACAACGCGTACCTCAACGCGCACCTGGGGGGCCCGGACAGCCGCCTCCACGAGCACAAGACACGGCTGGTGCGCGAGCTGGAGCACCACTGTGGTTCCCTGCGGGATTTGCGCGTGCTCGACTTCGGCTGCGGCACGGGCGCGAGCACGGTGGCGCTGGCCGGCGCCGCGGGCGAGGTCGTCGGCTTCGACGTGGACGCGGAGAGCGCCGTGATTGCCCGGGCCCGCATGGAGGAGCACGGGCTGGGCGGGCG
>NZ_JABBJJ010000069.1 GCF_012933655.1 Pyxidicoccus fallax | reverse complement strand
GCCGGGGGCCGCGGGAGGCGGGGCGCTCCAGTCCACGCGGGGCAGGGACTCGGCCGCCGCGTGCGTGGACACGCCCAGGAAGAAGGGCACGGGTGAGTCCCGCAGCGCCTGCGCGAAGGCCAGGTCCATGGCGGGGTCCGTGGAGCGCTCGTCCATCACCGCGTCGAAGACGATGGCGCGCGCGCCCTCGGCCTCGAGCTGCTCCACCACGCGCGCCCACAGGTTGCGGCTGTACGGCCAGTTGCCGAAGTTGCGCGCGTAGCTGGGGTTGGCGCGGATGGCATCCAGGCTGGGCTGGTCGATGGTCAGCACCACCACCTGGGACGACTTGCCGCGACCGTCCGTGAAGGTGGTGACCATCGTGTCGTAGGCGCCGCGCTCGGCCTCCCCCAGCCAGCCGCCCAGCGAGTCCCCCAGCACCTGACACACGGCGGCCAGCGCCGTGGCCAGCACCGCCACGCCCAGCATCTGCCGCCAGTGGTTGCTCCACCTCGACCGGATGAGTTTCCAGCGCTCCGACGCCACGGCCCCCCTCTTGTGAAGCGTGAGATGCGGCACACTACCGCACTCCCCACCCGGCCCGGCAGACGTGCCTCCCGCGAGCGCCATCCACCACCGGAACCTCCCGTAAAACCACGAATCCCCGCTGCCCCCCCACCAGCCGGGCAGGCGTACCCCGTCGCACGTGCAGACAATCGCCGTTCCCCTCGCGCCACCCGTGGCGGCGGAGCGCTCCGAACGGTCCGAGGCCCGCCCGCCGCCAGTGTCGCGAGAGCAGGCGGACAGACGAGCCGCCGCAACCCCTGGCGACACCCTGGCGGCGGCGCATCCGCGGTTTGCCGGCCTCGGCGTGCGACCGGACCTTAAGCGCCGATGCGGAAGGCAGGGCGCCTTCCTCAGAGATTGCCCCGCGCAAAGGAGTCAGACGTGGCCCTGGATATCTTCCAAGAAAAAGGAGTCCCACTCGACCGGCAGGTCTTCACATGGAAGGACCTCGTCCGACGTCCGTACAGCAAGCTGGATGATGACGCCTTCACCCGCGTGTGCGTCATCTACATGAACGGCATCATGGCGGACGCGCTGCGCACCAAGCACGCCATCGCCCGCATGAACCGCGGCCTGCGCGAGCAGCTCGCCATCGTCCGCCGCATCGAGCAGTTCGAGCAGACGCTCATCAACTGGCTGAACCCGGCCGACCAGACGCCGCTGGAGACCACGCTCGGCTTCGAGCAGGTCGCCATCGAGGTCACGGCCAGCGTCGCCCTGCGCGAGCCGGACCCGTACCTCGCCCAGACGTACCGCTTCGGCCTGCTCGAGGACTTCGACCACCTGTACCGCTACGGGGCGCTCTACGACCGGCTCGAGGGCAAGGACCCCAACAACATCACCCAGTCCTATACGGACATCATCCCGGGCCGCCCCACGTCGGTGGAGCACCGCTACCCGGTGGATGACCTGCGCCGTCCGTACGACAAGCGCACCGCGCACCCGCTCACCAAGATTCACGCGATGAGCATCACCGCGGCGGAGAACCAGACGCACGACTACTACATGACGGTCGGCCCGTTCTTCCCGGACCCGGCGGCGCGCCAGCTCTACGCGGAGATCGCCGCCATCGAGGAGCAGCACACGTCCATGTACGAGTCGCTGCTGGACCCGGACGAGAGCATCCTGGAGAAGCTCGTCCTCCACGAGGCGATGCAGGTCTACAACTTCTACTCGTGCCTGGCGTACGAGAAGAACCCGCGCATCAAGGAGATCTGGCAGCGCTTCACGGACTACGAGCTGGGCCAGCTCCACCACGTGATTCAGCTCTTCCAGGCCGCGGAGGGCCGTGACGCGCGGGAAATCCTGCCCGCCACGCTGCCGGACCCCATCGGCTTCAAGGAGCACCGTGAGTTCGTCCGCAAGACGCTGAACCAGGAGGAGGACCTCGCCTCCAACGGTCCGGACTACGTGCGCATGTCCGAGCTGCCGCGCGACCACCGCTCGTTCGTGTACCGCGACCAGCTCAACTCCGAGGGCTCGCCTTCCGAGACGGTGGCGGCCGGTTACCAATGGACGCCGGGGACGGAGCTCGCCGCGCGCGCGCAGCGCATGGGCTCGGTGCTCGCGGGAAAGAAGGTTCACTGACATGAAGAAGACGACCAGCGACATCGGCATGAACAAGACGGGCATCGGCACCTCGCCCATCGACAGCGCGGACATCACCAAGGCGGCCCAGGAGCGGCAACCCAGCCACCTGGGTGACGACACGCTCATCCTCAAGGTCCGCCAACAGTACGCGCTGGAGTCGGGCGGCGTCGGCAGCGTGCCGCCGCCCTCCAGCCTCAAGGGCGTGGCGAAGACGGCGGTGGACATGCTCAAGGGCTCCAAGCCCACCGTCTTCATCGACAAGCTCGGTGAGCGCGCCGCCTTCGAGCGCACGGGCACCCGGCTCTACCAGGGCGCGCTCGCCAAGTTCGAGGTGCTCGGCAGCTGGGAGGGTGGCCCCACCCGCGAGGGGCTGGAGCGCATCCTCAACGACGAGCTGTCCCACTTCGGCCTGGTGACGGAAGCCCTGGTGAAGCTGGGCGCGGACCCCACGGCGATGACGCCCTGCGCGGACGTCGCGGCGGTGTCGTCCATGGGCCTGCCCGCCGTCGTCAGCGACCCGCGCATGAACCTGCGCGACACGCTGCACGCGCTGCTCGTCGCGGAGCTGACGGACAACGCCGGCTGGGAGATGCTCATCGAGCTGGCGCGCGGCCTGGGCCATGACGAGCTCGCCGACCGCTTCCAGATGGCCCTGGACGCGGAGGCGCAGCACCTGGCCATGGTGCGCGGCTGGCTGTCCGCCGGCGTCACCCTGGAGGCCCGCGCCAACCCGGTGCCCCAGGCCGAGGCCACCAACGCGCCCACGCCGTTGGTGTAGCCCGCTCAGAAGGACGAGCCCGGCTCCTGGAGGAAGCGCTCTTCCTCCGGGGTGGACGGGCGCCCCAGCGCGACGTTGCGGTGGGGGAAGCGGCCGAAGCGCTCGATGACGTCCCGGTGCCGCCGGGCATAGTCGAGCGACTCGAGGCTGTCCGGATGGTACAGCGCGAGCATCTCGAAGAGGGCCACGGCCAGACGCTGGTCGTGTGCCTCCTCGCTGTGCTCGAAGGGCAGGTACATGAACCACCGCCACACGGGCGGCAGCGTCACGTCCAGCCCCCGCGCCAGCGCGTGACGCGCCACCTCGCGCGCGAGCGCGTCCGTGGCGAAGGCCCTGGGCGTGCCCCGGAAGAGGTTGCGCGGAATCTGGTCCAACAGCAGCAGCAGCGCCACGCAGCTTCGCGGCTCGTCGCGCCAGTCGCGCAGCCGTCCGGCCGCGGCGTCCTCGTGCGCGGCCAGGAAGCGGCGCCGGCACTCCTCGTCGAAGGCCTCGCCGCCCATGAACCACTTCTCCTGGGGCTGGTCGCTGTCGCCGAACCAGAACCCGAGGACTTCCTCCGCGCTCGCCATGACTCGCCTCCGGGGCCGTGTGAGTGAGCTTTCTTCTACCTCGCCGCCGCGTGGACTGGCCGCTGGGCGGAGCAGGCACCACCTTCCAGCGGACAGTGGCGGGGGTGTGGGCCACGGGAGGATTCGCATGGAGACGACGACGCTGGAGCCGACGACGCGGACGGTGCCGGGCCCGGTGAAGCGCACGGCGCTCAACCCCACGCTGCGCACCGAGTCCGTGGTGGCGCTGGGCACCTTCGGCGCGCTCACCCTGGGCGCGGCGACGCTGGGCGCGCGGCAGAGCTCCGCGGACCAGCTCTGGTACCGGCGCCTGCGCAAGCCTTCCTTCCAGCCGCCGCCCAAGGTGTTCGGCCCGGTGTGGACGGTGCTGTATGGCCTCATCGCCGTGTCCGGCTGGCGCGTGTGGACGGCCCCCGCCGGACCCGCGCGCTCCAAGGCGCTGGGCTGGTGGGGCGTGCAGCTGGGCCTCAACGCCGCCTGGTCCTGGCTCTTCTTCAACCGGCACCAGCCGCGCCGCGCGCTCGCGGACAACGTGGCCCTGCTGGCCAGCATCGGCGCCTACGTCGCCAGCACCCGGAAGGTGGACCGGCCCGCCGCCTGGCTGGTGGCCCCGTATCTGGCGTGGGTGGGCTTCGCCAACGTGCTCAATGCCGAAATCGTCCGCCGCAACGGCTAACCCCCTGAAAGCAGGGGCGGAATAATCCCCCCGGAAATTCGCCGGGAAGATGGGCGGGGCGGGTCGTTGTGAGGAGCGACCGCCATGAATGCTTTCGCCCTGCAACCATCCTCCCTGTTCACCAGCTCCCTGCGGACGGGGAGCTTGACGGGCCAGGACCGGCCGGGTCAGCCTGCACCCCGAGTGGAAAGCAGGCCCCTTTCAACCCCCCCGACCCTGGACAGCCGGTGGTTCGCGGCGTTCGCCCGGGAGCACGAGGCGGCGCTGCATGCCACCGCGATGCGCCTGTGCGGCAACGCCACGGACGCGAGAGACCTCGTCCAGGACACCTTCGAGCGCGGTCTTCGCAACCTGGCCCGGTACAAGCCCGGGACGGACGGGCGCGCGTGGCTCCTCACCATCCTCCACCACCTGTTCATCGACCGGTGCCGCTCGCGCACGCGGGAGCGCCGCGCGGACGTGTCCGCCGAGGACGTGGAGGAGCGCATCGCCGCGCCCGAGGTCGAGGCCGCTCCCGCGTGGGCGTCCATCAGCCCCGAGCAGCTGCGCGAGGCGCTGGAGAAGATTCCCGAGGAGTTCCGCACGGTGTACCGGATGCACTCGCTGGAGGGCCGCTCGTACATCGAAATCGCGGAGAAGCTGGGCATCCCCAAGGCCACGGTGGGCACGCGCCTCATCCGCGCGCGCCGCCGGCTGAAGGAGCTGCTCATGCCCCAGCCCCCGGGTGAGGCGGAGGGCACATGAGCGCGCCCGACCCCATGGACCTGCACGACCAGGTACAGGCCTTCGCCGACGGCGAGCTGTCCCAGGAAGAGGCGGACACCTTCCGCGAGCACCTCGCCACGTGCGCGCAGTGCCAGGCGGACCTGGACGACATCCTCCAGCTCCAGGCGCTCTCGGGGCGGCTGGTGGACCTGGAGGCCAAGGAGGCCGCCGACGCGTCCGAGACGCCCGTCGCGGCTCCGCCCATTCCGCTGGCGCCGGCGCGGCGCGCGCATGTGCCGGAGCCGGGCCGTGACGCCGATGGCTCGCGCTCCTTTCGTCCGGCCTGGAGTCAGCGGCGTGGCCGGGTGGCCGCCGCCGTGCTGGCGGGCGCGCTCGCGGCTGTGTTCGCGCTGGTGGCCATCCGCGCTCCCGTTGGGGTGTCGGACTCCGGTTCGGAAGCCCTGGCCCTGGCGCCCACGCGCTCGCTGGAAGCGCGGCTGAGCTGGTCCGGCGCCAGCGCGCACCGGCCGTACGGCGTGCTGCGCTCGGGCGAGGAGCGCCCGAAGGAGCTGGTGCCGCTGAAGGAGCTGGCGAAGCTGGAGGAGGCGGGGGACCTCCACGGGCTGGCCACCGGGCACCTGCTGCGCGGCGAGCGCGAGCAGGCCGCGGAGTACCTCCAGCGCGCGCCGTCCACGCCGGACGTGGACAGCGACCGCGCGGTGGTGGCGCTGGCGAAGGGCGAGCTGGAGTCGGCCCTCATCCTGCTGGACGGCGTGCTGGAGAAGGCCCCCCAGCACCCGCAGGCCCTGTGGAACCGGGCGCTGGTGCTGCGCGAGCTGGGCCTGGACGCGCTGGCGGCCGAGGCCTTCGACACGGTGTCCTCCCTGCGCGAGCCGGGCTGGGCCGAGGAGGCGAAGGAGCGCGCCGCGGCCCTGCGCCGTGGGCTGGACGGCCGGCGTGGCACGTGGGACGAGGCGCAGAAGGCGGGCAAGGCGCTGGCGCTGCAGGGCACGCCCTTCCCGGACGCGCTGGCGCGCGCGGTGCCGGGCTCGGCGCGCAAGTGGCACAACCTCGCCGTGTGGGCGGCGCCGGACGCCGAGCGCGTGAAGGCGCTCCTGCCGCTGGCGCGCCTGTTGGACGCGCACTACGGCGGGGACACGCTGGAGCGCTACACCACCCGCGTGGCCGGCCTGGACTTCAAGCGCCGCGCGCCGCTGGCCGCGCGCTTCCGTCAGGTGCTGGAGGGCACCTTCGACGCCTCGGGCCTGGACGCGTACGTGCGCGAGCTGGAGGGCTCGGAGAACCAGGACCTGCTGCTGGGCGTGCTGCCCCTGATGGGCGTGCACCCCACGCGTCTGGACACCTACGAGAAGGCCGCGAAGGCGCTGGGCGACCCGTGGGTGCTGCTCAACTCGGAGCGCGAGCGCGCGCTGAGCGAGTACCGGAGCGGCGACCTGGCCGGCGCCGAGGCGCGGCTGTTGCGCGCGGTGGCCGAGTGCAACCGCGTGAAGGCGGACGTGCGCTGCGGGCAGCTCGAGCACCTGCTGGCGCACATCTACAAGGACGAGCACCGGCTGGTGGAGTCGCGCGAGCACGTGCTGGCCGGCTTCCAGTGGGCGCAGCGCACGCAGGAGTGGGAGCTACAGACGGACCTGCTGCGGGTGATGGGCGACCTGGCGCGCTTCCGCAACGCCTTCGCGCTGACGCGGGCGTACCTGGGCGAGCAGGCACTGAGGGACAGGAGCTGCGAGGCCGGGCACCACGTGCACGAGAGCCTGGCGGCCATGCACATCTTCGCCCTGCGTCCGGACGCCGCGCGCGCCGAGCTGGCGAAGGTGCCCACGTGCGAGGTGCCCTTCTTCCTCAACGGCGCCTACGTGCTGGCGGACCTCGCCCGCCTGGCGCCGCGCCCGGATGACGTGGAGCGCGTGCGCGACGGCCTGCGCAAGCTGCGGGAGGGCGGCTGGCTGCGCCCCGGCGAGCAGGTGCTGGCCACGCACATCGAGGGCCGTGCCGTCCTCACGAAGGACCGCGAGGCGGGCCACGCGCTCTTGCGCAAAGCCATCGCCGACGGGGCGCGGCTGGGCGCCGAGGACCCGGTGGCCGTCAAGGCCCGCGCGTACAGCTACTCGTCGCTCATCCAGGACGCCGGCTTCGCCAACGACTGGGCCGGGACGCTGGCCCTCTTCGCCGAGGAGCTGGGCACCCGCGAGCCCGGGCGCTGCGAGCTGGGCGTGGAGGTGCACGACGAGCGCACCGTGGTGGCCGCGCGCGGGCCCGCGGGTGAGCTCCTCGGCCACGCCGACGCGAGCCGCCGCTCGCCGGACTTCGACGTGGCGACGCTGGTGCCGCCCCAGGTGGTCTCCGCCCTGAAGCCCTGCGAGCACGTGCGCGTGTTCGCCCGCTATCCCGTGCATGGACAGGCGGGGCTGCTGCCGGCGGACCTAGCGTGGAGCTACCAGACGGGCGCGAAGCCCGTGGCTCCGGCGGCCGCATCCGCGCCGCGGCCCCTCGTCGTGTACGACGTGGAGGCGCCGGCCTCACTGAACCTGCCCCGGCTGCGCAGCTGGGAGCTGTCCGGGGGTCCTTCCGCGCGCCGGGTGGAGCTGACGGGCGCCGCCGCCACGCCGTCGCGGCTGCTGGCGGAATTGGCCGAGGCCACCGAGGTGGAAATCCACGCGCACGGCCTGGTGAACCTGGGTGTGTCGGACGCGTCGCTGCTGGTGATGGCGCCGGAGGCGGATGGCCGCTACGCGCTCACCGCCGGTGAGGTGCGCAGGCAGAAGTTCAAGGGCGCGCCGGTGGTACTGCTCGGCGCCTGCCAGGCCGCGAGGACCGCGCCCTACCTCCACGCGCCGTGGAGCCTCCCCGTCGCCTTCGCCGAGGCGGGCGCGCGCGCCGTCATCGCCTCGCCCATCGACATCCCGGACGCCGAGGCCGGACCCTTCTTCGCGCGGGTGATGGAACGCATCCGCGCCGGCACCCCCGCCGCCGTCGCGCTCCGGGATGAGCGCCTGCGCGTGCTGTCCGCACGACCAGAAAGCTGGGTGAAGACCGTAGTGGTCTTCGAGTAGCCCCGCTCCAGCACCCCTCAGTCCGAAGTCCACGTCACCCGGCCCCGAAAAGGGCCGGGAACGCCCGAAGTGTCACCTACACACCGAGGTCACATCATGAAGGCCCTTGTCCGCTCGCTGCTCTTCGTCTCCGCCCTGTCCTCCGCCGCGTGCAACGTCACTCCCGAGGAGGCCGCCGCCATGGAGGCCGAGGCGCTCGCCACGCAGGAGCAGGCGGCCACCACCAACATCTACAACTACTGCCCCAACACCATCCCCGGACCGCCGGCGCTGCCCACCACCGCGCCCGTCCCGCTGTCCAGCCTCCCCACGACGCGGCCGCTGTACCCGCCCAACGCGGGCCTGATGAGCGCGTACACCGTCATCGTCGCCGACCCGAGCGACACCAACCGGTTCATCGCGTTCGGCTTCGACGTCGTGGGCCACCGGACGCAGTTCTACGTGTCCGGCGACCTGCGGACGGGCGAGCTGCGCCGGCTGAACGTCCAGATCGCCAACGACATCGAGGTCATCGAGCAGACCAGCGGTTACGACCCGGGCTTCTCGTGGGGCTCCAGCAGCCAGGTGGGCGGCCCCATCATCCCCCGGCCCACGGTGCACGAGGGCGCGTGGAAGACGGCCTTCAACAACCGCTACCAGCTCAATGAGATCATGATGCGGCCGACCACCCCGGTGCCGTGATTCAGACGTGACGTCCGTCATCCTGCCCCCCGCCGTCAGGCAGCGTGGGCCCGCGGCGGGGCGGGGGCGGGTCGCGAAGCGGACCGCTGGCGGGAGTCGGGTCAGAAGCGCAGCGACACCTCGGCCTGGAGGAAGTCGACGTCGCGCGAGGAGCCCGTCTGCCGGAGGAAGGTGCCGGCGAAGAAGCGTGACGCGGTGGCGTACACGTTCATGTGCCGGCCCAGCGTCCAGTCGGCCACGAAGTTCACCTGATGCCCCACCCAGCGGCTGCTGCTCCCGGCGGGTGGTCTCACCAGTGCGCCGCTCGGACCGTAGAGGCCATCCTCCACACGCTGCCGCCAGAAGCCGGTCCACTCCGCCGACAGCACGAGTGAGGCGCTGGGGTGCAGGCGCAACACGGGGTGGAGGTCCATGAAGTTGTAGGGCCCCAGCAGGGCAATCTCCCCGAAGTAGCTGCCGCGCGGGAAGAGCGGATTGAAGGTCCCGAGCGACGGGTCCTCCGCGTCCGGGTCCCCGGAGGCGATGTCCGCCATCACCCCGAGTCTCGGGGACAGCGGCGAGTGCTCGAAGGTGAAGCCGGTGTCGCTCGCCACCGTCCAGGCGAAGAGGGGGGCTCCGGAGAAGCGGCCCACCTGCACCACGGCTTCGAGGTTGTAGTCCCATGGCCTGCTCCTCCCCCACCACCGGGTGCCGAAGGAGTGGCGCTGCTCGCGGCCCTCGCCCTGCGCGTAGCGGGCCTCGCTGTTGGTGCGGCCGAGGTAGTAGAGGTCCACGCTCCCGCCCGAGAGGACGGGCAGGGGATGCACCGCGTACAGGCCCCAGAAGCCCTGGGTGCGCAGCCGGCCGTCATCGAAGACGCCGGGGTTGGTGGCCACGGGCCGCACGGCGAAGGCGGACAGGTCCCACCGGTGGGCTCGCAGTCGCGTGTGCACCCCATCGAAGGAGAGGCGCACGTTGGGGCCCTCGCGCACGGACACGAGGCGAGCCGAGCCGAATTGCAGCTCCTGGCGCCCCAGCCGCACCTGGAGCACCTCGTCCTCGCGCTCCCAGGGGCGTGCCTCCACGAAGGCCTGGTGCACATCCAGCCGGTCCTCGTCCGTGGGGCCAGGGCCTCCGTAGCGTCCAATCGTCCATCCGCTCTTGAGTTGGAGGAAGACCCGGGCCCGGTCCCACAGCCACACATCCCCGTGCAGCATGTAGCGCTGGAGCCAGGCGGTGTCCGTGGCGGGTATCTCGGCCCACTCGGGATGGCGGTAGTACTCCACCCGCTGGCGCAGGTCGCCCCCCAGCGAAAGGAACACGGAGCCCTCCTCGTCGAGCGGGAGGTACTTCAGCCCATCGAGCGGCGCGCGAGGCGCATCCGGGGCGCGAAGGTAGCGGTAGTCCTCCTCCGCGCGGAGCATCTTGAAGGGGGGCGGCGAGGGGGCCTGTGCCCCAGCGCGCCCGCCCACGAGCAGCGCGAGCACGGTCCATCCGAGAGAGGGCAGGCAGCGCATTCGGCCGGGGAGAGAGGGTGAGGCACCGTCTTATCGTCCCCGTGGCAGGGCGTGTCGCGCTTCGACGCTCCCGTGTCCACGAGCGCACGAGCGACTGGCATCGCCGGCTCATTTCCCACGCGGTGGGGCGCGGCTAGACCTCCCCCCTTTCCAGGGCTGCTTCCCAGAAGGAGGGCTGAGATGAGGTCACGAGACATGAAGCGCGGGGTCGTCCTGTCCAGCGTGGCATTGACCGCGCTGGTCGGGCTCGGCGTCCTGATGCGAAGCCCTCCCGCGCTCGCGCAGGCGCGGGACGCGGCACCCGCCGCGCCGACGCCGATACCGGGCCTCTCACGGCAGCCCAGCGCCGCGGCCGCCCAGGCCCTGCTCGACCCCAACGACACGGTCCTCCTCCTGCTGGACCATCAGTCCGGCCTGTTCCAGACCGTCAAGGACGTCCCCCTCCCGGAGCTGCGCGCCAACACCGTGGTGCTCGCCAAGATCGCCGAGCTCGCCAAGGTGCCCATCCTCACGACCGCCTCGGAGCCGAACGGCACCAACGGCCCGCTGATGCCGGAGCTCGCGCAGGCGGCGCCCAGCGCGAAGTACATCCCGCGCAAGGGCGAGGTGAGCGCGTGGGACAACGCGGACTTCGTCAATGCCGTCAAGGCGACCGGCCGGAAGACGCTCATCATGGCGGGCGTCTGGACCAGCGTGTGTGTCGCCTTCCCCGCGCTCCAGGCCAAGGCCGATGGATACAAGGTCTACGCGGTGATGGATGCTTCCGGAGACATGAGCGAGATGGCCTCCCAGACCACGCTCGCGCGCATGACACAGGCGGGCATCGTCCCCGTGACCACGAACGTGGTGCTGTGCGAACTCCAGCGCACGTGGAACCGTCCCGACGCCGCGAGGTGGGGCGCGCTCTACAACGAGCTCGTGCCGAACTACCGCGCCGTGGCCGAGAGCTACCAGCGAGCCCAGGAGGCCGCCAAGAAGCCCCAGAAGTAGCCGACGGTTCGACCCGGCCATTCTCTTCGAGGAGAACGCGATGCGCCTATCAACGGTCCTGGGGGCGGCCAGCGTTGCGTGGGTCGTCCTGCTCACGGGGTGCGCGACCCGGCCCGCGAGCACGGAGGCGACCGCGGTCGCCCGGCAACAGCCACCCGCCGACCTCATCGTCACCCACGCCAGCGTCTTCACGGTGGATGCGCGGCAGCCGCGGGCGAGCGCTTTCGCGGTGAAGGACGGCAGGTTCATCGCCGTTGGCGGCGACGCGGAGGTGGCGGCGTACCGCGGCGAGAAGACCCGCGTCATCGATGCGCGGGGGCACACCGTCATTCCCGGACTCAACGACTCGCACGCACACGCCGTCCGCGGCGGGCGCTTCTACAACCTGGAGCTGCGCTGGGACGGCGTCGACTCGCTGGAGCGCGCACTCGCCATGGTCCGTGAGCAGGCCGGGCGCACGCCCGAGGGCCAGTGGGTGCGCGTCATCGGCGGCTGGTCTCCCTATCAGTTCAAGGAGCGGCGCATGCCGACGGTCCAGGAGCTGAATGAGGCCGCGCCCGAGACGCCCACCTTCGTCTTGTTCCTCTACAGCCAGGGCCTGCTCAATCGCGCCGCGGTCCAGGCGCTGGGGCTCACGGAGGCAACCCCGGCGCCGGAGGGCGGGCGGTTCGAGTTCGTGGACGGTGGCGCGATTCTCCATGCCGAGCCGAACCCGTTGATTCTCTATCAGATGATTGCCAGGCCGCCGCAGCTCTCGGCCGAGGAGCAGCTCAACTCGACGCTCCACTTCTATCGCGAGCTGAACCGGCTCGGCATGACGAGCGCCGTGGACGCGGGGGGCGGCGGACACGCGTTCCCCAAGGACTATGGCGCCAGTCAGGCTGTTGCCCATCAAGGCCAGATGTCCGTCCGCATCGGCTACTACCTGTTCCCGCAGACGCCGGGGAAGGAGGCGGAGGACTTCCGCCGCTGGACCCACGAATATCAGGCTGGCAGGAGCGAGGCGGCGCGGCTCGAGCACGGCTTCGAGCTCGAAGGCGGCGGGGAGTTCCTGGCGCACAGCGCCGGTGACTGGGAGAACTTCCTGGCCCCTCGTCCGGACCTGGGGGCGCGCAAGGCCGCGGGCCAGGACCCGGCCGGCGACCTGTACACGGTCGCGACCCTCCTGGTGGGAAACGACTGGCCCATCCGCCAGCACGCGACGTACGGCGAGAGCATCAAGGTCATCATGGATGTCTTCGAGCAGGTGAATCGCGAGCAGGGTCGGTTCGCCCCGCGCTGGGCGATTGACCATGCCGAGACGGTGCGAGACGAAGAGTTGCGCCGCATCCATGCGATGGGGGGCGGCATCGCGATTCAGGGCCGCATGGCCTACGCCGGCGAGTCCTTCGTGGACCGCTATGGCAAGGACGCGGCGAGGTATGCGCCGCCGGTCCGCAAGATGCTCGGGATGGGGATTCCGGTCGGAGCGGGCACCGACGGCACGCGCGTCAGCAGCTACAACCCCTGGCCGGCGCTCTACTGGCTGGTGTCGGGGAAGACGGTGGGCGGCACGCAGCTCTTCGCGGACGACAACAGGCTGACGCGCGAAGAGGCCCTGAAGCTGTTCACGGTCGGCAGCGCGTGGTTCTCCCGCGAGGAGACGGTCAAGGGCCGCATCGCGCCAGGGCAGTACGCCGACTTCGCCGTGCTCAGCGACGACTACTTCACCGTCCCCGAAGAGCGGATCAAGAACATCGAGTCGCTGCTGACGGTGGTGGGAGGAAGGGTGGTCTACGCGGCGGAGCCATTCCAGGACGTGGCGCCGCCAGCGCTGCCCCCGGTGCGCCCGGCCTGGTCGCCGGTCGCGCACTTCGGTGGCTACCAGAACCCGAAGCGGGAGTCGGCTCAGAACAGCCGGAACACGTCCGCCAGCACGCCGCACGGCCCGTAGCGCCGCTGAGGCGAGGGCGAGTCGTAGACGATGAGCACCGAGTCGTCCTTCTCGAAGTAGGAGAACAGGGCCACGCCCTCCGCGTGGTCCGTCTTCTCCGTGCGGGGAATGTCGAAGAGGGGCTCCAAATCCCCCGGGGCCTGCTTGTGGATGGAGTCTTCGGTGAGGTGGAGCCCGCCGCGCAGCCGGTACAGGCGGATGGTGCCGTCCAGCGGCAGCGTGGGCCCGGCGAGGATGAGCAGGTCGTCCCCGTGCCGGCTCAACTCACGAATGCCCAGCCCGTCCAGGTCGAGGAAGTGCTTGCGGTAGCCGCCGCCCTTCTTCTTGCGCTTCGGCTGGAGGAAGCCGCCGCCGGCCTCCTCCACCTCCACTTCCAGCATCACCGCCCAGCCGCGCAGCACCGGGCCGCGCAGCCCGAGGAAGACGCGGTCGCCGTGGACCGCCAGTCCCTCGATGTCCAGCCCGTTGTCCTTGCTGGGAATGGCCAGCGCTCCGGGCGGAGCGCCCTTGCCCGCCGGCACGAGGAACGGGCCCAGGTGCTCGTCGTCGCGGAGCATGTCCACCAGCGCGTTGCCGGTACCGGAGGGCTCCAGCTTCGCCGCGCCCTTCTTCTTCGACCTGGGCGCGTCGAAGGTGGGCAGCGGCAGGCGCGCCAGCATGAAGCGCGCGGGCTGGTGCTCCACGGTGGCCAGCCGGGCCAGGTCCTTCGCCACGCCCTTGCCCTTGGGCTTCTTGCGCACGGCGCTGTGCGAGCCGACGAGCCACAGGTGGCCGTCCTGCATGTCCAGCGCCTCGATGTCCATCTCGTCGCCCGTCTTCACTCCCAGCAGCGCCGCCACGTCATGGCGCTGCTGGTGCGAGAAGACGCGCGGCTCCTCGGGGCTGAGCCGGTGCAGCACCCCATGCTCGTCGGACGCGACCCAGACGCTCCCGTCCGGCGCGCGCGCGGCGGCGGACAGGTCGTCCGGCACCGCGGCGGCGTCCGTGTCGAACTTCAGCAGCAGTCGCCCGAGAAGCTGGGGTGTCTCCATACGCCTAGTTCCGCAGCCGCGGGTTCGCCGGCTTCGGCGGGTTCATCGCGAGCACCGCGGCGAAGTAGCGCGCCTGGTTCTCGCTCGTGCAGCGGACCTCCTGGATGCGTCCGCCCATCCTCACTCGGACGACCCAGCCTTCGTTGTCTCGCGTAAATGCGGGCGTGTCCGTCGTCATGGTGTCCATCCTTTCGGTCATCCTCCCACCGGGGCATGGAGCAGCCGCCGTGCCAACACCCGTATCGTGAAAATCCAGTCGCTTCCGTTGTCGGCTCGTGCACGCGAGCGTGAGATTCCAGTCGCTTGGGGTGCCCCGCTGGCCAATGGAGGACAGCCGGGCCTGTACTTTTTGCGAGCCCGCGGGTGACGGAGCTTCAGTGCACGTGGTGGTCCGGCTGCTCCACGGGCGGCTGCGTGGCGGCGCCCTGCAACAGGGGCAGCGCGACGTGGAAGGTGGAGCCGCGGCCCACCTCGCTCTCCACCCAGATGCGGCCGCCGTGTCGCTCGACGATGTCGCGGCTGATGTAGAGCCCGAGCCCCAGCCCGCCGTACGAGCGGGAGGAGACGTTGCGCGCGCGGAAGTAGCGGTCGAAGAGCAGCTTCTGCTGGTCCGGGGGGATGCCGATGCCCGGGTCCGCCACCGACAGCATCGCCAGCTCGCCGCGCTGACGGAGCTCCACGCGAATGGTGCCGCCGTCCGGGCTGTACTTGAAGGCGTTCTCCACCAGGTTGGCGATGACCTGCTCCAGCCGGTACGGGTCCGCGCGCACCAGCACGGGCTGCTGGGGCCGCTCGAAGTGGATGGAGTGGTCGCCGCGGTGGACCTCCATGGCCTGGAGGACGTGCTCCACGAGGCTGTCCAGCCGCGTCGTCTCCGGGTGCAGCGCGAGCCGGCCCGCCTCGATGCGCGAGGCATCCAGCAAGTCATTGATGAGGCCGGTGATGCGCAGGAGGTGCTGGCGGGCGTGGCGCAGGGTGGCCGGGTCCACGTGCTCGCCGCGCTCCAGCTTGCGCTCCAGCGTGGCCAGCCGGAGGCTGAGCGGGGTGAGGGGCGTCTTCAGCTCGTGCGAGGCGATGGAGAGGAAGTCATCGCGCACGCGGATGGCGTCCTGGGCCTCGCGGTACAGGCGCCCGCGCTCCTCGTCGGCGAGCTTGCGGTCGGTGATGTCCTGAATCATCACCCCGATGCCGAGGATGCGGCCGTCCGGCGCGCGCACCGGATAGAAGCTGCCGGCCAGGTAGCGCGGGGGGCCGGGCATGCCCAGCTCCTGGGAGGTGGCCTCGCGCTTCTCCAGCGGCTCGCCCGACTGGAGCACGCGCCGCAGGGCCTTCTCCACGGCCATGCCGGTGGGACCCAGCACCTCGCGCGGCCGGCGGCCGGCGTGCGCCTCGGGGGAGCTGCCGTTGATGGCGGCCAGCACGTCGTTGACGCGCACGTAGCGCAGCTCGTTGTCGAGGAAGCCCAGGCCGATGGGGGCGGTGCGGAAGAGGGTGGTGAGCTGGGCGAGGCTCTCGTCGCGCTCGCGCTCGGTGCGGCGCCGCTCGGTGATGTCCTCGACGATGCCCACGCCGCCCTCCACGCGGCCCGCGCCGTCGCGGATGGGGGCGAAGCGGATGTACACCGGCGTCAGCTTGCCGGAGGTGACGGAGCGGTACTCGCCCTCGTAGTGCGCGTTGTGTCCGGCGAGCGTCTCGCGCACGCAGTACATGATGTGCTCGTCCCGGATGGTGAGCAGGTTGAGGCCGACGAGGATGCGCTTGGGCGTGCCGATGATGCGCATGAAGCGCTCATTGCAGGCGGTGATGACGGGCGTGGTGTCGAAGTGGAAGATGCCCAGCGGCGCGTGCTCCACCACGACGCGGTAGAGCGAGTCGCCGTTGGTGCCGCTCTCCGCCGGGGGCCGCGCCTCGGCCGGATGCAGCGACTGCTCCACCGGCTCGTGGACGGTGTCGATGACCTCGTGCAGGCGGCGGAAGTTGATGACGATGCGCTCGTCCGCGCCCTGCCCGCTGGCGCCCACCGTCAGCTCCACGAGCACCTCCACGCCGTCCCGCCGCCGCGCGAGCACGCGGATGGCCCGGCCACCCAGCGACTCCCGGCGCGACAGCAGGTAGCGCAGCAGGCTCTTGCCCGCGTAGTGCTGCAGACGCTGGGGGAAGAGGCGCGAGACGGGCTGTCCCCGCAGCTCCTCGCGCTTCCAGCCGAGCAGCCGCTCGGCCGCGCTATTCAGGATGCACACGCGCTCCTCTGCGTCGCAGGCCACGAATGGGTCCACCGCGGCGTCCAGCCAGGCACTGAGCTCGTTTGTGGCTCCGGCCATGTTCTCCCCTGCGCTCGTCTGGCCCTGTATGGCCGCGGCGTGCTGGGACATGCAGGCCCGTGCGCCCGCAATGCGGAGGGCGGCGGGCGCGTCCCCTTTGCATACAAGTAGCCATTGGAGGCGCGGCTTGCGCCTCCCAGCACACAGCCTGCTCATGGTTCTGGTAAGTCCGTGCGGCAGGCGGGCGGGCGAGCGCCGGGTCAGCGCTTCTTCGCGGGCCTGGCGGGGGCCTTCTTCTTCGCGGCGGGCTTCGCGCTCCGGCCGGACGAGGGCTTCGGGGCCTGCTCCCTCAGCGCGAGTCCCTCCAGCCGCTCGCGCAGCGCGCGGGTTTCCTCCTTGAGGCGGTCCAGCTCCTCGCGCAGCGCGGCCACCTCGCGGGCCTGGGGCTCGCCCTCGCGCAGGGTGCGAATCGTCTCGCGGGCGGCGCGGCGGGCGCGCGGGTCCTCCAGCGGGGTGCCCTCCAGCGCGGCGATGAGCCGCCGGTCGCCGAGCGTGCGCCCGGCCTCGAACACCCCCATCTGCACGCGGAAGAGCGGATCCCTCAGCAGCTCCGCGAGCAGGTCCACGGCCTCGCGCTTGCGGCCGGCGACCTCCGCCAGCTTCGCCACGGCGTTGGTGGCGGAGCGGCGCAGGCCCCGGGGCTGGCCGTACGCGGTGCGCGCCACGGCGATGGGGAAGGCGGCCGGGTCCTGGGACTCGGCGAGCCCGTCCATGGCGCCCACGGCGATGACGTCCTGGAACGAGGGCCGGGCGGTGACGGGCTCCAGCATGGCCACGGCGTCCGGGGCGCGCACCTTGCCGTAGCTGCGCGCGGCCTCGGCCTCCACGAAGTAGCTGGCGTCGCCCCCCTGGACGAGCGCGCGCAGGCGCTCCGTCACCTCCGCGTCTCGCCGGAACTCGCCCAGCGCGGCCACCACCGCGCGGCGCACGCGGGGGTGCTCCGTGGTGAGCGCGGCGAGCAATCGCGCGCGGGCCTGCGGCGTGCGCAGCCGGCCCAGGGCCTTCGCGCACGCGGCGCGCACGCCCCAGAAGAGGCGGGTGTCGGCGAGCACGTCACCCAGGGCCTCCACGGCGCGGAGGCCGCCGTGCTTGCCGAGGGCATTCGCGGCCTCGATGCGGGCACGGGACTCGGGCGCGGCGCGCAGCTCCTCCAGCCAGAGGCCGGCGGCCTTGTCCACGTCCAGCGTGCCGAGCACGTCGCGTCGCGGGTCCACGCGCACCTGCGTGGGAGCGGCGGGGCAGGGCAGCAGGAAGGAGTGCTCGGCCTCCGTCACCTCCAGGCGGTGGAGCGTGTCGCGTCCGTCGGTGGTGACGGCCACGTCGAGCGGCAGGCGGAAGACGGGCGTGCCGCCGTCGGTGCGCTGCATCTGGCGGACCTTGATGCGCAGGCGGGCGTCCTCGGCCTCGTAGCGCACCTCCACCTTGAGCTCCGGGTGGCCGGGGGCGAAGACGTACTGGTCGAAGAAGGCGTCGAGGTTGTGGCCGGTGGACTCCTCGAAGGCGCGGGAGAGGTCCACCGTCTCCACGGTGCCGTGGCGGTGGCGGGCCACGTAGTGGCGCAGGCCGCGGAAGAAGAGGGCGTCGCCGAGGCGGCGGCGCAGCTCGTGGAGGACGAGGCCGCCCTTCTCGTAGAGGTGCCGGTCGAAGACGTCCATGGGCGCGTGGAAGCGGCGCGCGACGATGGGGCGGGCGTAGCGCTCACGCGTCTCGCCCAGGTAGCTGTCGAGCTGGGTGGCGCGGTGCTGGTCCGCCTCGTCCTGGCCGTCGGCGCGCTCCTTCCAGAGCACCTCGCACCAGGTGGCGAAGCCCTCGTTGAGCCAGCCGTGGGGCCAGTCGCGGCAGGTGAGCAGGTCGCCGAACCACTGGTGCGCCAGCTCGTGGGAGATGAGGGGCTCGGCGTTGTAGTCAGGCTGGGCGCGCGCGTCGTGGAGGACGGTGTCGGTGAGGCTGGTGGCGGTGGTGTTCTCCATGCCGCCGAGGATGAACTCGGTGAGGAAGACCTGGGCGTAGCCGCTCCAGGGGAAGGGCTCGCCGGTGAGTTCCTGGAAGGCGCGCACCATCTCCGGGGTGCGGCGCACGCAGCGCAGCGCGTCCTCGCGGCGCCCCTTCGGGAAGAGGTAGCGCAGGGGGACGGTGCCGGCGGAGTCGGTGGCCTCCTCGAACTCGCCCACCGCGAGCGTGACGAGGTAGGGCGCGTGGGGCTGCTCCATCCGGTAGTGCTGGGTGCGGCGGGCGCCGTCGGTGCGGTCGCTGACGAGGACGCCGTTGGAGAGCGCCGTCATCTCCGCGGGGAAGGTGGCGATGATTTCGGACGTGGCCTTCTGGGCGGGGGTGTCGAGGCTGGGGAACCAGGCGCGCGCGTCGATGTCCTGACCCTGCGTCCAGGCCTGACGGGGGCGGTCGGGGTAGCCGGCGTCGGGGCCCCAGAAGTAGAGGCCGCGGCGGGGGCGGCAGGCGTAGTGGACGGCGACCTCGCGGGTATCACCGGGGGCGAGCTGCGCCGGGAATTCGACGCGCAGGTGGGCGCCGGAGTTGGAGAAGCGCGTGGGGCGGCCGTCGACGAGGACCTGGGAGACGTCGAGGTCCACGGCGTCGAACGTGAGGGTGGAGACGGGGCGGATGGCGGCGATGCGGGTGGTGCAGACGCCGGAGAGGCGGTGCTCGTCGAAGTCGAGGTCCAGCTCGAGGCGGACGTGCTCGGCGCGGACGGGGCGCTCGGCGGCGTAGTGCTCGGTGGCGCCGGGAAGGGAGAAGGGATGTGGGTCGGAGGCGGCGGCGGACCCGGCGGCGTGACGGTGGCAGCAGCGCATAAGCGATGGGGACTCTTCCGCAAGCCCGCGCGACCGTCGAGTCGCACGGGCGCGCTTCCCGGCTTCCAACGGTTGGGCTGTGCGCCACCGTGCAGTCCGTCCGCCCGCCCGCCCTCCGGCCGGTCCATCCATGGCCCGCCGAGCCGTGCCCAACTTGGAGGCATGAAGCCCTTTGACTGGCCAGGCCTCTGGACGCCGGACCTCCATCCGCTCGAAGTGGTCTTCCGCGCCACCGCCGTCTACCTCTTCGCGCAGCTCGTGCTGCGGATGGCCGGGCGCAAGGAGTTCGCGCGCTCCTCCACGTTCGACATCGTCCTGCTGCTCATCATCTCCGTCTGCCTGCGCAAGAGCATCGTCGGGGATGACGAGAGCCTCACCTCGGCCTTCCTCGGCCTGTCCACGCTGGCGGCGTGGGACCGGCTCTTCTCGTGGATGGCCATGCGCAGCCACAAGGCGGCGCTGGTGCTGGAGGGCCGGCCGGTGGAGCTGGTGCGCGAGGGCCGCATCAACGAGGACAACCTGCGCAAGAGCCTGATGTCCCGCGAGGAGCTGCTCAGCCGCCTGCGCGAGCACGGCACCGAGTCCGTCCGCAAGGTGCGCCTGGCCTACCTGGAGCCGGACGGGAAGGTGACCTTCCTCATGAAGAAGGAGGGCGGCGAGGGCTCCTCCCTCCAGTGAGCCGCCGTCAGCCCACCGGCGGCGCTGCCATGCCCGGCGCGCCGTCCAGGGTGAAGCGCGCGATGATGGGCATGTGGTCGGACAGTCCGTGGAAGCGGCTCGTGATGTCGCCGAAGGGCCGCGTCTCCTCGGTGTCCAGCCAGCGCACGCCGGGACTGGAGAACACGTGGTCCAGGTGCATGCGCATGTGCATGAAGCCGGCGGTGGGGAAGCCGCGCGACATGCCCGGGTCAATCTGTCCCACGGCCGCCTGGGCACAGGTGAGGCACGCGTCGCCGGTGAGGTAGCGGAACACGGGCGAGGACGGCGGCGAGTTGAAGTCCCCGCAGACGATGAAGGGCTCGTCGCCCGAGTGGGCGCGCATGAACTCCGCCAGCTTGCGCGCTTCGTGGAGCTGGTTGACGCCGCAGCCCATCTTGTCCTTCGTCGCCCAGAACTCCCTGGCGAACGGGGTGGGCAGGCTGAGGTGTGTGTTGAAGATGTGGAAGGCGCGCCCGTCCGAGCGCCGCCGCAGCCGCATGTGCGCGCAGATGCGGCTCTGCTTCCTGTCCTTCAGCCGCTGCACGTGGTGGTGGGTGATGTGCTGCGGCGCGTCCACGTTGTGCGTGTCCACCTCGATGGTGCGGGTGTTGACGAGCACCGCCAGCCCGGTGGTGTAGAGCGACACCTCGCCGAGCTTGTAGTGGTGGGCGCGGAAGTAGAACGCCTCGTAGGGCATGTCCCGCGCCTGGACGGAGAAGATTTCCTCCATGCGTCCCATGAAGGCCGCCAGCTGCGTCTCGCCCGGCTGCTTGGGCCGGTGGGCGATGGTGCTGCGCAAGGACGAGGTCTCCACCTCCTGGAGGCAGACGACGTCCGGCAGCGGGTCCAGCGACGCCAGCGCGGCGGCCACGCGGCGCTTGGGGCCCACCGTGCTCGCGAGCCCGCGCAGCATGTGGCCGAAGTAGCGGACGTTGTACGTGACGATTCGCAATGCGGAGTCGTTCATACGAGGGGCTTGGGATGAAACTACCCACCGTGGGCGCCCGATGCCGGGGTTGGCGCGGGGCCCGTTCGGTTTTTCGGACATCCTACCGCCTGTCCGCCCGCCTCCTCCCCGCGCCCTAGGCGGGCCGCTTCACGCGCACCACCGTGTCCAGCAGGTGCTCCAGCGCCTGCTTCGGCTCGGGGCTGGGGCCCTTGCACAGGCCGGAGTGCACCGGGCCCGTCTGGATGATGGTGCTGCGCGGGGCCACCAGCCAATGCCAGCGCTCCTTCTGTGGCAGGCGGCCGATGGGGCCGGAGTCCTTCCCGCCCTCGCAGATGCGGCGGAAGCTCTCCAGGTGGCCGCGCACCGCCTCCACGTCCACGTCCGGCGAGAGCGCCCGGAGCCGCGCCTCGTCCAATTCCACGAGCGCGCCAAGGAAGCGCTGCGTCGTGCAGAAGAGGACGACGCCCGCGTTGATGAACTCCTCGCGCTCCACGCGGGGCACCACGCGGATGATGGCGTAGTCAAACGAGCTGGGCGCGGGCACGGGCCGCCTCCTCGAGGAAGGCCGGCAGCGCTTCCACGCGCCTGCTCAGCCAGGTGACGTACGCCGCGCGGTGCGCGTGGGCGGTGGGGAAGGGGGACTCCACGGAGGTCAGCCACTCCTCCGGGATGGCGGCGACGGTGCGCTCCACCACCTCACGCGTGAGGCGCTCGCGCATCGAGGACTCCTGCGCCGCCAGCGCGGTGGCCCACGGCAGGAGCACGTGGTCCTTGATGGGGCCGAAGCGGCTCTGGCTGCGCGCCTCCCAGTCCTCCCACGAGTGGTGGAAGTAGAGCGCCGCCCCGTGGTCGATGAGCCACAGGTCCTTGTGCCAGCTCAGCATGTTGGGGTTCTTCGGCGTGCGGTCCACGTTGGTGACGTACGCGTCGAAGCCGACGATGGTGGAGGCCTCCTCCGCGCTGGGGAAGGGGCCGGCCAGCGGGTCGAACGTCACCGAGCCGGGCAGGTAGTCCAGCCCCAGGTTGAGGCCCGCGCTCGCCTTGAGCAGCTCGCGGATTTCGGAGTCGGGCTCGTTGCGGCCCAGCGCCGGGTCCAGCTCCACCAGCACCAATTCCGGCACGCGCAGGCCCACCGCCCGCGCCAGCTCCCCGGCGATGAGCTCCGCGATGAGCGCCTTGGCCCCCTGGCCCGCGCCCCGGAACTTCACGACATACAGCCCCGCGTCGTCCGCCTCGATGATGGCCGGCAGTGAGCCGCCCTCGCGCAGTGACGTCACGTAGCGCGTGGCGGTGACGGTCCTCAACATCCAGTCCTCCTGTTCTCGCCCGGCCCCTGTCCGTGCGCGCCGCCGTGTAGCACGGCGCGTCACCTCCCGGAATGTGCGAATCCGGACCGGAGACCGCCACGCGTCCGAATGGGTTGCGCACAATTGAATCGTGTCCTATTCATTGGCCATGTCGGTGGATGACTCGCTCAAGTTGGACATGCAGCTGTGCTTCCCGCTCTACGCGGCGGCCCGGGCGGTGACCCAGGCCTATGCGCCCCTCCTGTCGAAGCTTGGACTGACGTACCCGCAGTACCTGGTGATGTTGGTCCTGTGGGAGACGGATGGGCGGACGGTGAAGGAGCTGGGGGAGCGGCTGTTCCTGGACTCGGGGACGCTCACGCCGCTGCTGAAGCGGCTGGAGGCCCAGGGGATGTTGAAGCGCGAGCGGTCCACCGAGGATGCGCGCTCGGTGCACATCCACCTCACGTCGCAGGGGCGGGGCCTGCGCCGCAAGGCCGTGACGATTCCCGAGGACATGGCCTGCAAGATGGGCCTGTCGCTGGAGGAGCTGTCACGGCTGCGCGACGAGGTCCGCCGGCTTTTCGCAATGCTGTCTCATCCGCAGTCTGAACCCTCGAAGAAGTAACCCTCGAAGGAGCACTTCCATGGCCACCACTCCCGTCGCCACCCCGCTGTACACCACCACCGCCACCGCTCACGGCGGCCGCAGCGGCCACGTCAAGTCCACGGACGGCGTCATCGACCTGCAGCTCGCCATGCCCAAGGAGATGGGCGGGCCGGGCGGCGCCAAGGCCAACCCGGAGACGCTCTTCGCGGCGGGCTATGCCGCGTGCTTCGAGGGCGCGCTGCGCCTGGTGGCGCGCACCCAGGGCAAGACGCTGGGCGACGGCGTGGGCATCACCGCCTCCGTCACCATCGGCAAGACGCCGGACGGCGGCTTCGGCCTCGCGGTGGACCTGAAGGGCATCCTCCCCGGCATGCCGCGCGAGGAGGCCCAGAAGCTGATGGAGGACGCGCACAAGGTCTGCCCGTACTCGCGCGCCACGCAGGGCAACATCGACGTGAAGGTCTCCGTCGCGCAGTAGTGGTGAGTACGTAGGCGGTGCCGGGTCTCACCTACCGGCACCGCCTCGTGACGTGTGTTGGCCAGGCCACACGTGGCCCGCCTGACACGGCGCACGGCGCGGATTTGCCGGACATCCGCGCGTTTCGTGAAGACGCGCGATCCAACGCTGACTCCCCTCGTCAATGACCTTTGACGCACCCGCTCCCTCGGAGTGCGTTGATGTCAGTTTGCCATTGAATAATGGCACGACCTTTGAAGTCACGAAGGTGCCCAGAGGGGGGCAAAATCTCATGCGTGAGCGCCAGCTGATTCCCATCGAGGTCGCCGGAAGTGCCATCTCGAGCGCGGTGCGCCTGCTGCTGGAGGACCCGGACATCGCCGAGGTCTTCGGGTGGCTGCGGCCGGAGCCGGACGCGCGGCAGTGGAGCGGCGCGGAGGACACGCGGCTGTTCGCGGTGGCGGAGCGGGGCAGCGGCATCATCGGCCTCGCCGCGCTCTCGGACATCCGCCGCGAGGAGCGCTCCGCGCGGCTGAGCTGCGCGGTGGCGGCGCCGTACCGGCTGTCGGGCGCGGGCCACTGGGCCGCCACGGAGGCCATCCGCCGCGGCGTGCGGCTGGAGGACCTGCGTCACGTGGACGCGTACGTCCGCGAGGGCCACGACACCGCGCGACGCGTGCTGGAGTCGCTGGGCTTCCGCGCGCGGCAGGAGGGCGCTCCGGAAGGGCACCTCCACCTGCGCCTGGACCTGCCCAATGACTCGCGCGGGCACTTCCTCATGGCGCCGGCCGCCGTGCCCCACAGGGCCTCGTACGGCAGGGCAGCCTCGGCGGCTCTCTCCGCTTGAGCAGGACGCACGGGGCCGTCTCAGTTTCCGCGACCCCGTGAGAAAATCCTTCTCATTTCTTAGAAACGTTTCACCTCGGTGAGAACCTGGCGGGAGTGGCGGGTGACGGTGCCGAAGCGAGACTCCGACTCGGCCCTCAGACGCCTGGCTGCCTCGCCGCCCGAGTAACGCTTCAGCGCCTCCAGGTCGCTCAGCTCGTAGTGGCACACGTAGCGGGCCCAGCCATCCTTCGCGGGCTCGGTGTCGCGCCACTTGCGGCAGGAGAGGAAGCCCGGCTCGTGCAGCACCTCGGGCACGTGGATTTCCTCGTGCCAGCGGTTCCAGGCGGCTTCGGCGCCGGGCTCCACCTCGATGACGACGGTGTAGAGGGCGGCCGTCACGGCTTCGCCCCTGGCACCCAGGCGCCCCAGCCCGTCAGCTTCGAGCCCTCCACGTACTGGCGCTGGCCGGTCTTCTGGGTGCGGTAGACGGTGTCGCTGAGCGGCTGGAAGCGGGCCTCATGGGCCAGCCCCGCCAGCGCGCCGTCCCACGGGTCGGCGGCGAACGCGGTGGCGCGCAGCGCGGGCGAGCCGTCCAGCTGGTCGACGACGTCGAAGCGCAGCGCCGGCACCTGCTTGCCGGAGGTGGCCACGCTGTCGCGCACCGCGGGGGCGGCGCCCTGGGGCCGCGGCGGCCACTCCTTCGGCGCGCCCACGGCCTCGGAGATGAGGGCGAGCACCGCCTCCTCCAGCGGCTGGACGTCCGCCTGCGAGAGGTCCGCGCACGGCGCGGCGCCCTCCACGGGGGTGCCCACCTGGCGCAGCACGAAGCCGCGCTCGGCGCCGAGGCAGGTGCGCTGCACGGACGGCGTGCCGCCCGCGTCCGTCCGCAGGTCGTACCAGGTGCCCGGGCCCATGGGGTGCGTCAGCGCGGGGACGGCGCCGGTGGTACCGCCGCCCTGGCGGACCTCCGTGAGGGTGAGCTGCGAGCCGCCCGCGTCGCCGAAGCCAGACAGCGTGGTGCTCGCGTCGAGCAGGCCGTTGGTGAGGTACAGCGGGCCGGGCTCCATCGCGTAGAGGCGGTTCTCCATGGGGCCGTCCGCGGGGCGCCGGTCATCCAGGTAGCGCTTCGCCTCCCACGTGCGGCCGGCGGCGGTGGACCGCTCGGTGCTCTCCGCGCCCTGGCGGGGCGCTTCCAGGGTGCGCGTCACGTCCATGCGCACCGGCACCACCAGCGGCTGCGCCAGGCGCGGCTGCGGCAGCGGCGCGCCCCCGTCTCCCGTGAAGGAGACGTGCAGCCACGCCCAGGGGGCCTCCACCGCCACCACCTCCAGCGTCACCACGCCCGCCACCGCCGTGGTGGGCCGCTGGAGACGGCCGCCGCCGCGGTTGGCGGAGAAGGAGTAGGCCACCCGGTCGCCCACGCGGGCGCGCTGCCAGGGAGACTCGCCGCTTCCGGGCGGCGTCTGGGCCGTGGCGCCGCCCTGCGGGGTGGCGTCCGGCGTGGGCTGGGCCCCGGTGCCCTCGCCAACGGTGGTGCCGTCGGAAGGGCGGGCGGTTTGCGGCTCCACGCTCTTGCAGCCGGCGCCGAGCGCCAGGGCCGCGCACAGCAGCGCGGGACGGGACAGGAAGGAAGCGGTGGGCATTCGCATGGCGTGCGACCTCGTGGAAGGGCCTGGGATTGCGCGACCCCTGGCGGGGCTTGATACACCGTGGCCCTGGCCGTTCCCAACTTTCCTGGAGTTTCGCGCCTCATGCCCACGAACCTGCCCATCCGCCGCGTCGTCCTGTACAAGCATGGAGTCGGCTACTTCGAGCGCCTGGGGAAGGTGAGCGGCAGCGAGACGCTCCACCTGGACTTCAAGGCGCGCGACATGAACGACGTGCTGAAGTCCCTGACGGTGCTGGACTTGTCGGGCGGCTCGGTGTCGGCGGTGAGCTACGACTCCACCAAGCCGCTGGAGCAGTTGCTGGCGGAGGCCACCATCCGCATCCCCGCGGACGGCAGCCTCACGGCGTTGCTGGGGCAGATAAAGGGCGCGCGGGTGCGGGCGCGCGTGGGCGGCGGGCAGGTGGAGGGCTCCATCATCGGCCTGGACTCGCTGGCGGTGGCGGCGGGGGAGACCAGCGTCATGCGGCCCTTCCTGTCGCTGCTGGTGGGCGGCTCGCTGCGCACGTTCGACGTGCTGGACATCTCGGAGCTGGAGTTCCTCGACGAGGCGGTGCGCAAGGATTTGGAGTTCTACCTGGCCACGGTGCTGTCCTCGTACAAGAAGGACAGCAAGCGGATGGCCATCCTCACCAACGGCCAGGGCGAGCGCGAGCTGTTCGTCAGCTACGTGCTGGAGTCGCCGGTGTGGAAGACGAGCTACCGCATCCTCCTGGACGAGGGCGAGCCGCCGCTGCTGCAGGGCTGGGCGCTGGTGGACAACACGGGGGACGAGGACTGGGTGGACGTGCGGCTGTCGCTCATCGCCGGGCTGCCGGTGTCCTTCGTGCACGACCTGTACAACCCCCGGTACATGAAGCGGCCGGTGGTGGAGGTGAAGACGGAGGCGGCCGCCGCGCCGGTGATTCCGGAGGAGGGGTACGGCGGCGCCATGGACATGATGGCCGCGGCGCCCGCGATGGCGGCGCCTCCGGCCCCCGCGCCCGCGATGGCGCCCCGCAGGGCGCGCGCGGAGAAGGCGCTCATCGGCGGCCCGGGCGGCGGCGGCCCCCGGCTGCGCGAGGTCGCTGAGCAGAGCATGGCGGTGACGACGCTGACGAAGGAGGTGGGCGACCTCTTCGAGTACGGCGTGGACCGGCCGGTGACGGTGCACCGCAACCAGAGCGCGCTGGTGCCCATCCTCCACAAGAGCTTCGAGGGCCGGCGGGTGCTCCTCTACAACCGGGCCACGCGCGAGAAGAACCCCATGGCCTGCATCGAGCTGAAGAACACCACCGGCCTGACGCTGGAGGGCGGGCCGGTGACGGTGACGGAGGACGAGCGGTACGTGGGCGAGGCGATGCTGGACACCATGAAGCCGCACGACAAGCGCTTCGTGCCGTACGCGGTGGAGCTGGGCTGCGCGGTGTCGGTGGAGGACCGGACGGAGGACGGCCCGGTGTTCCGCACGGTGGTGAGCCGGGGCACGCTGGTGGTGGAGTACTTCCACGTGCGGCAGACGAAGTACCTCGTGCGCAACAAGGCGGCGCGGCCGCAGGTGCTCTACGTGGAGCACTCGCGCACGGGCTGGGAGCTGATGAAGGACGCGCCGGAGCCGGCGGAGACGACGGACAGCGCGTGGCGCTTCAAGCGCGAGCTGGCCCCCACCTCGCAGGACGAGCTGGTGGTGACGGAGCGCACGCGCGGCAGCCGCCAGTACCTCCTCTCCAGCATGGGGATGGACGAGGTGACGTACTTCGTGTCGTCGCGCTACATCGACCGGCAGGTGGCGGACGCGCTGCGCGAGGTGGTGACGCTGCGCGAGCGGGTGACGGCGCTGGACCAGGAGGTGCAGCGCCTGACGACGGAGCGGGACGAGCTCTTCCGGGACCAGGAGCGCATCCGCTCCAACATCGAGTCGCTCAAGAGCGGCGCGTCGCAGCGCGAGCTGGCCGAGCGCTTCGTCACCAAGCTCAACGAGCAGGAAGACCGGCTGGAGGCCATCGCCCGCGAGCAGCAGCGGCTGACCAAGGAGCGGCAGACGGCGCAGGAGGAGCTCAACCGCCGCATCCAGTCCCTGCGCTACACGGCGGAGCTGTAGCCATGGCGCGCTCGCGAAGGCGACACGGAGGCGACAGAGCGGTGTCCCGCGTTCATCGAGGATTCATGCAGGTGGTGCTTCACGACACGGAGGCGAGATAGCCATGGCGCGCGTTGCACAGGGAGCCACGTTGCCGGTGCTCCGCTTCACGGGCGGGCACGAGGCGCTGGGGGCCGCGGTGGGTAGTGCCTTCCGCGAGCACATCCAGACGGCCGCGCGCTCGGCGCTGGAGGGGCTCGCGGGGCAGGGCATCGACGCGGCCACGCTGCGCGAGCGCATCGCCCCGGCGCTGGACGCCGCCGAGCGCTGGACGCCGGGGTACCTGGCGGAGCTGCGCGCGTGGGCCCGGGCGGCGGACGTGCCGCTGGAGGTGCTCTCGTACCTGAGCAGCGCGGGGCTGCCGCCCGTCTCGGCCGCGCACGGTTGCACGAGCCTCGCGGTGCGCGGGCCGCACGGTGGCATCGTCGTGGGGCACACGGAGGACTCGATGGCGGCGGTGGCGGAGGAGGTGTTCCTCCTGGACGCCACGGTGACGGACGCGGCGCGGCCGGGCCGGTTCCTGGCGCTGTGCTACGTGTACGCGCTGCCGGGCTGCTCCGCGACGCTGAACGGGCGCGGGATGGCGGTGCTGATGGACTACCTGCCGGACCCGGACGCGCGCGTGGGCCTGCCCATGGACTTCGTGACACGGGCGCTGGTGGACGCGCCGTCCATCGACGCCGCGCTGGACTTCCTCGCGGCCACGCCCCGCGGAGGCAGCGGCAACTGCGTGCTCGCCCAGGGCGGGCGGGTGGTCAACGTGGAGCTGACGTCCACGCGCATGGCCGTCACCGAGGCCACGGACGCCGGGGCCTGGGTGCACACCAACCACTTCCTGGACCCGGAGCTGGCGCGGAGCGTGGGCGAGCCCCAGGCGGACTCGCCGCCCCGGCTCGCGCGCGGCAGGGTGCTGGCCCGGGCGGGGCTGGACGTGCGCGGCGTCATGGACCTCCTCGCGGACCGGCAGGGCTTCCCGGACAGCATCTGCCGGGAGCGCACGGTGGCGGGCTTCGTCGCGGACACGGCCGCGGGCGAGGTGCGCGTGTGCTGGGGCGAGCCGGCCCACGGCACGTGGACGGCGCACCGGCTCCAGGGGTGAGGAGCCCGCGCGCCCTTCAGCGGACGTCGTCGCGCGGGGATGGCCCCTGGCACTCGGGCCACATGCGCTGGAGGAACTGCGTCTCGCCGCCCTGGCACCATGCGGGGGACGTGTCTCCGGCGTTGCACACCTCGCGGTAGAAGGCGTGCGCGTCGTCCGGGCCCGTGCAGGTGTCGTACGCGTCCGCCAGCGCCACGCCGTACCACTCCGCGGTGCTCTGGATGCACGCCTCGATGCGAGAGGCCACACCCACGTCGCAGGCCGCGTAGAGCGCCGCGTCCACCTCGGGCGCGCAGGCGCCGTTGATGCAGTCCAGCTGCAGGCGGAACTGCTTGCCCGCGCCGCCGTCGGCGCTCACCACCGCCAGGTACTCGCCGCCCCGGGACAGCGCCAGCGCCGCCACCTTGCTGAGCTGCCCGTGGCCCGCGTCGTCGTCCCGCGCCAGCACCGCGCTGCCGTAGCTGCCGTCCGCCTGGCGCGGCCCGTACACGAGCAGGTGCGTGTCCAGGTGCGGGTTGCTGCCCAGGTGTGTCACCTCCAGCTTCACCTGCGCGCCCGCACGCACATTGAAGCCGAAGGACAGGTGCCCCGGGCCCGCGGTGAAGCGCGTCTGCACCGCGCCGCCCAGCTCCACCCGCCCCATGTACGCCGTGCTGTCCACGATGTTGCCGTTCACTGGCGTGGGAGGCGCCACCCACTCCTGCTGCGCGCCCTCGTCCACGGAGGCCGTCTGCGAGGCTTCAGGCGAGGGGCCACAGCCACCCATCACCAGCACCGGCATCAACAGACACGCCTGCCACCGCTTGCGAAACATTGCGCACTTCCTGGGGTGTGGGTCTCGGAACGAATGAGCGTTCGGAAGGGTGGCGCGCGTGTGCCACACCCCAGGCCCCGCATTCAAGCTGCAATGCTTCATCGGCCATATCACTCACACTGTTGACGAGACCGCCACACGCGCGTCACGCACCCGGCGCGCGGGGGCACATGTCTGTGAGAGGGAATGGCGCGGCGGTGCGCCTGGCTCCTACCCGGAGCGGATGCGCCAGCGCAGGGCGCCGTCGGCCGCGGGGGCGATGACCTCCACGCGGGGGTTCTTCGCGCTCGAGCACTCCAGGTACGCCTTGAAGCCGCCGGCCAGTTCATTGATGGACACCGGCGTCTGGTAGGCGAACTGGCGCAGCGTCAGCACGCCCACGCCGTCCTCCTCCGAGTGCACCAGCTCGCCCTGGTCGCAGTACGAGCGCCACATGCGCCGCGCCATGCCCAGCACCATGGACGGCGTGGTGAAGCGCAGCACCATCTTGAAGATGGAGTGGATGTCGCGCAGCGTGACTTCGTAGCCGATGGTCTGCGCGCCCGTGGCGTTGCCCTCGAAGTGGTGGTTCACCACGTACTCGACGATGCCGAAGTACGTCTCCACCGGCACCCAGCCCACCGCGAGCGCCGTGCGCGGGTCCGTGTGCGTCCGCAGCTCTGGAGACAGCGACTCCACCGCCGCGCGCGCGGTCTCCTCCCCGAACCGCTCGCTCACATACGCGAGCAGGTTCTGGACGGTGAAGCCCTTGTAGTGAACTCCAGACAACGCAGCTGTCACGGCCAGAGGACCCTCGCGCCGTCCGGTGGGCCACGGTGGCCCGCCCGGAAAGTAATGGCGGCGCGGTATGCTAGAGCACCCGTCGAGCCAGCGAAAAGAGCTGTCCGTGAAGCCCGCGCGCTCGCGGGCGGGCGCCACTGCATTGAATCAATACAGTGGCACGAAACCTGAATCGGGGTTCACTTCGCGGGCGCGCGGTAGGCCTCCGCGCCCGCCACCACCGTCAGGAGGACCTTGCCGCCGGGAAGCTCGGAGGTGGGAGCATCCACCGGGTCCACGGACAGTGCGACGAAGTCCGCGTCCATGCCGGGCTTGAGCCGGCCGCGCTGGCCCTCGGCGAAGGCGGCGTACGCGGCGCCCACGGTGAAGCCCTCCAGGGCCTCCTGGCCGCTGAGCCGCTGGTCCGGGTACCACCCGGCGGCGGGCTGGCCCTGGACGTCCTGCCGCGTGCGGGCCGCGTACAGCCCGGGGAGCACGTCCGGGCGCTCCACGGGGAAGTCGCTGCCCAGCGCGAGCACCGCGCCGGAGGCCTTCAGCCGCTGCCACGCGTAGGCACCGCGGATGCGCTCGGGGCCCACGCGCGTCTCGGCCCACGGCATGTCGCTGGTGGCGTGCGTGGGCTGCACGCTGGCGATGAAGCCGCTCCTGCCCAGCCGGTCGATGTCCTCCAGCCGCATCACCTGCGCGTGCTCCACGCGGTGCCGGCCGTCCTTCGTCCCGGTGGCCTCGGCCGCGCGGGTGAGCGCGTCCAGCACCAGCGTGTTGGCCCTGTCACCAATGGCGTGCGTGCACACCTGGAAGCCGCGGGCCATGAAGGCCTTCACGCGCGCCTCGTACTCCTCGGGCGTCAGGAGCAGCAGGCCCTTGTGGCCGGGCTCGTCGCTGTAGTCGTGGTGCAGCGCCGCGCCGCGGCTGCCCAGCGCACCGTCCAGGCTGAGCTTCACCGCGCGCATCGTGAGGTGGTTGCCCTGGAAGGGGCCTTCCTTCAGGTACGTCTCGCGCTCGGCGGACTGCCCGTCCGCCATGACGTACACACGCACGGGCAGCTTGCCCTCCTTGTCCCAGCGCTGGAACAGGCGGAAGGTGCGCAGGTCCATGCCCGCGTCGTGCACGCTGGTGAGGCCCGCCTGGGCGGAGCGGGCGAGCGCCGCGGCCAGCTGCGCCTCGTGCTGCGCGTCCGTGGGCGGCGGCAGCACCGCGAACACCAGGTCCATGGCGTTGTCCACGAGGATGCCGGTGGGCTCGCCGTCCGGGCCGCGGAGGATGCGGCCGCCGGTGGGGTCCTTCGTGTCACGGCCAATCTTCGCGCGGCGCAGCGCCTCGCTGTTGACCCACAGCGCGTGCCCGTCCACGCGGCTGAGCGCCACCGGCGTGTTCGGGTGCTTCGCGTCCAAATCCTGCCGCGTGGGGAAGGTCCGCTCCGGCCAGTCGTTCTGGTCCCACCCGCGGCCGATGAGCCACTCGCCCTGGAAGGCCGTCTGGGGCGCGGCGGCGACGCGCGCGAGCGCCTCCGCCTTGGTGGCCGCCTCCTCCAGGTTCACCGTCACCAGCCCGCTGCCCAGCCCGGACAGGTGGCCGTGCGCGTCGGTGAGGCCCGGCACCACCGTGGCGTCGCCCAGGTCCACCACGCGCGCGCCCGCGCCGGCGGCGGCCATCACCTCGTCCTTCGTGCCCGTGGCCAGCACCTTGCCCTCGCGCACGGCGAGCGCTTCCACCACCGGCCGGTCCGCGTCCAGCGTCCGCACGCGCTTCGCCACGTACACCGTGGTGCCCGTGGCGGGGCCCTTGCCGCCCTCCGCCTCCGGCGCGCGCTTCGCGCAGCCGGCCATGCCCGTCAGAAGGAGCACCGCACCGAAGAGTCCACCGAGTCGTCGCAGCATCGTGTCTCGCACCTGCCTCGAAGTCCGCCCCGTCCCCCGGGGCTGGCGGCGCGGCACTCTGGCGCACCCGGTGGCGGAGGGCCAGCGCTCCACGGGCGCGCCGCGCCGCGGCGTGAGCGTGCCACCCCGCCGCCGGTGCGACTTCACGGTGCGGGAGGCGGGGCCTACGGGTGGTCCGGGTGCAGCCGGTGCCGCCAGGAGGTGCGCTTCGCGGTGTAGCGCGGGTTCTGGAACAGCTTGATGAGCACCACGCCGGCCACGAAGCCGCCCACGTGCGCCCAGACGGCCACGCCGCCCGTCACCTGCTCCACCGTCATCAACTGGGGCAGGCCGCTGATGACCTGCACCACGAACCACCACAGCAGCACCGCCCAGGCGGGCACCGGGATGATTTGAATGAAGATGAAGATGATGAAGAGCATGTTCACCCGCACGCGCGGGTAGAGCACGAGGTACGCGCCCATGACGCCGGAGATGGCGCCGGAAGCGCCCACGGTGGGCACCGGCGACGTCGGGTCCACCAGCACGTGCGCAGCCGCCGCGGCCAGGCCACACGCCAGGTAGAACACGAGGAAGCGGAAGCGCCCCATGCTGTCCTCGACGTTGTTGCCGAAGACCCAGAAGAAGAGGCAGTTGCCCAGGAGGTGCATCCACCCGCCATGCAGGAACATGGAGGTGAGCGGGGTGAGCCGGTTGATGGTCTCGTTGTCGATGCCGCACCCGATGCCATCACCCATCTTCAGGATGAACCCGAGCGGCGCGCGGCCCGTCAGCTCGCCGGGCACCATGCCCAGGTTGCACACGCTCTCCGCGAGCTTGTAGGCGTCGAACCCCGCGCCCTGGACGAAGAACCAGGTGACGAGGATGGCGCCGAGCAGCAGGTACGTCACCACGGGGGTGCGCAGGGTCGGGTTGTCGTCGCTGATGGGAATCATCGCTGCCCTCCATCATGTGCACGGCCCGCATCCCCGGGCACGGGAATGAGTGTCCGCCGGTGTGCGGCGCGCGACGCATGGCGCCACGCGGGCCACGCGCGCCCCGCGCGGCATGCCTAGGGTGGGCCCCGTATGGCTTCTCCCCAGACTTCCACCTCGCGCTCCATTCCCCTGAACTCGCTGCGCATGCAGGCGCTGGAGGCGGGCCCCTCCGGCGGTCCGCTCGTCGTCCTGCTGCACGGCTTCCCGGAGCTGTCCGAGAGCTGGCGCGACGTGCTGCCGGTGCTCGGCGCCGCGGGCTACCACGCGGTGGCCCCGGACCTGCGCGGCTATGGCGGCACGGACCGGCCGCGCTCCGGCTACGACACCGACACGCTGGCCGGCGACATCGTCGAGCTCATCCGCTACCTCCAGCCCGGCCGGCCCGCGCACGTGGTGGGCCATGACTGGGGCGGCGGCATCGCCTACCACGTGGCGGCCTGGCACCCGGACGTCGTGGACCGGCTGGCCGTCGTCAACTGCCCGCACCCGGCCGTCATGGCGAAGCGCATCTGGTGGCCGCCCCAGCTGGCGCGCTCCTGGTACATGTTCTTCTTCCAGCTGCCGGTGCTGCCCGAGCGCCTCCTGTCCGCCCGGGGCGGCGCGCTCGTGCCCCAGCTCATCCGCCGCGCCATGGTGGACCCGTCCCGCGCGAGCGACGAGCGCCTGGCGCCCTACGCCGCCCACTTCGCCCACCCGGACGCCGCGCGCGCCGCGGTGGACTACTACCGGCAGGCGGTGCGCGGCCTCTTCACCCCCAAGGGCGCCCGGCGGATGCTGCGCGAGTACCCCCGCATCCGCGCCCCCTTCCGCCTCGTCTGGGCCGAGGAGGATGTCGCCCTCGGACGCGAGCTGACGGTGGACCTGGAGCCCTACTTCGAGCGGCCCCCCGACGTGCGCTACCTCCCCGGGGTGGGACACTTCGCGCCCCTGGAGGCCCCGGCCCAGGTCGCCTCCCTGTTGCTGGAGCATCTGGGTTCAGCGGACCCTACTCCCACACGCTGAGCGTGGGTGGGACACAGTTGCGCCAGGAAACCATCCCCGGGGGCCTCTTGGCGGCGGGTGGCGGGTGAGGGGTATGGTTGCGCACCTCACACTCCCGGGGAGTCCTGAGAACATGAACCTGTCGTTGTCCCGTCGCGGCGCCACGGCGCTGCTCCTGCTGGCCGCCGTCTCCCTCACCACCGCTGGCTGTGCCGGCCGCCGCAAGGAGGCCTTCCTGCACGACAAGGCCCGCGAGCACGTGTACCGCAAGCCCATCGCCGAGGTGTGGCCGCAGGCCCTGGCGCTCATCAAGGAGAAGGGCTTCTCCCTGCGCGGTGGCAAGGAGGGCTTCGAGGTCCAGACGGAGTTCAAGATGGCGGGCGCCCCGTCGTCCCTGGGCACCACCTGGGAGGCCTACCTCATCCGCGGCATCCAGAAGGGCCCCGGCCAGTGCTCCATCGAGTACTGGAAGCGCATCTCCACCGAGTCGCGCCCGGCCGACAACACCACCGGCCGCACCAACGAGGTGAACGACTCGGGGCCGCGCACCGACACCGGCAACTTCAACCGCGAGGAGGAGCTGGAGTGGGAGCTCATCCAGCGCATCGACACGGACTCGGCCAGCGCGCTGAAGGCCCAGGCCGAGACGATTCAGTAGCGCTCAGTCCCGCAGGGGCAATTCGACGGTGAAGCCGTCGAAGGCCACCTCCGCCGGCCCCTTGAACTCCTCGCGCGCCTGCGCGAGCAGCCTCGCGGGGTCGGTGTCGTGGCGGCTGGACAGGTGGGTGAGCACCAGCCGCCGCGCGCCCGCCTCCCGCGCCACCCGCCCCGCCTCGCGCGCCGTGGAGTGGCGCGTCTCCAGCGCGCGCTCCTGCTCGTCGTCGGAGAAGGTGGACTCGTGGACCAGCAGGTCCGCGTCCTTCGCCGCGCGCACCACGGAGGCGCACGGGCGCGTGTCCCCGGAGATGACCAGCCGGCGCCCGGGCCGCGCCGCGCCCAGCACGTCCTCCGGCCGCACCTGGCGCCCGTCCGGCAGCGTCACCGTCTCGCCCTTCTGCAGCTTCCCGAAGCTGGGGCCCTCCGGCACGCCCAGCGCGCGCGCCTTCTCCAGGTTGAAGCGCCCCGGCCGGTCATCCTCCACCAGCGCGTACGCCAGCGCGTTGATGCGGTGGTCCACCCCCACCGCGTGGATGGCGTAGCCGTCGCGGCGCACCACGTCCCCGTCCTTCACCTCGATGATTTCCACCGGGAAGGCCAGCGACTCCAGCCCCAGGTGCACGGCCTGGTGCAACAGCCGCTTCGCCGGGGGCGGGCCGTACAGCCGCATGGGCTGGGCGCGCCCCATCATCCCCAGCGTGCGCAGGAAGCCGATGATTCCCAGGTAGTGGTCCGCGTGGAAGTGCGTGAAGAACACCGCGTCCACGGTGAAGCCGGTGCCGAAGCGCACCATCTGCCGCTGGCTGCCCTCGCCGCAGTCGAAGAGGAGCAGATCCGCGTCCGCCTTCACGGCCAGGCCGGAGAGGTTGCGGTGCAGCGTGGGCTGCGCGGCGGAGGTGCCGAGGAAGGTGAGCCTGAGGAGGGACATGCCGGCGCTTCCCACGCGAAAGAGGACCTCCTGCGCCAAGGTGCGGCGCGAGGCGGCCATTTACCAGGGTTGGACGCGCCCGTGCTTCCCTGACTGACGCTCCCTGCGCTATGAGGCCGCCCCCCGGACACTCTCATGCCTGACTCCCTGACCGTGGGTCCTACCGCGGACCCTCGCCGCGTGCGCACCCAGGATGGCCGCTTCCTCACCGTGCCCGAAGGCTGGGCCCTCCTGCCCCCCGGCGACGCCGGCCTCACCCGCCGCGTGAAGGCCGCCGGGCCCTCCTGGACGGTGCAGGAGAAGGTGGGCCGCAAGCTCTTCTCCCGGGGCGTATGGGCGCCGGAGGCCCACATCGTCCAGGCCCGCGCCGCCCTCGACGCCGAGCGCGCCACCCCCGCCTACGAGAAGAAGCTGGCCGCCGGCCGCGCCCGCCGGGCCCGCGAGCAGGAGGAGTACGAGGTCGACTTCGCCAACGCCGTGCTGCGCTTCCTCGCCTTCTCCCCGGCGTGGCTGCCCCACGCCAAGCGCATGGCCGTCCTCGTCGCCGCCCACGCCACCCCCGTGGGCAGCGGCACCGTGGCCCGCACCGAGCGCATCCCCATTGAGCGCCGCGCCGAGGCCGCCGTCATCGCCTGGATGCGACACCAGACGACAAGCTACGACGACATGCGCATCGCCCGCGTGAAGGGCGCCCGGCGCGAGGTGCGTCGCGAGCTGGCCGACATCTCCCGCGCCGTGCTGGACCTGCACCGCCGCGACACGCCCCACGGCTCCGCCTCGTGCCCCCTGTGCACCGCGCTGGCCGCCCCCGCGAAGCCGCCCCCCGCCGGCACCTGACGCCCTGCGTCGGTGTCCGGGGTTCGAACAACCCTGTTCGAAGTCGGGACGAGGCGCGAGTGCCCGTAAGCCCCTGACTTCTCGGGGCTTCATTCCTGTTTTGTAAAATCTTTTAACGAAACGGGAAACCCGGACTGGGGCAGTGACGCACCATGACTTCGTAAGGGATTTCCACAACCCTTGAGACTTCCTGTGCTGGCGGAGCTGGCGCGGGGCTTGCTCTGGAGGTCCGCCACGCCGGGCGGGAGGGACGCGCCTTCCTGCCCGGGGCAACTCCTCGCAGTCCCTCAAGGAAGACCGATGCTCAAGTTCCGCTCCATGGCCCTGTTGGCGGGTGTGTCTCTTCTCGGCACCGCGTGCGGTGGGTCCGAGGCCCAGTCGCCCAAGGACACCCGCGAGATGTCCTTCGACGAGTTCCGCCAGCTGGCCTACCAGGAGCCGGAGACCGGTGTGTTCATCGCCTTCGGCGACCAGGCCTACGAGAGCGAGGCCCTGCTGCGCGACGCCTTCGAGCAGGCGAAGTCCGGCGTGGCCACCACCCAGGACGGGCTGGCCGTCTATTCCACCCGCGGCAAGGACATCAAGTGGACCGCCAGCGAGGCCCTGAACCTCACGTACTGCGTGAGCACGGGCTTCGGCGGCAACTACAGCAAGGTCGTCAGCGCGATGAACACCGCGGTCAGCGCCTGGGAGGGCGCGGCGCGCATCAACTTCATCCACGTCACCGCGCAGGACCCCAACTGCAACGCGCGCAACGGCAACGTCGTGTTCGACGTGAGCCCGGTGAACGTGGGCGGCCAGTACCTCGCCCGCGCCTTCTTCCCCAACTCCAGCCGCCGCAGCCGCAACGTCCTCATCGACAACTCGTCCTTCTCCGCGGGCGCCCCGGGCCTGGACGGCATCCTCCGCCACGAGCTGGGCCACACGCTCGGCTTCCGCCACGAGCACACCCGCCCCGAGGCCGGCGCCTGCTTCGAGGACAACAACTGGCGCGGCCTGACGCCGTACGACTCCAGCTCCGTCATGCACTATCCCCAGTGCAACGGCACCAACACCTGGAGCCTCACGCTGACCACCCTGGACAAGCAGGGCGCGGCCATCCTCTACCCGTAGTCCCCACGGCCTCGAGGGCCAGCGAACATTCACACGGGCGGCTCCGCGTCTGGCGGGGCCGCCCGTTGTCTTCTTCCCGGAAGTAGGCGTGGGCCTACACGCACCCGCGGCCAGGGCCGGAGACGGCGACTTCACTCCCCGATAAGAGGGGGTATGGATTTCTGACCCGCGGTTCAGTCACATTTGCGCCGTTACTGACCCATGGGTTAGTAACCGCGCCGCCATGCCACGCCCCGCCGACCCCCATGCCCGAGATGCCCTGGTGAGTGCCGCCCGGGCGGAGTTCGCCCGCCGGGGGCTGCGGGGCGCTCGCATCGAGGACATCACCGCCGCGTGTGGGCTGTCCAAGGGCGCCTTCTACCTGCACTTCCCCTCGAAGGAGGCCCTCTTCGGGGAGGTGGTGGGGGCCTTCCAGTCGGAGATGGACGCGCTCAACGCGCGGCGCCTGGAGGCCGTGGAGCGCTTCGTCGAGGCGCACGGCATCCCCGGCCCCCGGGACAGGGTGGAGCGCAGCGAGCGCTACCAGCGGCTCGTCGACCTGGAGACCGCGTACGACCTGGAGGCGCTGGAGCTGGTGTGGGCCTACCGGGACGTGTCGCGGGTGCTCGTCGGCGGCAGCCAGGGCACCGAGTTCGAGTCCCTGCTGTGGCAGGTGACGAACACGCAGGTGTCGCGGGTGGCCCAGAGCTTCCGGCGCCTGCAGGAGGCGGGCGCGGTGGACCGCGAGATGGACCCGGAGCTGTTCGGCTCCGTCATCGTCGGCGCCTACCTGCTCTTGTCCAACCAGATGGCCGGCATGGAGCAGAAGCCGGACCTGTCGGCCTGGGCTCGTACGCTCCAGAAGTTGTGCCAGGAGGGCACCATGCCCCGCCTGGAAGTGCCTCGGTCCGTGCCGGGGCTCGCCGCCCCCGCGCGCGCGCCGCGCCCCCCAGCTCCTTCCACGCGCCGGCCCCAGGCCCGCGCGAAGACCCGCAGCACCCGCACCCCGAGGAATCGCCCGTGAAACCGACCAGGAAGCCGTCCTCCCCCCGCGTGCTCGCCGTGAGCGTGGCCACCGCCGCGCTGCTGCTGTCCGCCTGCCAGAAGGCGGATGCCTCGTCGTCCAAGCCCGCGGAGGCTGCCTCCGCGCCCGCCGCCGAGACGGCGGTGAAGGTCGTCGCCGCGCGCACCGTGCAGGCCGCGCCGAGCGAGCAGGTGACGGGCACGCTCTTCCCCGCCCAGGGCCTGCAGGTGGGCTTCGAGGTGGGCGGCCGGCTCGCGGCCGTCAAGGTGACCAAGGGCCAGGTGGTGAAGAAGGGCGACGTCATCGCCCAGCTGGACCCGGAGATCGCCGACGCGCAGGTGGCCCAGGCGGAAGCCGCCGTCGCCGCCGCCGAGGCCGCCGCCGCCATCGCCGCGGACGTGGCCGCGCGCAACGCGAAGCTCCAGCAGGAGGGCGGGGTGAGCGACCTGCAGAACCGCTCCACCACCGCGCAGGCCGAGCAGGCCAAGGCGCAGGTGCTGGCGGCGAAGGCGCAGCTGGCGCAGGCCCGCGCCGCGCGGCGCCGGCACGACCTCAAGGCGCCCTTCGCGGGCACCATCGTCGACGCGCCGGAGCAGACGGGCGCCACGGTGGGCCCGGGCACGCCGCTGTTCACCCTGGAGCGGCTGGACACGCTGCTGCTCAAGACGACGGTGGCCGAGTCCATGCGCTCGCGGCTGAAGCCGGGCACGAAGGTGCGCGTGGAGTCCATTGGCGCGCGCGCGGGCACGCTGGAGGCGGTGGTGCGCACCATCCTCCCGTCCGCGGACCCCGCCACGCGCCGCGTGCCGGTGGAGCTGAGCGTGCCCAACGCGGACGGCCAGTTCGTGGCGCACACGCTGGCGCGCGCGGTGCTGCCCATGGGCGAGGCGCAGGCGGCCCAGGTGGTGCCGGGCACCGCGCTGGCCTCCAACAACGGGGACCACGTCTGGGTGGTGACGGGGGGCGAGGTGCGCCGCGTGGACGTGCAGGTGCTCGAGCGCCGCGAGCGCGAGGTGGTGGTGCTGGCCCCCAGCCCCCTGGAGTCCGTCATCGATTACCCGACGCCGGGGCTCGCCCAGGGCACCCGCGTCTCCGTGAAGTAGCCGCCGGTCCTTTCAAGGCCCACCTGGAGCCTCCCCATGCTTCTCAGTGACGTCTCCATCCGCCGGCCCGTCTTCACGGCCATGATGTCGCTCTGTCTCATCGTCCTGGGCCTGATGGGCCTGGGGCGCGTGGGCACGGACCTCTATCCCGACGTGTCCTTCCCGGTGGTCAGCGTCCAGACCGTCTACAAGGGCGCCGGCCCGGGCGAAATCGAAACGCAGGTCGTCAAGCCCATCGAGGACGCGGTGGCCGGCATCAGCGGCGTGGACAAGATCCACTCCTTCAGCCGCGAGAACGTGGGCGTCATCTGGGTCCAGTTCAAGCTGTCCACCAACCTGGACCGCGCGGTGCAGGACGTGCGCGACAAGGTGGCCAGCGTGGCCAACAAGCTCCCGCAGGACGCGGACTCGCCCGTGGTGGGCCGCGTGGACCTGTCCGCCACGCCCATCCTCACCTACGCGGTGTCCGCGCAGCTGCCGTCGCAGGAGCTGCGCCGGCTCATCGACGACCGCATCAAGCCCGCGCTCGCGCAGCTGGAGGGCGCCGCGGAGGTGCGCGTCACCGGCGGTGACACGCGTGAGATTCAAATCGACATCGACCTGGACAAGGCGCGCGCGGCGGGCGTGTCGCCGCTGGACATCGCCCAGCGCGTGGGCGCGGAGAACCTGGACCTGCCGGCGGGCCGGCTCCTGCTCGGGCCGAGCGAGCTGACGGTGCGCTCGCTGGGGCAGTTCCGCGACGTGGACGAGATTCGCGCGCTGCCGGTGGCCAGGAGCCGCACGGGCGCCCAGGTGCGGCTGGATGAAATCGCCACGGTGACGGACGGCGTGGCGGAGCGCCGCACCCTGGCGCGCCTCAACAGCAAGGACGCAGTCATCCTCGAAATCGTCAAGCAGCCGGGCTCCAACACCATGGCGGTGAGCGACGCGGTGAAGGCGACGATGGCGAAGATGGTGCCCGCGGTGGGCAACGGCTTCGAGGCCACGCTGCTCATCGACCAGTCGGTGCTCATCAAGGAGAACGCCCACGAGGTGTGGATTGCGCTCGTCTTCGGCGGCGCGATGGCGGTGCTCATCATCCTGATGTTCCTGCTGGACGCGCGCGGCACCTTCATCTCCTCGCTGGCGCTGCCCACCTCCGTCATCGGCACGTTCTTCGTGATGTACGTGCTGGACTACACGCTCAACCAGATGACGCTGCTGGCGCTGTCCCTGGCCATCGGTCTGCTCATCGACGACGCGGTGGTGGTGCGCGAGGCGATTACGCACCGGCTGGAGAAGGGCGAGGACCCGATGAGCGCCGCGGCCAACGGCACGAAGGACGTGGGCCTGGCGGTGCTGGCGACGACGATGTCGCTGGTGGCGGTGTTCGTGCCGGTGGCCTTCATGCCCGGCATCGTGGGCCAGTTCTTCAAGCAGTTCGGCATCACCATCTGCGTGGCGGTGCTCGTCTCGCTGTTCATCTCCTTCACATTGGACCCGATGCTGTCGTCGCGGCTCGCGAAGACGCGCAAGCCGGGCGAGGTGCACCGGGACAACGCGGTGGCGGCGGTGCTGCGCCGCTTCCTGGACGGCACCGAGCGCGTGTACGAGGGTATCCTGCGCTGGGTGCTGGCGCACAAGTGGGCCACGGCGGGCATCACCATCGCGGTGCTGGTGCTGTCCTTCGGGGCGGCGAGCCGGCTGGGCGCGGAGTTCATGGCGGCGGAGGACCGCTCGCAGTTCCTGGTGGACCTGACGCTGCCGGACTCGGTGAACCTGGCGGAGACGGAGGCGCGCACCGCGGAGGCGGAGGCGCTGCTGAAGAAGATTCCGGAAGTCACGGACGTCTACTCCATCGTCGGCACCAACGGCGACGTGAACAAGGCGCGTCTGCGCGTGCTGACGGTGGACAAGAACGCGCGCGAGAAGGGCGTCGCCACGCTGAAGGAGGAGGCGCGCGCGCTGCTCGCCCCGGCGCTGGTGGCCACGCGGGTCAACCTGATGGACCCGCCGATGCTGGAGGGCCTGGGGGACTACTACCCCATCATGGTGCGCGTCACCGGCCCGGACCTGGCGCGCATCAACCAGGAGGCCGAGCGCGTGGCGGGCATCCTCCGCGGCCTGCAGGGCACGGCGGACGTGCGCGTGGAGTCCAACCCGCCCAAGCCGGAGATGCAGGTGCGCATCGACCGGGCGCGGGCGACGGACGCGGGGCTGAACGCCTCGGCGCTGGCGCTGCAGCTGCGGCTGGCCATCAGCGGTGACGTGGTGGCGAAGCTGCGCGAGGGCATCACCGAGACGGACATCCGCGTGCGGCTGTCGGAGAAGGACCGGGCCACGCCGGAGCGGGTGCGCGAGCTGGAGGTGTACACGCCGCGCGGCCTCTTGCCGGTGTCGGACGTGGCGTCGGTGGAGATGCGGGACGGGCCGAGCGTCATCGAGCACGACAACCGCGAGCGGCAGATTGCCGTGTACTCGCAGCTGGCGAAGGGGGCGGCGCTGGGTGACATCGCGGCGGCGCTGAAGGCGGAGGTGGCGAAGCAGCCGCTGCCAGCGGGGTATGCGATTACGTACGACGGCCAGATGAAGAGCCTGGACGAGCAGAACAGCGCGTTCGGCATGGCGTTCCTGTTGGCGTTCGTCTTCATCTACATGGTGCTGGCGAGCCAGTTCGAGTCCTTCAAGCACCCGTTCACCATCATGGTGTCGCTGCCGCTGGCGCTGGTGGGCGCGCTGTTGAGCCTGGTGGTGACGGGCTACCACCTGTCGATGGGCGCGATGATTGGCGTCATCCTGCTGATGGGTCTGGTGACGAAGAACGCCATCCTCCTCATCGACGGTGCGCTACAGCACCTGCGCGAGGGGGACTCGGTGGACCAGGCGCTGATGAAGGCGGGCCCGCGCCGGCTGCGGCCGATTCTGATGACGAGCGCGGCGATGGCCATCGGCATGGTGCCGACGGCGGTGGGCACGGGCACGGGCTCCGAGTTCCGCGCGCCGATGGCGATTACCGTGATTGGCGGCGTGATTACGTCCACGTTCCTGACGCTGCTGGTGGTGCCGGTGGTGTTCGCGGCCATGGAGCGGATCGGCTTCTTCCGGCGTCGCGGTGGAACGGAGACGGTGCCGGCCACCAACGCGCTGCCGGAGGTGACGCAGGAGCCCGGCCGGGCGGCGTGACGTAGCGGTCCACTGTGTTGAAACACGTGGGGCCTCCACACCGGGTTCGGGTGTGGAGGCCCCACGTGTTTTCAGGGCACGATGCCGCTCCCGACGTAGGTCATCGCGAGTAACCGGAACGGCGGTGAGCGCGAGCGGATCGTTCTGGCCGTCAGCGCCCCGGCGGTGGCGGTAACGACTGCTGCTCGGGCGCGGTCGGAGTCATGGAAGGCGGTGGCAGCGCAGGGGAGGGGAGCGGCGCCTCGCCCTCGGTTCCCGGGGACTGCTCCGGAGCAGGTGTGGGTTGCTCGGGCGGGGAAGGGGCTGTCTCTTATACCCATCTGA
>NZ_JABBJJ010000699.1 GCF_012933655.1 Pyxidicoccus fallax | reverse complement strand
GCGTTCTTTGACAAGTGCATACGAAGGGTAAGTTCAATTTCTGCTGAGAGAAGTTCTCGCAGAGGCTGATTTGCCGGGTGTGAGGAGGCCGGGAGGCTTCAACACATCCAGAGCGCAAACCAGCATCTACAAGCGTAAAGAAGTCCTTCCAGGTCTGCTGCGAAGAGCAGGGGTCTGGGCCTTGGTCTCGAGTTTCAACAAGCTCGCCGGGAGGCGGGTATGAAAGAGATCAGGGTAAGTAAGCTACTAAGGGCGTGCGGTGGATGCCTAGGTGCCAAGAGGCGATGAAGGACGTGGGTGGCTGCGAAAAGCTCCGGGGAGCTGTCAACCGAGCGTTGATCCGGAGATGTCCGAATGGGGAAACCTAGCGCTGCGAATAGCGGCGTTACCACCAGCTGAATCCATAGGCTGGCTGGAGCTAACCAGGGGAAGTGAAACATCTCAGTACCCTGAGGAAGAGAAAACAATGAGTGATTCCCGAAGTAGTGGCGAGCGAAACGGGAACAGCCCAAACCGGAGTCACGCAAGTGGCTTCGGGGTAGTGGGTCCACGGTAGGACTTTGACTGGCTAGCGGAAGGCGCTGGAAAGCGTCACCACAGAGCGTGAGAGTCGCGTACGCGAAAGCTGGTTGGAGCCGAGTGGGGTACCCAAGTACGGCGGGACACGTGCAATCCTGCCCGAATCTGCCGGGACCATCCGGTAAGGCTAAATACTCCTTGGCGACCGATAGTGAACTAGTACCGCGAGGGAAAGGTGAAAAGAACCCCGGTAAGGGGAGTCCAAAGAACCTGAAACCGCATGTCTACAAGCAGTCCGAGCACTACGGCGCAAGCCAGTGCGAGGGCGTACCTTTTGCATCATGATTCGGCGACTTAATATACGTAGCGAGGCTAAGCCGTTAGGTGGAGCCGGAGCGAAAGCGAGTCCTAAGAGGGCGATTCAGTTGCGTGTATTATAACCCGAAGCGGGGTGATCTACACATGGCCAGGTTGAAGTGCGGGTAACACCGCATGGAGGACCGAACTCATGAAAGTTGAAAATTTCTGGGATGAGCTGTGTGTAGGGGTGAAAGGCCAATCAAACTCCGTGATAGCTGGTTCTCCCCGAAAGATATTTAGGTATCGGCTCGGGTAATTCAATACCGGAGGTAGAGCACTGGAACGGCTAGGGGTCTCACCAGATTACCAAACCGTACCAAACTCCGAATGCCGGTAATTGTTATCCCGGGACGCAGTCAGTGGGTGATAACGTCCATTGGCAAGAGGGGAATAACCCAGACCGACAGCTAAGGCCCCCAAATCTAGTCTAAGTGAACACTAGAAAGGATGTGGCAGGTCATTGACAACCAGGAGGTTGGCTTAGAAGCAGCCATCCTTTAAAGAAAGCGTAATAGCTCACTGGTCAAGACAGGCCGCGCCGAAAATGTAACGGGGCTCAAGACTAGTGCCGAAGCTTCGGGTCATGCG
>NZ_JABBJJ010000698.1 GCF_012933655.1 Pyxidicoccus fallax | reverse complement strand
GGCTGGTGGGCTATGGGGTGGCGCAGGGGGCGCTGGGCGACAAGCTGGCCGGGCTGCTCACGCTGGGGGCCCCGGTGCACTTCAGGTCCGGCCCCTTCCTGCGCACGCTCATCTCCCTGGGCGTGCGCGCCGCGTGGCCCGCGCGCTTCCGGCAGGAGTGGATGAGCGCCAGCCTCGCGCCCTTCCTGGGCTACGTCACCCTGCCCCTGTCGGACCTGCTCGTGAATCCCGAGCACATCCCCCCGCGCATCCAGCGGCAGGTCTACGCGAACATGATGTCGTCGATGAGCCGCAAGGTGCTGCTCCAGTTCCAGGACTGGATTGAGCACGACGCGTTCCGCTCCTTCGACCGCGCCACGGACTGGCGCGCGGGCATCTCCCGGTTGCAGCTCCCGCTGCTCGTCATGGGCGGCAGCTCGGACCGGCTGGCCACGGCGGAGAACGTCGAGGCCCAGTTCGCGCTCACCACCGCGCCGGACCGCACGCTGCACATCTTCGGCAGGGACCGCGGCGACAAGATGGACTACGGGCACGGCGACCTCGTGTTCGGCACCGGCGCGCCCACGGAGGTCTACCCCGTCATCCTCGAGTGGCTGGAGCGCCACGCCACGCCCCTGGCCTCCGCCGACGTGCCGCCGCCGGCCTGAAGTCAGCGCTCCACGCACGGGGAGGACACGCCGCGCGCGTCCTCCGAGCGCACCCGCGCCAGCGTCACCCGCGTGTTGCCGCCACACTCGGCCCAGACGAGCCCCTCCGCCATCCCGCTCGCGGTGAGCGTGTCCGCGCGCAGCTCGCCCTCGCCCATGGCGGCCAGCGCCGTCCCGCCGCCCGTCACCTCCACGCCCGTGGCCTCCAGCCGTCCCTGCCTGTCCACCATCAGCGCCACGTGCCCGCAGCCCGACAGCTTCGCGTCGCGCAGCACCACGCGCGCCGACTGCGCGGCCAGCACGCACACGCCCGCCACGTCGTCCACCCGCACGCCCGCCACGTCCGCGTCCAGGTCGCGCAGGTGCAGCCCGTCGCCGTCCCCCGCGCGCACCCGGGTGATGGTGCCGTCGCGCACGCGCAGCTTCCCCTGTCTCGCCACCAGCCCGTACTCGGCCGCGCCCTCCACCTGGAAGCGCCGCAGCTCCAGCTCTCCGCCCAGCAGCTGGATTCCACCGAACGTCCCGCTGTCGCGCACCACCACGTCCTCCAGCACCCCGCGCGAGTTCACCACGCCCAGGCCGGCCCGCTCCGCGCGCTCCGACGTGAAGCCATGCACGCCCAGCCTCCGCGCCTGTGTGGCCGACAGGCCGTACTCGTGCCCCGTCACCCGCACGTCCGTGAGCACGAGCACGCCCTCCACCACGGAGAAGGCGGAGCCCCGGCCGCCCTCCGCCGTGGCGCGCCGCACCTCCGCGTGCCCACCGTCCACCCCCAGCGCGGAGACCGGCCCGGAGAAGCGCGCGTCCTCCAGTTCCACCC
>NZ_JABBJJ010000697.1 GCF_012933655.1 Pyxidicoccus fallax | reverse complement strand
GGGCCAGGGGCTGACCGGGCTGCATCTTCACCGGGGCCGCGTCCGTCTCGAGCTGGCCCGGCTGGTAGCTGCGAGCCGTGGACTCGTAGCTGTCGTACACGCCGTTGATGAGGTTGCGCAGCATCTCCTTGTGCTGCTCCTCCATCAACTCGCGCACGACCTCCGACAGGTTCTCCGCGTTGAGGATGTCCGCGTAGGACGTCTTCTTGGACGCGAGGATGTTCCCGCCCACGAACAGGTGGGTGATGATGTGGGGATTGTTGATGCCCGAGTCCTCGGTCTGGACGTGGTAGACCTTCCCCTTGTGCTTGATGTTGTGGTTGAAGCCGGTGACGGCTTTCTCGAAGGTTTTCGTCATCGCCGAGGCTGCGGACCGTACCAGCCGGGTCCCCACGACACAAGGTAAGCGTCAGCCTCTGTTCGCATCTCGTGTCCGCGCGCCTGCTCTCCGGGCACGAAGCGGGCTCCGCCACGCCTCCTCCACCCCACCGCGGAGCCCACGCCCGGAACCCACCAGCCGTGCGAGCCCTCGAACTTGCACCCCCGTCCGTTGAAAAGCCGAAAGCGGCTGGGGTACGTACAGCCTGACGTGCATGGTGCCCAACGGTGCCTACGTCCAGGACTCCACGGATGAAGAAAAACGAGATCAAGAACAAGGTGCGCCAGCAGGACGCCCAGGTGCTGGCCCAGGGCTATTCGCCCGCCATCCGCGCGATGGAGATTGCCTCCATCGTCACCTTCATCTCGCTGGAGCTGGCGCTGGTGTACCGGCTCTGGGGCAACCCGCACACCGGCACGTGGCTGCTCTTGAGCGCGGTGCTGCTGGGCTATCTCGCCGCGGACTTCGTGTCCGGCTTCGTCCACTGGATGGGTGACACCTGGGGCTCCACGGAGATGCCGGTGCTGGGCAAGGCCTTCATCCGGCCCTTCCGCGAGCACCACGTGGACGAGAAGGCCATCACCCGTCACGACTTCGTGGAGACCAACGGCAACAACTGCCTCATCTCCATCCCCGTGGCCATCATGGCCGTGGCCATGCCCATGAGCGGCCCGGGCTGGGTGTTCGCCTCGGCCTTCCTGGGCGCGATGATCTTCTGGGTGATGGCCACCAACCAGTTCCACAAGTGGTCGCACATGGACGCGCCGCCGCCGGTCATCGGCTTCCTGCAGCGCGTGCACCTGATTCTTCCGCCGGACCACCACCGCATCCACCACACGGCGCCGTACAACAAGTACTACTGCATCACGGTGGGCTGGCTGAACTGGCCGCTGAACGCGGTGCACTTCTTCCCGCTGGCGGAGCGGCTCGTGACGTGGGCCACCGGCCTGCTGCCGCGCCGGGACGACATCGGCGACGAGGCCGCGCTCGCGCTGGTCAAGGTGCAGGACACCACCGAGGCCCCCGTTGTCCAGGTGGCCAAGGAGCTGCTCAACAAGGCCGCCGAGGAGACCACCTGTCTCTTAGACACATCTC
>NZ_JABBJJ010000696.1 GCF_012933655.1 Pyxidicoccus fallax | reverse complement strand
GACTGGCGGGGCGGGTCCGCGCGGGTGTCGGGAAGGGCGACGTCGGCCAGGCCCAGCTTGCGCACGGCGGCGCGGGCGGCGGCGGCCACGCGCAGGTCCGGGTCCTTCACGCGGTGGCGGAGCTGGCTGGCGGCCGGAGCGCTCGCGAAGAGCAGGGGGATGAGGCGCACGGCCTGGAGCCGCTCGCGCGGGTCCACGCTCTTGAGGCGGCGGGAGACGGGCTCCAGCCAGGCGCGGCTCACGTAGAAGCGGGCCACCTCGTACTCGGCCAGGCCCTGGTGGTGCTGCAGCAGCTCGACGACGCGGTCGAAGTTCGCCTCGGGGTCGGCCGTCAGGGGTTTCAGCTCGAGGAGGAGGCCAACGAGGTCCATTCCAGTGCTCCCACCGAGGAGGGACTGCGTGCTCCTGGGACCGCCGCCACCTGCACTGCAAGAGACGGGCGTAGGTCGGGAAGCCCGCCAGGCGGACCACGCACCGGCTCTCGTTCTTCAATGGGTGTCATGAGCAGCCGCGACGTGACATCGCGGACGGAAGGCTGGCTGCATGCGGCCCCAGGAGCGGGACGAAGCTCACCACATCCTTCACCGGGAAGGAAGGTCGCCCGCGTCGCGAGGGCCCTCCTCTTCTTCCAAGAGAGCGAGCAGGGCGTCACGCGGGCCACCCGGAGCGCGGCGGACGAGCGTGTCGAGCTGTCGGCTCCGGGCGCGCACCCGCTCGCCGTGGGCGCGCATGGCGGGCAGGGCGTCCGGCTCCAGGTACGGGCGGGAGAGCACGTCCAGGTTCTGGAGCAGCTCGCGGCGGCTGCGCGGGGCGGTGAGGGTGGCGCTGACGCCCGGCTGGGACAGGGAGTAGCGGTAGCAGTCCACGGCGGACGGCAGGGGCGCGTCGGGCGGAGCGCCGGGAGCGGGCTGGAGGAGACGGCCGTAGCAGGTGGCGGTGAAGGTGAGCACGCCGGTGCCCCGGGCGGCGGCCTCGGGGAGGAACGCGGCTTCCGCGCCCGGATGCGCGGCGCTGTGGCGGGTCATCACCACGGGCCAGGGGTGCTGGGAAAGCGCGTCGCGGGCGACGTCTCTCAGGTGGGTGGAGAAGCCGAAGGCGCGGACCTTGCCCTCGGCGCGCAGCTGCTCCAGGGCGGCGAAGTCCTCGGCGTTGAGGCGCTCGGGGGAGCGGACCCAGAAGAGGAGGAAGACGTCGAGCCACGAGGTGCGCAGCCGGCGCAGCGCGGTGTCCACGTCGCGGCGGAGGGCGGCGGCGCCGGAGTGGTAGGTGCCGGCGACGATGACGAGCCCCTCGCGGAGGTTGCGGCCGCTGCGCAGGAACTGGGTGAGCGCGGTGTAGCGCGGCTCCCAGAAGAAGGTGTTGAGGCCGGCCTCGCGCGCTTCGAAGAAGGGCTGGGGGGAGGCGAGGTTCGCGCCAGAGAGGACGAGCGGGGAGACCTGGAGGCCGGTGTTGCCCAGGGGGCGCGAGGAGGCGCGCGGGGGCGCGGTG
>NZ_JABBJJ010000695.1 GCF_012933655.1 Pyxidicoccus fallax | reverse complement strand
CTAGTACCCCGGCACAGAGATTCTGAGGGGTTCAGGCGGCAGCGGCGACGGCCGCCTGGGCCTGGGGGTACGCGCGCCCGAGTTTGGTGCGGGCGCCCTCGATCGTGAAGCGCCAGCGGACTCGAGCCCGTTCCTTGTTGCGCATCCGCTCCCAGCGAGCCACCTCCCGTTTCAGGGCGGCCTTGGTGGGAATGCGTCTGTCCAGGCATTGGCGGCCCAGCACGCTGATTTCAATCTCCACCATGTTCAGCCAGCTGGCGTGCTTGGGGACGAAGTGAAACTCCAGTCGCTTCAGAATCCTCCTGGCCTCTTGCGGCGGGAAGGCTTCATAAAGGGCGCCCGGGCTGTGCGTGGAGAGGTTGTCGAGCACCACTCGGATGGTCGTCGCCTCCGGGTAGTGCACGTCCACCAGTTCGCGCATCCGCGCAGCGAAGTCCTTGGCAGCCCGCTGGTCCGAGACTTCGACGTGGCGCCAGGGGCGGTGCACGTCCAGAAAGACGAAGAGGTTGGCCGTCCCGTTGCGCTGGTACTCGTAGTCGTAGCGTCGGGGCTGACCGGGCTCGGCAGGCAGCGGTGTGCGGACTTCCCCGATGAGCTGGGTGGGCGTCTCGTCGAAGCACACCACCGGCCTGGTGGCGTCCGGCGGCTCGGCGTACAGCTCCAGCACGTCCTCCATCCGGGCGACGTACTCGGCGTCCACTTTCGGAATGCACCACATGCGCTGCTGCCAGGGCTTGAGCTCATTCTCCGTCAGTCGCCGTCGGACGGTTTCCCGCGACAGGTCCTGGTGCTCGGTCAAGCGCACCATCTCATCGGCGAGCAACTGGAGCGTCCAGCGCGCACGCCCCTGCGGGGGAGTCGAGCAGGCGGTGGCCACCAGAAGTGCCTCCTGCTTACCCGTCAGCTTGCGCGAGGCTCCGGGCCGCTGCCTGTCGTGCAGAGCGTGCTCCACGCCCCCTTCCACGAACCGCCGCTTGACCCGGTACACCGTCGAGACGCCCACCCGGACGCTTCTGGCAATCTGCTCGTCGGTGGCTCCGCTGTGGGCTGCCAGCAGAATCTGCGCGCGCTTGACGTGGCGTACCCTCCCCGTGCCGCCGCTCACCAGCGCTTCCAACTGCGACTTCTCCTCGGGGGCCAGGGTGACGAGGTAACGTACATTCATGCGCTCCGACTCCGTAAAAGGGGGAGTCGGACTACCTCGCTGCCGCCGTGTCGATTCCCTCCGCACCCCCGCCCTTTACCGAGCTCCAAGGCCAATACCTGGCCTTCATCTACGCCTATACGAAGCTCAACCGGCGCCCTCCCGCGGAGGCTGACATGCAGCGCTATTTCGGCACGACTCCGCCCACCGTCCACCGCATGGTGCTGGAGCTTGAACGCCGAGGGCTCATCCGGCGCAGCGCCGGACAGGCCCGCAGCATCGAGCTGCTGCTGGCCCCGGAACTTCTGCCCGTCCTACGCTGAGCAGGCCCAAAGCCAATCGGTCAGAACCTCTGTGCTGAGGTACTAG
>NZ_JABBJJ010000694.1 GCF_012933655.1 Pyxidicoccus fallax | reverse complement strand
CCCGGAGACTTCCCCCGCTCGTGGAGCGCGGTGAGGATGCTGCCGTAGCTGCTCCAGGACAGGCTGCCCCAGCCCCGCTCGGCGGCGTTGTCGTACTGGGCCAGCGAGAAGTCCTCGTTGTGCTCCGCGTCGTCCTCGTAGGGCTCGAGGAAGGTCTCCTTGAACTGGTCGCCGACGAGCATCTTCTTCTTGTCGGCCGGGCCCGTCGTGACGAGCCCGTAGTTCCAGAGCATGAAGCCCTTGGCGTCCGGGTCCCACACCTTCTCGCCCTGCTCGTTCTTCAGCCGGGTGCCCATGATGCCGGGCACGAAGATGATGGGGATGTTCTCCGTCTTGACGGAAATCTTGTTCTTGGCGCCCTGCTGCAGGCCCTTGATGCTCTGGAAGAGGTCGGGCCACTGGACCTCGAGATTGTTGTCGTCAGACATCTGGGTTCTCCCGGGCCATCAGCCCGCGCTCTCGAGGTCCTTGACCAGGTCCGGCAGGGACATCTCCGCCGCGCCCGGCTTGGCTTCCGCCACGCTGCCCATGCCTCCGCCCATCTTCCCCTTCTTCGTCGAGCCGTCGGCCAGCTTGACCTCGAAGGACTGCCCCTCGAGCGAGTTGCCATTGGGGAAGTTGAAGCTGGCGGCCACCGACTTCTTCAGCTCCGCGTCGGTGAGGGCGTCGATGTCCTTCGTCTTCACGGACTTGCCCTTCAGCGAGCCGGCGGCCTCCATCTTCACCTTGGCGCCCTTGAACTTGATGTCCGTGCCCTCCATCGAGAGCTTGTTGGCGAAGAGCTTCACGTTGCCGGACTTCTCGATGCTGAGGATGAGCTTTTCGTTCACCACGAGGTTGAACGTGTCGGCCTTGAGCTGGAACTCCTTGGCCAGCTTCGCGGTGTCCTCCTTGACGGTGAGCTCGGACCGGGCACCGGAGTCGGTCTTGGAGTCCTTGCCCACCGTCTCGGTGAGCTGCCCCTTGATTTCACTCTTGAAGTCGGTGCCCACCTTGGCCTGCTTGTCCTTGGCGACCATCTCCTGCCGGCTGCCGACGACGAACTCGGTGTAGGCGGCGCCAATCTCGGAGGACTTGAGCCCGCCCACGGCCTCGTTCATCGCCAGGGCGACGTTGACCAGGTAGGCGCCACCGATGGTGGTGGCCTTCGCCGCCCCCACGCTCTCCACCGCGCCCTGCGTGACACCGACGGTGATGTTCTTGCCCACCGTCATCGCCTGGTTGCCCTCCACCGCCTCGTCGTGGCTGCCCGTCGTCCGGGTGTCCCGGTTCTTCTGCACCAGCAGCGTCTGGTTGCCCTCCACCACGCTCACGTCATCCATGATGACGCGCAGCTGCTGGTTGCCCTCCACCGTGCGCTTGCGGTCCTTCTTCACCAGCAGGTCCTCGAAGGCGCGGACCTCCTGGGACTTGTCGTTCTCGGTGAGGAGGTCCTCGTCCTTCTGCGCGTGCGTGAAGACTTCCTCCTCGCCCGTCGCGTCTTCAATCCGCACCTCGTTGAAGCCGTTGCTGCCCAGGCTGGAGGCGCTCTTGCGC
>NZ_JABBJJ010000693.1 GCF_012933655.1 Pyxidicoccus fallax | reverse complement strand
ACGCAGCAGCGCGTGGTTCTCGTAGTACAGGTGCTCCAGCGTGACGGACCGTCCCTCCGCGCCCACCTCCACCACCCGCCCCCACGCCAGCGCCGTCACCTCGCCGCCGGCGCGCACGCCGGACAGCGGCGTGAACCCGTCCGCGGGAGGATGCGGAGGGTGCAGGTACGCCTCGAACGCGTCGGGCGCCCCCCGGGCCAGGGGTGGAAGCACCAGCGCGAGGAAGAGCAGCACGCGGAAGAGGAACGAGGCGGGCACGGGAGGTGGACACTCGTCCCCCGCCCGGGGTTCCGTCAACGGCGCGCGTCGAGCGCCCGGAGTACGGCCTCCGCCTGGAGCTGCTCCGAGCGAGCGCCCACCGCGGCGGCCTCCTGGGCAGCGAGCTGGAGCTGGCGGCCGGCCTCCTCCAGCTCGCCCAGCCGCAGCTGCGCGCGCCCCAGCGTGCAGCGCAGCAGCGACTGGAGCTTGCGGTCTCCCATCCGCGCCGCGAGCTGCAAGCCCCTCACCGCGTCCTCCTTCGCCAGCTCCGGCGCGTCCGCCTGGATGTGCAGCAGCGCCAGCCCATGGTGCGTGTACGCCATGCCCCAGCGGTCGCCGGTGCGGGACTCCAAATCCAGCGCGAGCTGGAAGAAGTGCGCCGCGCGCTCCCGGTCTCCCGCCCGCGCATGCGCGTCGCCCAGGCTCAAGAGGGCCGTGGCGTGCTCCCCCGTGTCCCCCGCCCGCTCGCTCCAGCGCAGCACGGCCGCGTACTCCGACGTCGCCTGCTCCGGGTGGCCCAGCCCCATCAGCACGTTGCCCATGGCGCGGTGCAGGGCCGTCTCCACGCTCGCGCGCACGGGTCCGCCCTCGGCCGGCGCCAGCCGCAGCCGCTCCCGCGCGATGCCCAGCCGCTCCCGGGCCTGCTCGAACCTCCCGAGCGCGCACAGCGAGAGCGCGGCGAACGCATCCAGCCCCGCCGCCAGCGTCGGCACCTCCTCCAGCCGCTCGCGAGCGCCCTCGTCCGCCAGCGACAGCACCTCCTCATGGTGGCCCAGCGCGAACACGCCGGAGACCAGCTTGTGCAGGCGCCGCGCCCGGTCCACCGCCTGGGAGGGAGCGCCCTCCAGGTCCAGCGCGCGAGCCGAGCGCCACGCCGACGCGGCCTCCTCCGGCGCCCCGGCCAACCGGTGCGCGTCGCCCATCTGCTCCCACAAGAGCCGCTGCCACTCCCGCGAGGTGTCCGCCTCCAACCTCAACGCGAGCCCGAGCGCGAAGCGGTACACCCCGAGCGCGGAGTCCGGCTCCAGCGCCGCGCGGTGCCACCCGGCCAGCTCCAGCAGGTGCGGCAGCGCGCGCTCCGGCATGTCCGCGGACAGCCAGTGCCGGCTCAGCTCCACGCACGTCCTGCGCCGCGGCTCCACGGGCAGCGCCTCGTACGCCTCCGCCGCCCGGCGGTGCAGCGCGCGGGTGCCCTGCCCTGCTTCGCCCGACACGTCATCCGGAGGGCTGACGGCCCAGGTGCACCGTCCTCCCACGGCCGCACGCAGCCACCCACCCCCTTCCAGCC
>NZ_JABBJJ010000692.1 GCF_012933655.1 Pyxidicoccus fallax | reverse complement strand
GGAGGACATTGCGGGGGCGGATTCTAGAACGACCGGGCGGGTGGCTTTCATGCTCCATTCCGGGCCCGCCGCCCAGGTTCTTTCGCGCCTGCCCGCCTGCCCTCCCCCGGAAACGGGGACTCCCGCGACTTCTCAGAGGACGTTGGCGATGAAGTCCGCGACGCCGCCGTCGTTCAGCGTGTCGATGGCGGCGCGAATCTCGTAGCTCCGGGTGGAGCGGTCGATGAGGTCCTCATCGAAGAGGGCGACCTCGTACTTCACGCGGTTGGTGAGGTTCACCTCCTGCGTGAAGAACCCGAACATCTGGGTGATGGCCGAGTCCAGGTTGACCAGGCTCATCCTGTCCCGGATGGTGATGTTCAGCTCGAAGTGAGCCGGCTTCGTCGCCAGTGAGTGGGAGCCATCGAAGTGGACCTCCACCGCCGCGCCCGCCTGCCGCAACTCCAAGATGTGCTTGTAGCGCACCTTGCTCATCACCTTGAAGCTCGAACCCGCCATCGTCATTGCTCCCGTGGATTGCCGGACCGGGGCGCACGGTGCCAGCCCCGTGCCAGACGATGAGAGGGAGCCTCCCGATGCGAGGAGGCTCCGGGCCGGCCTGTCACCGCGTCACGGAAGGACGCGGTCGCGTCCTCACGGATGCGCGGGGGCCGAGGCGTCCACGTAGAACAGCATCCGCGTGACGAAGCGGAACCCGACGCGCTCGTAGAGGCGGCCGGCCTCCTCGGTGATGGTGCTCAGGTACAGCACCTCCACACCGCGCGCGAAGGCCTCCTCGGCCGCGCGGGAGACCAGGGCCGCGCCGATGCCGCGCCCGCGCCAGTCCTTCAGCGTCGCCACGCCGGCCAGCTCGGACGTGCCCTCGTGCGGCGGGGTGAACAGCCCTCCCGACACCGGCGCCCCATTCATCCGCGCGAGAAGGGCCCGGCCGTCCTTGAGGTCAACGAGCATCTTGGAAACTTCGTCGTCGCTCACTTCGACAGGCTCATCCGGGGAGAAGCCCTGGCGCGTGGTGACGCTGAACGCGCGCATCTCGTCGCGGGGCGAATCGGGTGAGAGCACCGAGAAGGTGAGCCCCTCGGGCGCGCGGAAGGGCACGAAGGTGTCGCGCGTGCAGACCATCAGCCGGGCCTCGGCCTCCTGCCGGTAGCCCGCGGCCTGGAGCTGGCCGGCCAGCGTGGGGGCCAGCGCGTCCACGTACTCGAAGCGAGGCGTGCGCTGGCGGGCCTGGAACTCGGCGCGCAGCCGCCGCAGGGGCTCGCTCACGTCGCCCGTCACCGGCCCGTCGGGGATGGCGTAGTTGAAGTAGACCTCTGCATCGAACGGGTGGAAGTAGGCCGTGAAGGGCGGCACGCGCACGGACGTGTACCGCTCCCTCGCGGAGTAGCGCATGGAGTCCTGCAGGCGTTCGACGAGATTCATGGCGGCGCACCGTAGCAGGCGCGGCGGCGGGACATGCCGCTCATGGCTTCGGAGCCGCGAGCACCTCGACCGGATGTCCCGCGGCCTGGAGCCGGGGCTTCAGCACGGACGCATCCCCGGTGATGACCACCACCTCGGCCCCCAGGCC
>NZ_JABBJJ010000691.1 GCF_012933655.1 Pyxidicoccus fallax | reverse complement strand
GGGCGGGAAGGGTCGAGCCCGGCAACGTGGAATGAACGTTCCTTCCACGTGGCGTCCGGACAGGGCGGAGGGCTTGGGGCCGGAGGAGCCGGGTACCGTGGAATGAACGTTCCTTCCACCTGACGCCCCTGAAAGCGGGAGCGGCGGCCCGTCGTGCGGTGTCTCGTGGAATGAACGTTCCTTCCACGAGGCACCGGCCAGGACGGGCGGCCTCACGGGAAGTCGCGCTCGGGCCGTGGGCCCGGTGCTCTACAGCACCCGGCTCCGGGGACAGCACGGAGCCGGGCTGGAAGCGCAGGCGCTGCTCAGCCTCGCAGGGGCAGGACGAAGCCGAGCTGGAAGCGCGTGCCGGCGTGCTCCGGGCGGACGGTGGCGCTGACCTGGACGCCGCGGCCGTCGCCGGTGGAGACGAGCTCGGCGCGCACCTGGCCATTCTCCGTGGCGCCGCGGAAGAGGAAGACCTCGGCGGCCTGGGAGAAGATGGCGGAGACCTCGTCGTTGCCGGAGCCGGGCGGGAGCTGGTCCCTCACCCAGGTGGCGAAGCGGACGATGCGGCCAGTGAGCAGCTGCGCGGGCAGCGGCACCGAGTAGCCACCGCCGTACACGGTGGGCGCGGCGGCCAGCAGCACCGCGTCCGCGTTGCGCCCGCTGCCCAGGCCGAGGATGCCCCGCTCCTCCAGCCGCGACTGGGCGCGGATGGGGAGGAACAGCTCGGTGGGGATGGAGAGCCCCTTCTCACGGCCGGAGGGTACCTCCCACGTGGCCGGGGCGCGCAGGCCGCCGGGCTGGCCCATGATGCGCGCGAAGGCGCCGGTGTCGCGGAAGCTGGCGGCCATCATCGCCGCCACCGCGAGCGCGGGGCTGGTGAAGCTCGCGCGCTTCGCCACGCCGCGGCCCTCGCTGACCACCACCGCGCGGTTGATGACGGCGGACAGCCAGCGCGCGGACTCGTCCTGGCGCAGCTCGGTCCACGCCTCGGAGACGGTGTCCCGCTCCTCTTCCAGTCCGAGCGACAACTCGCCCGGGGGCAGGCCGAGGAGCGACGGAGACACGGCGGCCACCACGGGGACCTGAGCGCGCTCACCCAGTCCCGCGAGCCGGCCGAGCAGGCCGACGTCATCGGTGGCGTCCACGACGAAGACGGCATCGGGGCGGTCGAAGGGGTCGGCCGAGAGGGCTCCCTGGAGGGAGTCGAGGAGCCAGGCGCGGTCCACGTCGAGCACCTCCACGGCGAGGCCCGACGACTTCGGGGCCTGGTCCACCAGCCACTTCAGACCGCGCCACGCGGACTCGAGCTGGGCGACGGGCTCGGCGGCGAGGACGTCCTTCGCGGTGAGGAGGAGGGCCTCCTCGATGACGTCGCGGACCGCCTTGCGTGACGTGGCGGGCGACGGAGGCGCGGCGGACCCGGACGCGGGCGCGCGGGGATTGATGGCGCGCAGGAAGGCGTCGACGGCGCGGGACGCGGCGGCGGGGGAGCCCGCCTCGGCGTTGTTGAGGAGGGTCTCCACCAGTTCGTCACCGCCACTGGACGTGGCGCTGGGGGCCGGAGGGTCCGGGGGCAGCTTGGGC
>NZ_JABBJJ010000690.1 GCF_012933655.1 Pyxidicoccus fallax | reverse complement strand
AACGTCTCGTGGGATCGGAGATGTGTATAAGAGACAGCCGCCGGCCTCGGACGCTCCGAGCATGGAGCATCAAGCCGGACGGGTCGGCAAACCCGACCAACCCCTAATGCATCGCAGGCCGTCCGTACTTCGCGTCCGGCGGCACCCGCTTCACCCGCGAGGGCCGCTCGAAGTACTCCACCACCAATCCTCCGAAGGGCACCCGCGGCCCGTCGGCGCGCGGGTCCTTCAGCCGCTGCAGCAACGCCACCGCGGAGTCCACCGCCTCATCCACCGCGCGATTGATGCGCTCGCGCTCCCAATCCCCGCCGCCGAGCACCTCGGAGGCATCCACCAGGCAGCGCCGCAGCGCCGCGAACTCGTCATAGAGGGCGCGCGCGCCGCGCTCCGGCGACAGGCGCAGCACCGCCCGCGTGCGGCTCCAGGGGCTCGACTCCTCGCCGTCCAGCGTGAGCCCCACCTCGCGGATGAAGGCCTCCACCAGCCCGTCCAGCTGCCCCAGGAAGGCCCGCGGCTCCACCTCGTTCGAGGCCAGCCGCGTCCGGCGCCACAGCGCCGCGATGCGGTCCGGCTGCTGGCGGAAGAAGCGCGCCAGCACCGCTGCCCTACGTCCCCGCTCGTTCATGTCCGGTGCCTTCCGCATCGCGACGGGAGGCAATAGCAAACGGGTTGCCAACGCCCGCAAGCCCTCGTTTCCGAGGGAAATCAACGAGTTGCGTGGCACCCCCAGGCGAGCAGGGGGGCCTGCATCAGGTAATTTCTCCGGTGCACCGGCTGTAGGGGTGTCCGGAACGACAGGCGGACTCCCGGTGAGGGGCCCCCGCGCCTCACCGGCCGCTCGGCCCGGGAGATCGCGGCCCCCAAGGTGCCAGCCCAAGTGAGTGGAGGTGAGGAAAGGGGTCCCTCCGGGCGCTTCGGTGCGGCGTGGAGGAGGGCCGGGTGGATCGCGGCCCTCCGCCCGGGTGTCTCGGTTCCGTGTGGAGGCGTGTGGACGGGCGATGCGGATGCGCTCGCTCTGTGCGGCGTGGCGGCGGGCCGGGTGGCTCGGGCCGCCCTTCGGGCATCTCGGTACCGCGTGGGGGCGTGTGGGACGGGCGATGCGGAAGAGCCCGCTCCGTGCGCCAACTGTACGGCGTGAGGACGTGGGGCGAGACGGAAGGCTTGGCTCCGGGCGCCTCTGTGCGGCGGAGGGTGCGGCGCAAGGCACTCGGGCGCCTCCATGCGGCGTGGGGAGGCGGGGCGAGGCGGGAGGCGCACTCGGGCGCCTCTGTACGGCGTGAGGACCTGGGGCGAGGCGGGAGGCCGCGCTCCGAGCGCCTCAGTGCAGCGTGGGCTTGGACGGACGGGCGCGCGGGTCGCCGTCGTCCCCGGGCTCGCCGGGAGTGCCCACGTCGGAGGAGGGCTCCTCCACGCCGCGCTCCCAGCCGGTGGGGGCTTCCGGGGCGCCATGGGCCTCGCCGGGAGGGACCTGGGTCTCCGCGGAGTCCGCTTCGGTGGGCGGGGCGCCGCCGGCCCACTCGGGCCAGGCGAGCTC
>NZ_JABBJJ010000068.1 GCF_012933655.1 Pyxidicoccus fallax | reverse complement strand
GGCGGGAGCGGTACAGTGCCCGCGCCGTGTCGGACGACTCACCCTCCTGGACTGTCTACATGCTGCGGTGCCGCGATGGCACCCTGTACACCGGCGCCACCAACAACCTGGAGCGCCGGCTCGCCACCCACGGGCGCGGGCGAGGGGCCGCGTATACGCGCGCCCGCCTGCCCGTCACCCTGGTGTGGAGCGAGCCCGCGGGAGACCGCGGCGCCGCCCTCCGCCGCGAGGCCGCCATCAAGCGCCTGTCCCGGGGGGACAAGCTGCTGCTGGTGGGCGCGGCCGCGCGCCGGAAGCCTCCGCGCAAGCGGAAGTGAGCGCCGCCGGACACTTCCGGCTCGCACCTCCGAGCGGGGTGACCGTCCGTGGCGGACCCTTCCGCGCGAGATGTGACGTCCACCTTGGATTTCAGGACTTTTGCGAAAGCGGCTCCGATACCTCGGCGCGAGCCCAGGCGTTAGGCTGAAGGCATCTTTCGCAGGGGGAAGTCCATGTCTCGGCTGTCCGTGGGTGTCGTCGTGGCGCTGGCACTGGGAGCCTTCGGCTCCGGGTGTGTGGCCAACAGTCCGCCTCTGGTCACCGTGGGGCCGCGTCCCAACTCGCTCGTCGTGGAGTCGGGAGGAGAGCTGGCGATGCAGCTTGAGGTGAGCGACCCGGACGGGGACAAGATGTCCTACTTCTGGACGCAGATTCCGGCGGATCCGGCGGGCCACTTCAGCGATGCGCGCACGCGCAACCCCACGTGGCGGGCGCCGGTGGTCTCGGAGACGATGTCCTTCACGATCACCGTCACCGTGACGGACGAGGAGGGCGGCGGGGTGCTGGGGACGTCGCCGTCGGTGGTGGTGCAGGTGCGATAGGCCGCCCGTCAGGCGGTGGCGGGAGGCGCCGCGGGCGGAGGCGCGGTGGGCGGCGTCTGGCCCGCCTGCATCCGGGCCCGGCGGCTCGCGCGGCGCACGAAGAGCACGCCCAGCACCAGCATGACGAGCGCGCCGATGCCGGCGCCAATGGCCTGGTAGCGCAGCACGTCCGAGGACGTCTTGCGAATCACCTCGGGCAGGTTGCACATCGTCTGGGTGGCGTAGGGCGTCTCGTTGTACCAGCCGAGGAACGACGGGACGATCCACGACGCGACGATGATGCCCAGCAGGGCGCCCGCGAGGACGAAGTTGAGCAGCGTCTTGGCGGTGTTCATGGGCAGGTACCTCGGCGGGTTGACGACGGGCCGTGCTTAATATGCGCATGGGGCCGCCGCAAAGGATGGAACGTGTTAAGGGAGGAGCGTGCCGCTGCTTCCTCTCGCCATCCTGTTCGGGCTCGTCTCGCTGGTGTGCGCCGCCTTCCTGCTGTTCCACGCCTTCCGCCGGAGCGTGGGGACGGGGGTGATGGTGCTGCTCATCCCCTGCTACGTGCTCTTCTACGCCTTCAGCCAGTTCGAGCACCCGAGGAAGGGCCTCATCGTCGCCGGCTTCGTGGCCAGCACGGTGCTGGCGGCGGTGTTCCTGGGGCTGGGAGCGCACGGGCTGACGGCGATGTCCTCCCGGCTGCCGCCTCCGGCCTTCTGAGGCGCCGGTGACGTCCCCGGCCACCGGGGCGCGCTGCGCCCAGCACCCGGACGCCGCCGCGGTGGCCACGTGCGCGCGCTGCGGCTCCTTCCTGTGCGGTGAGTGCACGGAGGTGGTGGGCGAGTCTCCCTACTGCGCGGCCTGCGTGGGCATGCTGCGGCGGGAGGCGAAGCCGTCCCGGGTGGTGCAGGCGGCGCTGGTGCTCAACGTGCTGGGGCTGGTGTGCCTGCCGGGCACGCTGGTGTTGCCGCTGCCCACGCTGGTGGCGGGGCTGGCGGGGGTGGTGCTGGGCACACGCGAATTGCGCCGCATCCGCCGGGGCGAGGGCCCCATGCGTGGGCTCACGCAGGCACAGGTGGTGCGCGCGCTGGGGTGGGGCAACCTGGTGCTGGCCACCGCGTGGCTGGTGGCGCTGGCGCTGCTGTGGTTCAGGCGGTCCTGACGCCAGACGCGGGCGCCGTGCGCTCACACGCCGCGCGCGTTCGGGTCCCAGAGGTACTTGTGCATCTGGAGCTGGAAGCGGACCGGCAGCCTGTCCTCGATGACCCACTCGGCGAGCTGGCGCGGGTGGAGCTTGTCGAAGATGGTGGAGAAGAGGATGCCGTAGGGCTTCTTCAGCAGGCCGTGCTCGGCGATGAGCGCCTTGGACCAGTCGTAGTCCTCGCGCGAGCCGATGACGAACTTCAATTCGTCGTTGGCGTTCATCGACGCGAAGTTGCGGTAGTCGTTGCGCGTGTGCTCGCCCGAGGAGGGCGTCTTCATGTCCACGATTTTGTGGACGGCCGGGGGCACGAGCCGCACGTCGATGGCGCCGCTGGTCTCCAGCAGCACCTTGAGGCCGGCGTCCAGCAGGCCCTCCATGAGCGGGTAGACGCCCGGCTGCAGCAGGGGCTCGCCACCCGTGACTTCCACGTTGGGGGTGTTGAGCGCCTTCACCTCGGAGATGATGTCGGCGTTCTTCATCCGCTTGCCGCCGTGGAAGGCGAACTCGCTGTCGCAGTAGGTGCAGCGCAGGTGGCAGCCGGTGAGGCGGACGAAGGCGCACAGCAGGCCGGAGTGCGAGGACTCGCCCTGGACGGAAAGGTAGATCTCCTTCACCACCACGGAGTCTGCGGTGGGAACGAGGCGGGGCTCGATGTGCGGGCGCGCGGCGGGCATGGCGTCTTCGGAGGTGTGGCTGTCAGGGGGGAGCGCGCTTCAACCGCACTGCGCGCGGGATTGCAAGTGTGGAACCCTGAAGCCAGACGGTAACGCGGGCCCTGGCATGACGCGGCCTTCCCGGGCGGGGTGGACCGCGCCGGGATGCCGGGCTACTGGCCGAGCTTGGGGCGCTTCACCCGCTCGATGAACGAGTCGATGAGCTGGCGCGCGATGCTCAGGCGCGGGGGCAGCATGGGGAGGTCATCCGGGGAGAACCAACGGGCCTCGGCGATTTCCTTGGGGTCCACGACGATGTCGCCTCCGGCGTACTCGGCGGTGAAGCCCACCATGAGCGAGCGCCCGAAGGGCCACGGCTGCGAGCCGAAGTAGCGGATGTGGTGGATGTCGATGCCGACCTCCTCCTTCACCTCGCGGGCGACGCACTCCTCCAGCGACTCACCCGGGTCCACGAAGCCGGCCAGGGTGCTGAACATGGGCTGGGGGAAGCTGGCGTTGCGGCCGAGCAGCATGGTGTCGCCGCGGCTGACGAGGACGATGATGGCCGGGGCGATGCGCGGGTAGAAGGGCGTGCGGTCCACGGGGCAGCGGCGGGCGCGCTCGCCGGGGACGAGCTGGGTGGGCGCGCCGCAGCGTCCGCAGAAGCGGTGGGTGACGTCCCACTCGACGATGGCGAGCGAGCGGCCCACCAGGGAGAACTCGGCGTCGTCCAGCCGGGTGTAGAGCGAGCGCGCCAGCACCTTCTTGAAGCCCTCGGGCGGGGTGAGGTCGTCCGGGAGGACGGCGGCGTAGCAGTCCTGACCGTCCAGCGCGCCGAGGAAGTGGGCGCCGGCGGCGAGCTCCGGGAAGTCCGCGCCGGTGGGAATGGACGGGGTGCCGTCCTGCTCGCGGACGAGCAGGTCCATGCCCCGGGCGAGAAAGAGGAGGGCACCGTCCCGGGGACGGTCCGGAGGCTCGTGGCTGGCGACGAACTGACGCGTGGCCGGTTCGGAAGGGTCGTCGAGGTCGGTGCTCACGACGGGCACCTTAACGGGCCCGGGCCGGTGATGCAGGCGTCACGTGCGCCGGAGTGTCACGGCTTCACGGGGGAGGCCAGGGAGCCCTCGCGTGGGGTGAGGGGGCTCTCCAGGGCGATGCGGGCCAGCTCGTCCTTGCGGGCGAACCAGACGCCGCGCTGCTTCTTGGCGTACGCGATGAACTCCTCGAGCACGCGGGCGCGGGCGGGCCGGCCGCCGATGCGGTCGTGCCGGCCACGGCGGTGTGGGTGACGAACTCTCGGCGGGACAGTGACATGGGGGGCTCCTTCGTTTTCTGGGGGCTACGGGGCTGTCCGGCGCGAGCCCAGCAGTCCGTCGAGGGTGAAGCGGGCGTCGGACACGCGCGACAGGAGGACGAAGTAGACGAGCGCGTAGCTGAGGTGGATGGACACGGTGCTCCACTGTTGGCGCAGCGACTCGCCGAAGGTGAGCGACGCCATGAAGGCGCCGCCGACGACGAGCGCGAGGCGCAGCCGCAGACCCAGCAGGATGCACAGGCCCACGATGAGCTCCACGAAGGGGACGCTGAGCGCGAAGGCGCGCACGCTCCATTCGGGCAGCGGCGTCTCCGCGAAGTTCTTCACCAGCGTGTCCGCGAACGCGCCGGGCGCGCCCACGCGCACCAGCCCGTGCAGGGTGATGTTGACGCCCAGCACCAGCCGGAGCACCGCATGCGCGAGCTGACGGTCCCGCGCGTGGCTGGCGGCGGCGTCGTGCGGGGCCGGGGTTTGGAGACTCATGGCTTCCTCCTGCCCTGTTGAATGCGTCAGACGGGGTGGCTTGAACAGGTGTCAGGGATGCACGACATTCGTGCGCCAGGAGCACGAACCATGGCGAGCCGGGACCGCTTCGAGGCACTGCGGACATTCGTGGAGGTGGCGCGGGCGGGCAGCATCGCCGGGGCGGCGCGGACGGTGCGGCGGGTGCCGTCGGCGGTGAGCCGCGAGCTGGCCGCGCTGGAGGCGCGGCTGGGCACCGAGCTGGTGCAGCGCACGACGCGGCGGATGCAGCTCACCGCGGCGGGGGAGCGCTACCTGACGCATGCCCGGGGCATCCTCGAGGCGCTCGACGAGGCGGAGCGGGATTTGACGGAGCAGGGCGTGCCGCGCGGCACGCTCCGGGTGTCGGCGCCGGTGCTCTTCGGACAGCAGGTGCTGGTGCCGCTGGTGAATGACTTCCTGCGCGCGCATCCGGCGGTGAGCCTGGAGCTGGTGCTGGAGGACGCGATGGTGGACCTGGTGGAGCGCGGCGTGGACGTGGCGCTGCGCATCGCCACCCGGCTGGAGCCGAGCACGCTGATGGTGCGGCGCCTGGGCGTCCAGCCGTACGTGCTGTGCGCGAGCCCCACGTACCTGCGCGAGCAGGGCACACCGAGGCGTCCGAGGGACCTGGCCAGCCACGAGGTACTGCTGCCGCCGCGAGGCCCGGCGGCCCGGCCGCTGGAGCTGCGGCAGGCGGGGCGCGTGCACGAGGTGCGTCCGCCGAAGAGCCGCTTCCAGTGTGACAGCCTGCCCGCGCTCCACGTGGCGGCGCTCTCGGGAATGGGTATCGCGGTGCTGCCGGAGTACTTCGTGGCGAAGGACCTGGAGTCCGGCACGCTGGTGCGGGTGCTGGCCCCGCTGCGTCCCGCGCCGCGCTTCCTCTCGGCGCTGTACCCACGCCGCACGGCGATGCCGGCGCACGTGCGAGCGTTCCTGGACTTCATCGCCGCGCGGACGGCGGAGCTGTTCCCCGCGAGGGAAGAGGGCTGAGCCGCCGGATGTCAGGCGCGCTGGCGCGGGGACGTGAGTGCCGTGTGTCCTCCTCCATGGCAGTGCCTTCTGTTCCAGGGACCTGGCTTCCACTCTCTGTCGAGCAACGCGCCCGGTGGCTCGCGGAGGCCTGCGAGCGTCACTTCGCGCGTCCGACGCCATGGCCCGCCGACAGGCCGACGGGGAGCGTCATCGTCCTTCCAGGGCGGCTCATTGGAGACCTGAGTGCCTTCCTGTGCGCCATGGGCGAGGCGGTGAACGGCCCGGGGGGCTACTTCGGACACGATTCCATGAGCCTCCAGGACTGCTGCCATGGAGGCTTTGGCGTGGCGCCGCCGTTCATCCTCCGCTGGGAAGACGCCGCCGTGTCACGACGGGCCCTGGGACATGAGGCCTTCCGAGCGTGGGCGGGCGTGCAGCTCCGCAACCGGGGCTACCTCGACAGGGATGGCAGGGACTGGCTCATCCGCCGCGCACGGGAGGCGGGGCGCGGTGTGGGCGAGACGCTCTTCGAGCACATCGTCGCCATCGTCATCGCGTTCGGAAACACGGTGGAGGAACGCTGAAGGCGCGTGCTCAATGCACCCGTGTGGCAGGTGTACTCCAGCCAACGGAAGGCGTGTTCGTTGACAAGTGCCTCGTCACTCCGCTACTTGCACGGCCACAACTGAATCGCCGCCTTGGGTGCCCATGACGGGCATAACAGGGAAGCCGGTGTGAATCCGGCGCGGTCCCGCCACTGTGAGTGGGTGAGGCCGCTTCCACGAAGTGCCACTGGGTGTGCCGTACGCACCCGGGAAGGCGGAAGCGGCGCGGGAGTCCTCCTCGAGGTCGAGGAGTCTCTCGCAAGCCCATGAGCCAGGAGACCTACCCCAGGCTGAACGACTGACCCTCTCCGTGGACTGAGAGGAGGTTGCCATGCGCTGGGTGCATGGGCGTGGGGACGGCACATGCCGGCCCGCTCCCTCTGACGACCGTCTTCTGTCCCGCGTGCGCGGAGCACCGCTCGTGCTCGCCGCGCTGCTGCTCGCGCCCGCGTGCGCCCACGCGATGCACCTGGCCGAGGGCGTGCTGCCCCTGCCATGGGCCGCCGGGTGGACGCTCGCGATGCTGCCGTTCCTCGTGCTCGGCGTGCGGGTGCTGCGGCGGCGCTCGGCCGAGGACCCCGTCTTCGGGCCCTTCCTGGCGATGCTCGCGGCGGCGGTGTTCGTCATCTCGTGCATGCCGGTGCCGGTGCCCACCGCGGGCACATGCAGCCACCCGGTGGGCACCGGGCTCGCCGCGATACTGGTTGGCCCGCTGCTCACGGTGCTCGTGACGGTGGTGGCCCTGCTGCTGCAGGCGCTCTTCCTGGCGCACGGTGGCCTCACCACGCTGGGCGCGGACGTGTGGAGCATGGGCGTCGCGGGTGGCTTCGCGGGGTGGCTCGTCTTCCGTGGGCTGCGTGGGGCTGGCGCGTCGCTGTCCGTCGCGGCCTTCTTCGCGGGACTGGCAGCGGACTGGGCGACGTATGCGACCACGGCCTTCGAGCTGGCCTCGGCGCTGCACGGGGAAGAGGGGCTGGGGCGCGCGTTCGGAGCGGTGGCGCTGGCCTTCGTTCCCACGCAATTGCCGCTCGGGTTGCTGGAGGGCGTGATGACGGCGGGGGCGGTGGTCTTCATCGCCCGGCGGCGTCCCTCGTTGCTCGCCTTTGGCGCCGCTCGCACCTCGGTGGCTCCGTGATGACGGGGGCGACTCCCGAGGGTTGGCCCGGCATGGACGAGCACGTGGTGCGCCCCTACGCGGAGGCCGCGGGCCGCACGCTCGCGCCGCTCTTTCCGCAGCCCGAGGGCGACGTACTGCTGTTCGCCTTCCTCATGGCGGGGCTGATTGGCGGCTGGGTGCTGGGCTACGGCTACCGCGCGCTCTTCGTCGAGGGAGGGCGGCGTGGTGCGTGAGCCCGCCACCTGCGAGCTGGGCTCTGGCTACCGCGAACTCATGGCGGAGGGAGCCGCCGTGGTGCGTGGCATCCCGCCTGGAGGTGGAGTCTCGTTGCTCGCCTCGCGCTCGCAGTGGAGGGAGGACCGCCGTGGTGCGTGAGCCTCCCGCCTGGGCACGTGTGCTCGATGCGCGCATCACGCTCGGCGTCTCGCTCGGGCTACTCGCGGTGGGGCTGGGCGGGCCGCTGCCGTGGGCTCCGCTCGCGGTGGCCTTGGGCGTGGGCGTGCTCGGGCTTGCATGGGGGAGGGCTCCCACGCGGGTGGCACGTGGATTCGGTGCGGCGTTGCTCGCGGGCTTGCTCACGGCGGCGCTGCATGTGGCACTCGGTACCCGCGCGGGCGCGCAGGCGGGACTCGTGCTCGGTGCCCGCATGGCGGCGGGAGTGGCCGTCTTCGGGCTCTTCTCGCACCTGACGCCTCCGTGGGCCTTCGCCGGTGCGCTTCGGAAGCTCGGTGCACCGGACGTGTTCACCGAGCTGCTCACGCTCTCCGCTCGCTATGCCCGTGTGTTCGAGGGCGCGGCCCGCACCGCGCGCGAGGCGCAGTTGGTGCGTGGCGGCTACAGCGGCACGCGCCGGGCCCTCGGCTCGATGGGCGCGCTGGCGGGGCTCACCCTGGTGCGCGCCTTCGACCAGGCGTCCGCCACAGCCGAGGCTCGCGCCGCGCGCGGCGTGGGGAGCAGGTCATGACGCCGCGCCTGTGGGTGGAAGGCGTGAGCGCGGGCCCCGGTGGCGCGCGTGCCGTCCTCACGGGCGTGTCGCTCGAAGTGCGAGCCGGCGAGGTCGTGGCGCTCCTCGGAGCGAACGGCTGCGGCAAGACGACGCTGTTGCGCACGCTCATGGGGCTCCTTCCGGAGCGGGCAGGGCGCACGCTGCTCGACGGCGCTCCCCTGGGACGAGGCGCGGCGGCGCGCGCGGCGGCCGGAGTGGCGCTCGCGTTCCAGAACCCCGATGACCAGCTCTTCGGCGCGACGCTCGACGAAGACGTCGCGTCTGGCCCCCGGGCCCAGGGGCTGCGCGAGGTGGAGGTCTCCGCCCGAGTCACGGCGGCGCTCGCCTCCGTGGGCCTGCAAGGGCTCGGCGCGCGCGAGGTGGAGCAGCTGAGCTTCGGAGAGAAGAAGCGCGCCTGTCTCGCCGGAGTGCTCGCGCTGAAGCCACGGGTGCTGCTGCTCGATGAGCCGACCGCCGGGCTCGATCCGGTCGGTGAGCGAGAAGCCGCCGGGCTCCTGCGCCGCGTGGCGCGCGAGACGGAAGCCGCGGTGCTCGTGGCCACCCACGCGGTGGACGAAGTGCCTCTCTTCGCGGACCGCGTGGCCATCCTCGGAGAAGGGACGTTGCTCGCCTTCGGTCCACCGGAGCGGGCCTTCGCGGACGCGGACCTGCTCACGCGCGCCCGGCTGCGGCCTCCCGCGGCGATGGAGCTGTGGGAGCGGCTCGGAGTGCCCGTCCTCCCGGCTCCGCTCACGCTGGACGCGGCCGCCGAGCGCCTGCGTCCTCTCCTGGAGGCGAGGTCATGACGATTCAACCGCTCGCGGAACAGGCGGCCACCCAGGGCGCACCCGTGACGACGTTTCCCGCCCGCCGTCGCGGAGTGCTCCTCGTGGGCCACGGCAGCCGTGACCCGCTCGCACTCACCGAGGTTCGCGCCTTCGCGGAGGCCTTCCGTGCCCGCCGGCCCGACTGGCGCGTGGAGCTCGCCTTCGTGGAGCTGACTCCGCCTCCGCTGCTGGAGGCGCTCGACACGCTCGCCGCCGAGGTGGACGAGGTGCTGGTGGTGCCGCTGTTCCTCTTCACCGCGCGCCACGTGAAGAACGACATCCCCCTCGCGCTCTCCCTCATCCGCCAGAAGCACCCCAAGGTGCGCTTCATCGCGGTGCAGGCCTTCGGAGTACACCCCTCCCTCGCGCAGCTCGCCCAGGCCCGCTTCGAGGCGACGGTGGGCGGGCCGCTCCCGGCGGAGGTGGCGGCGAAGACGGCGGTGGTGATGCTCGGGCGCGGCTCGTCCGACCCGGATGCCAATGGCGACTTCGTCAAGCTCTCGCGCCTCTTCGCGGAAGGGCGCGGCCTCGCCCAGGTGGTGCCCGCGTTCATCGGCGTCACCACACCCAAGCTGGACGACGTGCTCGACCTCCTCGCGCGCGCCCGGGCCGAGCGCGTCGTGGTGGTGCCCTACCTGCTCTTCACGGGTGTGCTGCTCCAGAAGGTCCGCGAGCAGGTGGCGAAGTTCGGCGAGCGCTACCCGTGGGTCCGCGCCGAGCTGGCGCCCCACCTCTGGGACGGCCCCACCGAGCCGCTCCTCGACCACGTGGCGCGCCGGATAGAAGACGCGCTCGCGGGCGGAGCGCCGCTGCCCTGCGACACCTGCCAGTACCGCGTGCCGCTCGCGGGCCTCCAGCGGGAGGTTGGAGGCCTCCGTGCGCTGCTGTGGAGCATCCGCCACCGGGAGACGCACACCCAGGCGGCGCCGCACCCGCACGCGCACCGCGCGCTGGAGAAACACGTGCTCATCTGCGGCAACGCGGACTGCGCGGACCGGGGGAGCCTGGGGCTGCTGGACGCCGTGCGCCGACGCCTCAAGGTGTTCGGCAAGGCGCGCACCGTGCGCGTGACGCGCACGAGCTGCATGGGCCGCTGCGGCGAGGGCCCCACCGTCGCCGTCTATCCGGACGGCGTCTGGTACCGCGGTGTCACCGAGGCAGACGCCCAGGAGCTCGTGGACGAGCACCTGGTGGGCGACCGGCTGGTGGGCCGGCTCGTCGACAACATCATGAGCTGAAAGAGGAGCGTGAACATGGCTTGCCACGAACTGGCCGCGCTGCGGCTGTCCCTGATGAACGTGCTCGGAATCGAGGACCCCGCCGAGCGCCAGCACGAGCTCGCCGAGCTGGGCGCCGCCGCGGAGACGCCCGGAGTCCTCCGCTCGCTCGCGCAGGCGAAGGACCTCGCCGTCATGCAGCGCTTCTTCGCGTCCGCACTGGTGGACCTCCAGGAGAAGGTCGCCGCGACGAAGGCGGATGACCCGAAGCTGCCCTACCTGCGCACGCTGCTGGTGCTCACCCGGGGCGTGGAGCTGGAGCTGCAGCGCCACGTGGACTCTCTCACGTCGCTGTGGCGCGGCCTCGAGGAGCTGCACGACTTCACCCACGAGCTGTACCCGCGCGACTAGCCAGCCATGGCCACCGCACGCTCCGCACACCTGCTCGCCTCCGCGCCGCTCGGCGCGCGCGGGCGCCTGCTCACCTTCGAGACTCCGGAGCCCCTGGGCTTCGTCGGTGGCCAGTACGTCATCGTCGACACCGGCATCGAGCGCGAGGATGGCCGGCGCCACAAGCGCGCCTACTCGCTGGTGAGCACGGACCGGGAGCAGCTCCGCTTCCAGCTCGCCGTGTACCAGCACGGGCCCGGCTCCCACGTGCTGCACGCGGCCGAGCCCGGCGCCGTGTTCTCCTTCAGCGGCCCGTGGGGCAGCTTCCTCCCGGAGGACTCGCAGCCAAGGCGCACGCTGCTCATCGCCACCGACAGCGGCATCACCGCGGCGGTGGGCCTGCTGCGCGCGCGCGCCTTCATGCCCCATCACCCGATGACGCGGCTCGTGTGGCTGCGCCCGGACGGCTTCGACTTCTTCCCCCTGGAGACCCTCCGGGAGCGGACCGGTCTCGTACCCGAGACGGGAGGCCTGCCGCCGGTGGGCCACCCCGAGCGGCTGGAGGCGCTGCGCGCCGAGGTGCTGCCGTACTTCGCCTCCAACGCCCCCGAGCGCGTGTACCTGTCCGGCGACGGCGCGGTGCTCGCGCCGCTGCGCACCGAACTGCACGGGCTCGGGCTGGCGGAGGGCACGGTGCGGCTGGAGTCCTTCTTCAATCCTCCGGTGCGCAAGGCGGCGGCATGAGCCAGGGCGCGTCTCCCCTCGTTCCGCCGCGCGACAAGCGCGGTACCCGGACCGGCTTCACCACCGGCGCGTGCGCGGCGGCCGCCGCGAAGGCCGCGGCGCGGGTGCTGGTGCGAGGGGGCGCGCTCACCGAGGTGGAGACCACGCTGCCCAACCGGGACAGGGTCACCTTCGCGCTGCACCGCTGCGAGACGGATGGGGAGCGCGCGGTGTGCAGCGTCATCAAGGACGCCGGGGACGACCCGGACTGCACCCATGGCGCCGAGCTGGTGGCCGAGGTGCGCCTCACCGGCGACGGCGAGGTGACGCTCGCGGGCGGGCAGGGCGTGGGGGTGGTGACGAAGGAGGGACTGGGGCTGGAGGTGGGCGGTCCCGCCATCAACCCCGTGCCCCGGCGCAACATCATCGACATGGTGCGCGAGGAGCTGCCCGAGGGACGGGGCGCGCAGGTCACCATCCACGTGCCGCGCGGCGAGGAGATGGCGAAGGAGACGCTCAACGCGCGGCTGGGAATCCTCGGCGGCATCTCCATCCTGGGGACCAGCGGCATCGTGCGCCCGTACTCCACGGCCGCGTACAAGGCGAGCGTGGTGCAGGCCATCGACGTGGCGCGCCACCGCGGCAACGTGGACCTGGTCCTCACCACCGGGGGCAAGAGCGAGAAATACGCGATGGAGATGATGCCCCACCTCCCCGAGGAGGCGTTCATCCAGGTGGGCGACTTCATCGGTGTGGGCGTCAAGCACGGGGCCCGGGTGAAGGCCGAGCGCATCCACGTGGTGGGGATGATGGGCAAGCTGTCGAAGATGGCCGACGGCAAGCTGCAGACGCACGCGGCCGGCTCCGACGTGAACATGGCGCTGCTCGCCCAGCTCGCCCGTGAGTCCGGGGCGTCCGACGAGCTGGTGCGCGAGGTGGAAGGCGCCAACACCGCGCGCCACGTGCTGGAGCTGTGCGCGGCGCGAGGGCTCACCGACATCACCACCCGCGTGTGTCGGCGCGTGGTGGAGCATCTTTCCAAGCACGCGGGGCCCGGCCCGCAGGTGCGCGCGTATCTCGTGGACTTCAACGGCACGTTGCTGGGGCAGCACCCGGCGCCGCCGCGGCAGGAGGAGGCAGCGTGAGCGACATGCGCCAGATGACGGCCCTGGGCCGTCGCATCGAGGACGAGAGCTTCTCCATCATCGACCAGGAGGCTGGCGACCATGGCCACCCACCCGCCGAGTGGCAGGTGGTCCGCCGCGTCATCCACGCCACCGCCGACTTCGAGTTCAGCCAGCTGGTGCGCTACTCGCCGGATGCCATCGCCTCGGGCGTGGCGGCCCTCCGGCGCGGCGCGCCCGTGGTGGCGGACGTGAAGATGATTCTGGCGGGCCTCTCCGAGGAGCGGCTCGCGGCGCATGGCAGCCGCACGCACTGCTTCATCTCCGACGAGGACGTCATCGCGGAGGCCAAGGCGCGCAACAGCACGCGGGCCATCGAGGCCATGCGCAAGGCGCACCGGCAGGGGCTGCTCGACGGCGCGATCATCCTGGTGGGCAACGCGCCCACGGCGCTGCTGGAAGTGGCCCGGATGGTGCGGGAGGAAGGGCTGCGGCCGGGGCTCGTCGTCGGTGTGCCCGTGGGTTTCGTGTCCGCCGCGGAGTCCAAGGAGGTGCTGCTCGGGCTGCCGGTGCCGCACGTGGTGACGCGTGGGCGCAAGGGCGGCAGCACCATCGCGGTCGCCATCGTGCACGCGCTGTTGCTGCTCACGAAGGAGGGCGCGTCATGACGCGAGGGCACGAGAGCACCATGGCGGGCACCATCGTGGAAGCGCTGCTCCTCGCGCGGGAGGGCATGCCATGAAGCGCGCGGCCGTCACGGTGGTGGGCGTGGGAGACGACGGGTGCGCGGGATTGTCGGCCCGCGCGGCGAACGCGGTGGCTCAGGCCCAGGTGCTGGTGGGCGGCGAGAGACACCTCGCCTTCTTCCCGCAGTTCACCGGGGAGCGCATCGTGCTGAAGGGCGGCTTGGGTGCCACGCTGGAGCGGGTTGCGGAGCTGGCGAACGAGCACCAGGTGTGCGTGCTGGCGTCGGGTGACCCGCTCTTCTTCGGTATCGGCGGTCTCGTGGCGCGGAAGGTTGGCGCGGACGCGGTGGAGTTCGTGCCCCATCCCTCCAGCGTGCAGCTCGCCTTCGCGCGCATCGGTGTGGCCTGGGAGGACGCGCAGGTGCTGTCCTTCCACGGACGGCCGCTCACCGGGCTGTGCTCGCGGCTACGCGAGCTGGCCAAGGCCGCGCTCCTGACGGACGGTGTCAACACGCCTCCCGTCATCGCGCGCCACCTGCTTGCCCATGGACAGACGGGCTTCACCGCGTGGGTCTGCGAGCGGCTGGGCAACCCGGGGGAGCGCGTGCGCCCGTTCTCCCTGGAGGCGCTCTCCGGGGGTGAGGACGTGGACCCGCTCAACGTCCTGGTGCTCCTGCGCACGGACCCCACGTGGCGGCCACCGCCGCGCGTGCCCTTCCTGCTGGAGGACGCCTACGCGAAGCGGGTGCCCAAGCGGGGGCTCATCACCAAGCGCGAGGTGCGGCTGCTGTCCCTGGGACTTCTGGGGCTGCGCGAAGACAGCGTGGTGTGGGACGTCGGGGCGGGGAGTGGCTCGGTGGGCATCGAGGCGGCGCTGCTGGCACCCGCGGGCCACGTGTACGGCGTGGAGGTGGACCCGGAGGGCGTGGCGCTGTGCCGGGAGAACGCGCTGGCTCTCGGCGCGGACAACTTCAGCATCATCGAGGGGCGCGCTCCCGAGGCGCTCGCCGGCCTGCCGGACCCGGACGCCGTCTTCGTGGGCGGCTCGAAGGGCAGCATGCGAGACATCCTCGACGTGGCCTTCTCGCGCCTGCGTCCCGGCGGCCGGCTGGTGGCCAACGCCGTCACGCTGGAGAACGTGGCCGAGGCCTACGCGGGCCTCAAGGAGCTCGGCGTGGAGCCCGAGGTGCTGCTGGTCAACGTGGCGCGGGGAGAGCCGCTGGCCCGCTACCAGCGCTACGACGCGCACAACCCCATCCACCTCTTCGCGGCGAGCAAGCCCGAGCAGGCTTCGGAGGAGAACCGATGAGTGGCGTACTGGTGGGCGTGGGCGTGGGCCCCGGGGCCCCGGACCTGATGACCCTGCGTGCGGTGCGGGTGCTGCGGGAGACGGACTGCATCGCCATTCCACGCCGCTCGGAGTTCGACGAGTCGCTCGCGTGGCGCATCGCGAAGGAGAACGTGGGCGAGGTGCCGGGCCAGGAGCGCCTGTTCCTCACGTTCCCGATGACCAAGGACCCGGAGCGTCTGAAGCCCGCGTGGGCGAAGGCGTTCGCGGAGCTGGCGCCCCGGCTCGCGGCGGGCAAGCGCGTGGCGTTCATCTCCGAGGGAGACCCGCTCGTCTACAGCACCTTCATCTACCTGCTGGAGGCGGCGCCCGAGCACTTCCCGGGGGCGCGGGTGGAGGTGGTGCCCGGCGTGTCGTCCATCACCGCGGTGCCCGCCGCCGTGGTGCAGCCCATCGCCGATGGGCAGGAGCGCATCGCCGTGCTCCCGGCGACGTACGGCGTGGACGACCTGTCACGCGTGCTGCGCGACTTCGACACCGTGTTGCTGATGAAGGTGAGCAGCGTGATGCCCCAGGTGGTGGCCGCGCTGGAGCAGGAAGGGCTGCTGGACAAGGCGGTGTACGTGTCGCGCGCCAGCGCGGGCGCCGAGCGCGTGGTGAGGGACCTGCGCACCATCCGCAATGACAAGTGCGACTACTTCTCCATGGTGATGGTGGCGAAGAAGGAGCGCAGCGGCGTGCTCGCCGGGCGTGCCGTCGCCGCGCTCGCGGAGGCCACGTCGTGATGGCGCGCACGACCTTGTCGCCAGGCATTCCCGTGCCGCGGGGGCTGAGCCACGTCCGCGCCCGCTTCGAGAGTCGGCGCGGTGGAGAGGTCATCCCATGACGGCAGGTATGCCTCTCGCCATCTACACGGTCACCCTGCACGGCTTGGACATCGCCTGCGGGCTCCATGAGGAAGAGCGCGCCTCCATGAGCGCGGAGGCCATCGACACGGTGCGCGAATCCTTCTCCCGTGATGCCCTCTCCCTGTGGGGGCTGGAGCGCTACGAAGAGAAGGACGGTGGCGCGCTCGTGGAGGTCACTCCATGATGGCGCGCAAGCCCTTCGCCATCTACGCCATCACCCTGCACGGCCTGGACATCGCTCGCCGGCTCTCCGAGGCGCTGCCCGGCGCGGACATGTACGTGTCCGAGAAGCTGCTCGCGAAGGCCGCACCCGGCGCGCTGCCGCTCGGCCTGCCGATGGGGCCCACGCTGCGGCGGACCTTCACCGCGTACGACTGCCACGTCTTCATCATCTCCGTGGGCGCGGTGGTGCGAATGGTGGCTCCGCTGCTGGAGGACAAGAAGGTGGACCCGGCGGTGGTGTGCGTGGACGACGCGGCCCGCTTCAGCATCTGCGTGCTCTCCGGTCACGTGGGGCGCGGCAATGTGTTCACGGACCGCGTGGCGCAGGCGCTCGGCGCCACGTCCGTGGTCACCACCGCGTCCGACGTGCGTGGCACGCTCACCGTGGACATCCTCGGACGCGAGAAGGGCTGGCGGCTGGACGACCCGGACCGGAACGTCACGCGCGGCTGTGCCGCCGTCGTCAATGAGACGCGCGTCCTCTTCGTACAGGAGACGGGCGAGCCGGACTTCTGGCCGCTCGACAAGGCGCTGCCCCCTGGCGTCGAGTACGCCACGTCGCTGGAGGGTGTGGACCCATCGGCCTGGGAGATCCTCCTCGTCGCGAGCGACCGCGACCTGAAGGAAACCCACCGCGCGCACTGGGAGAACGCGGTGGTGTATCGGCCCCGCTCGCTCGTGCTGGGCATCGGGTGCGACCGGAACACGCCTCCCGCGCTCGTCGCGCGCGGTGTGGATGCGCTCCTCGCCAGACACCTGCTCTCTCCGCTGTCCGTGAAGGCGGTGGCCACCATCGACGTGAAGGCGGATGAGCCCGCCCTCCTGGAACTGTGCGCGGCACGAGGCTGGGAACTCATCACCTTCCCGGCGGCCCGGCTCGACACGGTGGAGGTGCCCACGCCTTCGGACACCGTGAAGCGGCACGTGGGCACGCGCGGGGTGAGCGAGCCCGCGGCGCTGCTCGCCTCGGGCGCTTCCGAGCTGCTGGTCACCAAGCAGGTCTACACCGAGGAGGGCGCGGGTCGGTCGATGACCTTCGCCGCCGCACGCATTCCCTTTCCTGCTCGCAAGGAGTCCTCCTGTGTTTGAGGGAACCCTGTGGGACGCGCGCCGGCTCGTGACTCCGCGTCTGCCTCTCTTGCTGGGCGCAAGGCGCCACCGCGGGGCCGAGCACGTACCGGCAGGGCCATGCGCCGTGCACATTCCGTTCGTCTCTCGCGAGGACGCGGCTCGGTGGGTGACGTTCGCCGTGCGTATCCCCTTCGCCGCTCGCAAGGAGTCCTCCCATGCCTGAGGGAACCCTGTCCGTCGTGGGCATCGGCCCGGGTGACGGAGCCCATGCCACGCCGGCCGCGCTCGCCGCCATCCGCGAGGCGGAGGTGGTGGTGGGCTACCGGACCTATATCCAGCTCGTGCGCCACCTCCTCGACGGCAAGGAGGTGGTGCAGACCGGGATGACGGAGGAGATCGGCCGCGCACGCTCCGCGGTGGAGCGAGCCCGTGCCGGCGCGAGGGTGGTGCTCGTCTCCTCGGGGGACGCGGGTGTCTACGGCATGGCCGGCCTCGTCTTCGAGGTGCTGCGCGAGATTGGCTGGAAGCGCGGGGACTCGCCCGAGCTGCGGCTCATCCCCGGCATCACCGCCGCGTCGAGCTGCGCCTCCCGCGTGGGCGCGCCGCTGGTGCACGACTCGTGCACCATCTCCCTCTCGGACCTGCTCACGCCGTGGGCCACCATCGCGAAGCGCATCGAGGCCGCGGCCTCCGCCGACTTCGTCATCTCGCTCTACAACCCCGCGAGCGGCCGCCGCACCCGGCAGATTGTCGAGGCGCAGTCCATCATCCGCCGCTACCGCGAGGGCACCACGCCCGTGGCGCTCGTGAAGGGCGCCTACCGCGAGGGCGAGAAGGTGGTGCTCACCGACCTGGACCACCTCCTCGACTACGAAATCGGAATGCTCACCACCGTCATCGTGGGCTCGAGCCAGACGTTCATGTTCGAGGGCTACATGGTGACGCCGCGTGGCTACACGCGGAAGTACACCTTCGACGGCGAAGTGCTGCCGGGCCAGCGGCCGGGCCGCTCGCTCGTCGTGGCGGAGGAGGGCTGAGCATGGCACGCGTGGGTCGACTGGCCGGGGCGCTCCTGGCCGAGACGCAGGGCGAGTTCTTCCTCGTGGGAGACCTCAAGGAGCCGTGTGACTGGGCCTCCGCCGGCTTCGAGCCGCCCGTGCAGACGCCCGCGGTGGGCACGCCCTTCGTGCGCCTCCAGCCGGTGCGCGCGGTGGAGGTGCCCACCCCACTGCTCGTGCTGGAGGTGGAGGGCGAGCCCCTCGCCGCGCTCCTCCACGAGCGGCTCGTCATCCATCGCAACGCGAGCGTCTCCGAGCGTCTGTGGCGGCTCGTCACCCAGGGCGAGGCCGAGCCGCGGACCGATGCGCGCTGGCTCGGGCAGATGCCGGCCGCCGTGTGGAACGTGGTGCGCGACGGCGTCCTCAAGTGCTCCTGAAGGGAAAGGCTCCTCCATGAAGGTCTACATCATCGGCGCGGGGCCCGGAGACCCCGACCTCATCACCGTGAAGGGCGCGCGCCTCGTCGAGCGTTGCCCCGTCGTCCTCTACACGGGCTCGCTCGTGCCGGAGGCCGTCATCGCTCGCGCCGCGCCTGGCGCGCGGGTGCTCGACTCGTCGGGGATGACGCTGGAGCAGATTGTCGACGTCTTCAAGGAAGCGCACGCCCGCGACGAGGACGTGGCCCGCGTGCACACCGGAGACCCGAGCATCTTCGGCTCCACCGCGGAGCAGATGCGCCAGTTGGAGGCGCTCGGCATCGAGTACGAAATCGTCCCCGGGGTCTCCAGCTTCACCGCCGCCGCCGCCGCGCTCGGCAAGGAACTCACGCTGCCGGAGCTGTCCCAGACGGTCATCCTCACCCGCGCCGAGGGGCGCACGCCCATGCCGCCGCTGGAGAAGCTGGAGGACCTGGCCCGCCACCGCGCGACGATGTGCCTGTTCCTGTCGGTGAACCTCATTCGCGACGTGGTGGCGCAGCTGACGCCCGCGTACGGCGAGGCATGTCCGGTGGTCGTGGTGCAGCGCGCGAGCTGGCCGGACCAGCGCGTGGTGCGCGGCACGCTCGCGGACATTGGTGACAAGGTGCGCGAGGCGCGCATCACCGCCACCGCGATGATTCTGGTGGGCGAAGTGCTGGAGGCGAAGGACTTCGCCAACTCGAAGCTGTACGACGCGGGCTTCACCCACCGCTTCCGCAGGGGGACCGACCGTGCGTCGTGACTCGGCCCCACGGCTCGCGGTGACGGGCTCGGCGTCCACCGGCAAGACGGCGCTCGCCCGGGCGCTGTCCGGGGCGCTCTCGCTGCCGCTCGTCCCCGAGGAGATGCGCGCCTACCTGATGAGCACGGGCACGCGGCTGGAGCAGCGGTCGCCCGCGGAGGCCGCGCGCGCCTTGGAGGGCATGTGGCGCGAGCGCCTCGTGACGGAGGACGCCCAATCGGGAGGCTTCGTCGCGGACAACTGCGTGCTCGACTTCGCCGCCTATGCGCTGCACCACGGGTGTGCATCCGAGGCCCCCGAGCTGCTCGCGGCGGCCACCGCGTGTGGCGGCACGTACGACGCCATCTTCCTGCTGCCCCATGGGGTGCTGCCATACGAGCAGGACGGGATACGCAGCGCGAGCCCGGCACAGGAGCTGCGCTATCAGCTGGTGCTCGAAGCGCTGCTGCGCCGGCACGTGCCTGCTTCCCGGCTCATCGAGGTGCCCGCGCGGCTCCGCACCGTCGATGAGCGGGTCGCATTCTGTCTGGAGGCGCTCGCTCCCAGGACGCGCCGCCGTGGGCCGCTCGTGTCGCTGGTGGGCGCGGGGCCCGGTGACCCGGGGCTGCTCACGCTGCGCGCGCGCGAGGTGCTCGCCAGCGCGGACGTGATTGCGTACGACGCCCTCGTCGCGCCGGCGGTGCTGGCCTCGCTTCCGTCGGGCGTGGAGCGCGTCTCGGTGGGCCATCGCAACCAGGGGGCGAAGCAGGCGGGCTACCGCATCCACCCCGCGGTGCTGGAGCACGCCCGCGCGGGCCGGCACGTGGCGCGCCTCAAGCAGGGGGACCCGTTCATCTTCGGCCGGGGCGGCGAGGAGGCCGAGGAGCTGCTGGAGGCGGGCATTCCCTTCGAGGTGGTGCCCGGAGTCTCCGCCGCGCTGGGCGCCGCGGCGTACGCGGGCATTCCGCTCACCCACCGCGAGTACGCCTCGGACGTGACGTTCGTCACCGGGCACGACATTGAGGGCCCGTCGAGTCACACGGACTGGGCGCGGCTCGGCGCCGCCGCCGGCACCCTGGTGCTGTACATGGCGACGCGGAAGCTGGCGGCGAACCTCGCCCGGCTCGTCGCGTGTGGCAAGGCGGAGGACACGCCCGCGGCCTATGTGGCGGCGGCGACCACGCCCGAGCAGACCGTGGTGGTGGGCACGCTGGCGAGCCTCGCGGCGGAGGTGGAGGCGCGCAACCTCATCGGCCCTCCGGCGCTCGTGGTGGTGGGCGAGGTGGTGCGGCTGCGCGAGCGGCTGCGGTGGTTCGAGGACCGGGCGCGTGGACTCTCGACGGAGGTGGCGGCATGACGGACGCGAAGGCGCGGGGACTGCTCGTCGTCTACACGGGCGACGGCAAGGGCAAGACGACGGCGGCGCTGGGCGCGGTGTTCCGGGCGCTCGGGCGCGGGCTCAAGCCGGCCGTGGTGCAGTTCATCAAGGGCAAGTGGAAGACGGGCGAGCGGCTGTACGCGGAGACGATTCCCGGGCTCGTCTTCCTCACCATGGGCCGCGGCTTCACCTGGGAGAGTGATGACCTGAGCCGCGACAAGCGCGCCGCCGAGGCGGCGTGGGAGGAAGCCGCGCGGCTCATCGGCTCGGGGGAGCACGGGCTCGTGGTGCTCGATGAGCTGACGTACTGCCTCAACTATGGCTGGCTCTCCGTGGACGCGGTGCTCGCCACGTTCGAGCAGCGCCCGGCCCACGTGCACGTCGTCGTCACCGGCCGCAACGCGCCCGAGCCGCTGCTCGACCGCGCCGACCTCGTCACGGAGATGCGCGCGGTGCGCCATCCCTTCTCGAAGGGTCTGCCCGCGCAGCCCGGACTGGATTTCTAGACGATGAGCCCCTCCGGCATTCCCCGCCTCGTCATCGCCGGTGTCGCCAGCGGCGTGGGCAAGACGACCACGGTGGTGGCCCTCACGAGGGCCCTGCGCGCCCGTGGGCTCCAGGTGGCCACGTTCAAGTGTGGCCCGGACTACCTGGACCCCACCTTCCATGCGAGCGCCAGCGGCGCGCCCTGCCACAACCTCGACGGCTGGATGATGGGGCGCGAGGCGGTGGTGGGGACGTTCGCCCGCGCGAGCCGGGGGGCGGACGTGGCCCTTATCGAGGGGGTGATGGGCCTCTTCGATGGCGCCTCGCCGGACACGGATGACGGATCGGCGGCGCAGGTGGCGCGGTGGCTCGGAGCGCCCGTGCTCGCCGTCGTGGACGCGAGCGGCATGGCGCGCACCATCGCGGCGGTGGGACATGGGCTCGCGAGCTTCCACCCGGAGGTGAAGGTGGCCGGGTTGTGGGCCAACCGCGTGGGCAGCAAGGGACACCTGGAGTTGTTGCAGCGTGCCTGCGTGGGCACGGGCACGCCGGTGGTGGGCGGCCTGCCGGAGCGGCCGGAGCTGGCGTTTCCGGAGCGGCACCTGGGGCTCGTCACGGCGCAGGAGGGGGGACTGTCTCCCGAGCGCCTGGAGGCGTGGGGCTCACTGGTGTCCGAGTGGTGTGACCTGAATGGCGTGCTCCGGCTTGCCGCGAGCGCGGGGCCGCTCGAAGGGGCCGAGGAGTCGGCGCCTGTCGCATCCCCGGTGCCGGTGTGCCGAATCGCCGTGGCCCAGGACGAGGCGTTCCACTTCTATTACGAGGACAACCTGCGACGACTGGAGGCCCTGGGCGCCGAGCTGGTGCCCTTCAGCCCCGTGCGCGATGGCTCGCTTCCCCGGGACGTGCACGCGCTCTACCTGGGCGGCGGATACCCGGAGGTGCATGCCGCGGCGCTCGCGGGGAACTCGGCGATGCTCGAGGCCGTGCGCGCCTTCGCCCATGCGGGCGGGCCCGTGTATGCCGAGTGCGGCGGGATGATGTACCTCGCCCAGGGGCTGCGTACGTTGGACGGCCGGGAGCACACGATGGTGGGCCTGGTGTCGGGCGTGGCGGTGATGGCGCCCAAGCTCCAGGCGCTCGGGTACGTGGAGGTGGAGACGACGCGTCGCACGGTGCTCGGTGGCGCGGGCCTGCGCTTCCGTGGCCACCAGTTCCGGTACTCCACGCTGGAGGGGGCTCCCGGGGATGGTGGGGCGCTCCGGGTGCGGCGGCGGCGCGGCGACTCCACGCACCAGGAGGGCTACGGGCCGGACAACGTGCTCGCGTCCTACGTGCACGCGCACTGGGCGTCCAATCCGCTCGTGGCCGAGGGATTCGTGCGGAGCGCGCGGGCGTTTCGCGAGGGGGCGAGATGAGCGCGGTTGCACTCACTCCTCCGTGCGATGGGAGCGCACCGCGCGTCGAAGGCGGGCTCCTCGTGGTTCGGCTGGGTGCGCCCCATGCCGTCCTTTCCTGGGCGGTGCACAAGGGCGGACGCACCCGGGCGAGTGAGGTCGTGTGGCGGCAGGTGACGGAAGCGGAGCTGGGGCCCGATGTGGACCCGGCGCTGCTGCTGTCGCGGAGTCTCACGGCGAAGGAGCTTTCCGGCGCGGTGGGGTTGCTCACGTCGCGTGACGTGTCTCGCTATGAGGACATCACGCGCGCGCACGGTGAGTACTCGGCGCGGTGCGTGGCCACGGTGGGGCTGGGCAATGCGCTCGCCATCGGTGATTCACCCGGGCCGCTCCGCAGGAGCGTGGGCACCATCAACCTGCTGTGTGTGCTGTCACATCCGGTAGGGGAGGGCGCGCTCGTGGAGGCCGTGTCGCTCGCGACGGAGGCGCGTACCGCGGCGATGCTGGAAGCGCGGTTCCCCTCGCGTCGCTCGCTGAGACCCGCGACGGGCACGGGGACTGACTGCATCGTCGTGGCGGCTCCTGAGGCAGGCGCTACGCCCGAGACATGGGTGGGCAAGCACACCGCGCTGGGTGCGGCGCTGGGCGCGGCGGTGCATGAAGCGGTGGCCCGAGGCGCTCACGCGTGGCTCGCCGAGCGGGGGCTGCGATGAGCGCGCGTCATTCCCCGGAATGGGCGTGTTCGCTCGTGCTGGAGACGGTGCTCGTGCGAGCGGGCCGGGTAACGACCGTTGGGAACGGGCGGGTCATCCGTGCTGGCATCGGCGCGTGCGCGGGCAGGCGTGAATTCACATCGCGGTTGGCCGCACGGGAGCTGCGATGAGCGCACGAATCATCCTCGTCGGTGGGGGTGTGCGCTCGGGGAAGAGCGCCTTCGCGGTGCGGCTCGCGGAGAAGCTGGGCGAGCGCCGGACCTACTTCGCCACCGCGCAGGCCTTTGACGACGAGATGCGCGAGCGTGCACGCCGACATCAGGCCGAGCGCGCGGGGCGCTTCGTCACGGTGGAAGAACCCATCGCGCTGTGCGAGCGGCTCGAAGCGGACACCTCCGACGTGGCGGTAGTGGACTGCGTCACCCTGTGGCTCTCCAACCTGCTGCTGCGCGGAGACTCGCCCGACGCGATTCTCTCCGAGGTGGAGCGGCTCACCTCCGTGCTGCGCGCCCGCGCGGGGGCCACGGTGCTCGTCACGAATGAGGTGGGCATGGGCGTGGTGCCGGACACGCCGCTCGGCCGTGTGTTCCGCGACGTGTCGGGTGGCGCGCATCAGCGGCTCGCCGCGTGCGCCGACGAGGTGTACTTCGGCGCGCTCGGCCTGCTCCTGCGGCTCAAGCCCTCACCGCTCGTGCTGGAGGCAACGCCATGACAGGCGGAGCCCTGCATGGCGCCATGGCAGGTGGTGCCCGGTTCATTGGCCGTGTGCTGGCTCCGCCGTGTGGAGTGCTGGAGTCGGTGCCATGACGGAAGGCGCCTTGCACGCGGGTGTGGTGCTCGCGCTGGCACTCCTGTGGGATGCGCTCCTCGGCGAGCCGCCCACCCGGGTCCACCCGGTGGTGTGGATGGGTCGTCTGCAACGTGCCCTGCGGCGCCGTGCCCCGCGCGCTCCGCTGCCCGCGTTCCTGTGGGGGACGCTCATGGCCCTCCTGGGGCCGCTCGTCTTCGGTGGTGGTGCGTGGCTGCTTCTTCACGTGCTCACGCCGGTGCCCGCGCTGCGATTCGTCGTCGAGGTGTACCTGTTCAAGAGCGCCTTCGCGGTACGGGCGCTCGCCGAGGCGGGGCTCTCCGTGGAGCGCGCGTTGGAGGCGGGGGACCTCGCCGGTGCGAGGCAGGGCCTGCGCAGCCTCGTCTCGCGTGACACCTCGGCGCTGACGCCTCCGCTGCTGTCGGCCGCCGCGGTGGAGTCGGTGGCGGAGAACACCTCGGACTCCGCCGTCGCGCCGATTCTCTTCTTCGCGCTCGGCGGCGTGCCCGCGGCGCTTGCCTACCGCGCGGCCAACACGCTCGACGCCCTCGTTGGCTACCGAGGCGAGTACGAGTGGCTGGGCAAGGCCGGTGCCCGGCTCGATGACCTCCTCAACCTCGTGCCCGCGAGGCTCACCGCCGCGCTGCTGGTGCTCGTGGCCCCCCTGGGACGAGCCTCCGTCCTGGGCGCACTGCGCTGCTGGTGGCGCGATGGCGCACGCACCGAGAGCCCCAACGCGGGCAGGCCCATGGCGGCGGTGGCCGGTGCGCTCGGCGTGCAGTTGGAGAAGGTGGGCCACTACCGCCTCGGCGCCGAGGGACGGCTGCCGGGCTCGGGCGACATCGCGCGCACCGTCCGTCTCATGGTGGCCGCCAGCCTCCTGGGCGCGCTCACCTCGCTTCTTCTCGTCTTCCTCCTGCGGGGAGGCTGAATCACGCCATGCGTCCACTCCCGCGTCCCGAGCTGCTCGACCTGCCTCCGGCACCACACGGTGGTGACGCGCACAGCGGCCTCGTGGACTTCAGCACCGGCGTCTGCCCCCTTCCGCCGCCCAAGGCGGTGCTCACCGCCCTGCGCTCCGCCGACGTCACGCGCTACCCGCACCCGAGCGCGCTCCCCCTGCGCGAGGTGGCGGCCCGTGCACATCGTGTCAACGCCGAGGCCATCGTCGCGGGCAACGGCTCGGTGGAGCTGCTCTGGGCGCTCGCGCGCGCCTTTGTCGGCACTGGTCGCAAGGCCCTCGTGCTCACCCCAGCCTTCGGCGAGTACGCGCAGGCGGTGCGCGCGTCGGGCGGCCGCCTCGTGACGCTCGTCGCCGAGGGACCTCCCTTCCGGTGGGACGCGGCTCACCTGCTCGCCGCGCTCGAAACGCACCGTCCTTCGCTCGTCTTCGTGGGCCGTCCCTCCAACCCCTGCCTCTCGCTGATGCCACGCCAGTCACTGGAGGAGGTCGCGAGGGCCCATCCCGCCACCCTCTTCGCGGTGGACGAGGCCTACCTGCCCCTCTTCCCAGGCGAGGAGGGACTCACGGCCGGGCCCAACGTGGCCCTGGTGCGCTCGCTCACGAAGGTGCTCGCGTTGCCGGGCGTGCGGCTCGGCTACCTCGTGGCCTCACCCGAGGTGGCCCGCGCCGTCCGTGCCTCGCTTCCTCCCTGGAATGTGTCCGCGCTGGCGCTCGCCGCGGGACAGGCCGCGCTCCAGGTGCTGCCCTCGTTGCTCCCCGACATCCAGGCCGAGGTGACGCGGCTGCGCACCTTGCAGTCCACGCTGCTCACGGCGGCCGGCGCACGGGTGGACGCGGAAGGGGGAACGTTCCTCCTCGTGCACGTGGGCGACGCGCCGGGCTTCACCCGACGCATGGCCGAGGCGGGCGTGCGCGTGCGCGACGCAACGAGCCTCGGGCTCCCGCACCACGTCCGGCTCGGAGTCCGCCCCGAGGCCGAGCACCCCCGATTGCGCGAGGCGCTCGCCCGCGCGCTGGAGAACCGATGATGGCACGCACGCTCAGGATTCAGGCCGCTGCCTCCCAATCGCGCGGGGCGTTCATCCGCGCGCTGGAGCACGCATGACGGCACGCACCCTCATGGTCCAGGGGACCGCCTCCAGCGTGGGCAAGAGCCTGCTCACCACCGCGCTGTGTCGCATCTACGCGCGTCGCGGTCTCAAGGTGGCCCCCTTCAAGAGCCAGAACATGGCGCTCAACTCGGCCGTCTGTCCGGACGGCGCGGAGATTGGCCGCGCCCAGTACGCCCAGGCCGAAGCGGCCCGCGTGAGCCCGCGCGCGGAGATGAACCCCATCCTCCTCAAGCCCGAGACGACGAGCGGCTCGCAGGTGGTGGTGATGGGCAAGGTGCTCGGCAGCATGCACTTCCGCGACTTCCACAAACGCAAGCTGGAGCTGCGCGAGGTGGTGGGCCAGGCGCTCGACACGCTCCGGCGGGACTTCGACCTCCTCGTCATCGAGGGCGCGGGCAGCCCCGCCGAGGTGAACCTCAAGTCCCGGGACCTGGTCAACATGTGGGTCGCCGAGCGGGCGGATGCACCCGTGGTGCTCGTCACCGACATCGAGCGGGGCGGAGCCATGGCCGCGCTGGTCGGCACGCTGGAGCTGCTGGAGCCGCACGAGCGCGAGCGGGTGCGCGCCCTGGTGGTGAACAAGTTCCGGGGCGACCCGCGCCTGTTCGACGACGGGGTGCGCTTCCTGGAGGAGCGGCTCCGCGTGCGGGTGGCGGGCGTGATTCCGCACCTGGGAGACACGGGCATCGCGAGCGAGGACTCGTTGGACTTGAAGCCTCGGGGCTCGGGCCGGGGCGCGGCGCGCGTGGTGCTGGTGCGGCTGCCGCGCCTGTCCAACTTCGACGAGTTCGAGCCGCTCGCGCGAGAGCCGGGCCTGGAGGTGCACTGGTGCGAGCGGCCCGAGGAGCTGGAGGGCGCGGACCTCGTGGTGCTGCCCGGCACCAAGTGCACGGCGAACGACCTCGCCTGGCTTCGCAGGACGGGGCTCGCCGCGGCGGTGGTGCGCAGGGCACGCAGTGGCGGCGCGGTGCTGGGCATCTGCGGGGGCTACCAGATGCTGGGCGAGCGCGTCCTCGACCCGCTCGGCGTGGAGTCTCCGGAGCCCGAGGTGCCGGGCCTGGGCCTGCTGCCCATCGTCACCCGCTTCGAGCGGGAGAAGGCCACCGCGCCCGTGGTGCTGCGGCTCGCGGAAGGGCTTCCACTGCTGGAGTCCGCGGGAGGCCAGGAGGCGCGCGGCTATGAAATCCACTGTGGCCGGGTGACGGTGGCTCCGGGCGCCAACGCCTTCGGGACGATGCTGCGGCGCGGACCCGAGCCGATGCGCGCGGAGGAAGGCTGCACCGTGGGGAGCGTGGCGGGGACGCTGGTGCATGGCCTGTTCGAGAACGAGGGTGTGCGCCGTGCCCTCGTGCGCGCGCTCGGCGCGGAGGTTTCGGAAGGACCGGCGGTGGACCCGTACGAGCGGCTCGCGGACCACTTCGAGGCGGCGCTCGACATGACGCACCTGGACCGGGTGGTGGGAGTGTGAGCGCCGACTTCAGCGCCGAGGCACGTGAGGCCGTCTACACCGCCATCGCGCGACGTCGCGACGTGCGCCACTTCCGCCCGGGCGTGGAGCTTCCCGCCGAAGTGCTGGAGCGCATCCTCGGCGCGGCGCACCTGGCGCCGAGCGTGGGCTACTCGCAGCCCTGGGACTTCGTGCTGGTGAGGGACCGGGCCCGTCGCGCCCGCATCCGCCAGAGCTTCCTGCGCTGCCGGGAAATCGAAGCCGAGCGCTTCAGCGCCGAGCGGCGCGAGAAGTACCTCTCGCTCCGGCTGGAGGGCATCGAGGAGTCCTCGCTCAACCTCTGCGTGACGGTGGACCTGCGTCCCACGAAGGAGGCCATCCTGGGCACCACCGTGCAGCCCGAGGCCCTGCGGTGGAGCGCCTGCTGCGCGGTGCAGAACCTGTGGCTCGCCGCGCGCGTGGAGGGCGTGGGCGTGGGCTGGGTGAGCATCGTCGAGCCGCGCGTGCTGCGCGACGAGCTGGGCCTGCCTCCGGGCGTCGAGCCCATCGCGTACCTCTGCGTGGGCTACCCGGTCGCCTTCGGAGCGCGGCCCCTCCTGGAGGAGAACGGCTGGCGCTCCCGCCGGCCGCTCGCGAGCGCGGTGCACGATGAGTGCTACCGCGCTCCCCTCAAGCAGGGTGACGAGACGCCGTAGCCGTCACGTGCCCTGCTGGATGAGCTCCACGCGGTAGCCGTCCGGGTCCTCGACGAAGGCAATCACGGTGGTGCCGTGCTTCATGGGGCCCGGCTCGCGGACGACCTTGCCGCCGGCCTTGCGGATGGCGTCGCACGTGGCGTGGATGTCGTTTACTCCGAGCGCGACATGGCCATACGCGGTGCCCAGCTCGTACTTGGAGGTGCCCCAGTTGTAGGTCAGCTCCAGCGCCGGGTGGGTGTCCTCGGGGCCGAAGCCGACGAAGGCCAGGGTGAACTTCCCGTCCGGGTACTCATGACGGCGCAGCAGCTTCATGCCGATGACCCGGGTGTAGAAGTCGAGCGACTTCTCCAGGTCGCCGACGCGCAGCATGGTGTGCAGGATTCTCATGGGGCGCTTCATAACGCCCCGGATGCACCACGTCTCGCCGTCAGTTGGCCAGCCGGACGTTCCGTCGAGCCGCCTGCCGCTGCTGGATGGCCCGGCGCAGCTTGGCCATCAGCACCTCCACGTTCGCCGGGCGGATGAGGACGTCGTCCGCCCCTGCCTCCAGGGCCGCCGTGACGAGGTCCGGGTCCTCCTTGCTGACGAGCAGGTAGACGGGCAGGTCCTGGGTCGCCGCGTTCTTCCGCAGTGCCCGCAGGAGCGCATGCAGGTCTCCGTCCGGCAGCGGGTCCGCGAGGATGGCCGCCTGCGCCCCCGCGCCCAGTGCCCGCTCCACCTCACCGCGCGTGCTGGCGCGCACCGTGCCCAGCCCGTCGGCCATGAGGCGGATCTGCAGGGTCATCGCGTTCGCGGCGTCCGTCTCGGCCACCACGACCCGGGGGGCCGACTTGTTGTCCTGCGCCAGCGCGCCCGTCTCCAATTCCGCGGTGAGGGCCTCCAGGGCGGCCTGGGGGAGGCGCCCTTCCTGCCGCATCGCCTGGAGCGCCAGGGCCGCGTCCGGCGCGCTCGGCTGCGCGCTCTGCGTCTGCATCACGAAGCTGGCCGAGCACAGCAGCGCGATGGCCGCCCGGCTCGCGGGAGGCGGTGACTCGCTTCCCTCCGGCAGCACGGCGGTGAGCATCTCGACGACTTCCGGCAGACCGCTGCCCACCAGCACCAGCGCCCGGGCGCGCGAGGGCAGGGTGAAGCGGCGCGGCTCCTCCAGCCGGGCCGCCAGCGCCAGCGCCGAGGCCGCCGTTCCGACGAGCGCTTCCTCCACGCTTCCTGCCCCCATCCGCACCGCAATCCTTCGCGCCAGCTTCGCCACGAAGGGCGCCAGCACCGCGCTGCCGCCCAGCATGGACATCACCCCGTCCAGCAGCCGGGTCTGCAGTGCGCCCAGCTTCGCCAGCGGGCCACCCTCGCCCATCAGCGCCGCGCTGTAGGAGGGCAGCACGCGCACCTCCACGCGCGGGTGCGCGGCGCGCAGCCGCTGGGCCATGCCCGCCGCGTCCGCCACCGCGTCCTCGAGCACCAGCACCAGGTCATACCCGCCCAGCGAGAGCGCCCGCTCCGCCTCGGCCGCGGGACTCGTCGCCGCGGCGAGCCCCTGCATCAGCAGCAGCTTCACCGCGGCCTCCCGGGGCTCCGACGGCTCCGCCACCACCAGCACCATGCGCGCGCGGGCGTCGCTCCGGGGCGGCGGCGTCAGGCGGCTCGCCGCCTCGGAGGGCGTGGGCGTTTGCGGCTCCGGCTCGTCGGCCCCGGACAGCTCGCGCTCGCTCAGCACGGCGCGGCCGGTGAACTGCTCCACGAACTGGAGCATGCGCTCGCGTCCGGTGGCGTCCATGGCCTCCAGGGCGACGTCCGCCTCCCCCTCCTGGGCCGGGTAGAAGCGGCGGATGGCCCGGCGGATGGCGTGCTCCGTGGCGAAGACGCCCTGCACCGCCACCGCGCGCGCGGAGAAGCGCAGCGCGTCGGTGACCTGCACGTCTCTCGGGTCCAGCACGGCGCACACCAGCTCCCGGCCGCGCATGCCCACCGGCACCGCGCACAGCTTCTCGCACAGTTCCCGGGGAACCAGCCGGAGCAGCTCCTCGGGGATGGGGAGGGACTGGAGCTTCTCCTCGGTGATGTGCGGCAGTCCCGTCTGCTCGGACAGAGCGCGCACCAGGTGCTCCGGCTCCAGCTTCCGCTCCGCCACCAGGATCTGGCCCAGCCGCCCGCCTCGCTTCTTCTGCAGCGCCAGGCTCTCTTCCAGCACCTGCGGGGTCACCAGGCCGCGCGCCACGAGGATGGACCCCAGCGGCTGCCGGGGCCGGGCGCGCTGCCCGGGAGGCGGTGGCGGCACGGCGGGGTTCCGCGGGGGAGGCGCGATGGCCAGGGCCGGAGGAGGTGGAGGCTGCGCCACGGGCCGCGCCACGGCCGTGGCGCCATGGGGTGGAGGCGCGCCCGCCGGCCTCAGCATGGGCGGGGGGCCCGGAGGCGGAGGCGGCCGGCGCGCGTCCCGGCCAGCGGGGCCCGCGGCTCGGGGGAGCTCCTCGCCCTCCAGGCGGATCTCCTCGCCCGGCACTCCCTCCATGTCCGCCAGGGGCGAGCGGCGGTCCGGGAAGGCGCGGCCGAAGAGGCCGGCGATGTCCGCCGCGCCCACCCGCAGCCGGTGGTCGAAGAGGAAGCTCTGGATGGACTCGGAGAACTGGCGCGCCGACGGGAAGCGGGCCGAGGGCGACGCGGCCAGGGCGCGCAGCACGATGGACCACAGCGGGGCGGGCACACCGGGGAGCGGCTCCAGCGTGCGCTCGTCGAAGCTGCCCAGCGCGTGGATGATTTGCGGGTACGAGCCGTCGAAGAGCCGGCGTCCCGCGAGCATCTCGAACAGCAGCAGCCCCAGCAGGAAGATGTCGCTGCGCTGGTCCACGGGGCGGCCCTGGACCTGCTCGGGGGACAGGTAGTTGATTTTGCCCTTGAGCACGCCGGCCTGCGTCTCGATGTGCCCGTCGGCCACCTTGGCGATGCCGAAGTCCGCCAGCTTCACGCCTCCGTTGCTGGAGACCATGACGTTGGACGGGTTGATGTCGCGGTGGACGATGTTCAGCGGCGCGCCGGCGCGGTCCACGCGGCCATGCGCGTACGCGAGCCCGTCCGCCACCTGCTGCGCGATGAAGCACACCTCACGCAGGCCCAGGGGAAGCTGCCGCTGCCGGGCCGCCTTCAGGAGCGCGCGCAGGTTCTCCCCGTCCACGAACTCCATCACCATGTAGTACTGGCCGGCGCTCGAGCCGAGGTCCAGCACCTGCACGACGTTGCCGTGCTGGAGCGCCACGGAGACCTTCGCCTCGCGCAGGAACAGCTCCACGAAGGCCGCGTCCTGCACGTACGAGGGGAGGATGCGCTTGACGGCGACCGGCTTCTCGAAGCCCTCCGCGCCCACCACCTTCCCCAGGAACACCTCGGCCATGCCGCCCGCGGCCAGCTTCTTCACAATCCGGTAGGTCCCCACGGTGTCTCCGATGCAACGGCGCAGCCGCAATGCCGTTGCAATCGTCTCGGAAACGGGAAAGCCGAGGGAAGAGGGGCGGACCCGCGAGTCCTTCACCCAACCCTTGGGCACGAGAGCCGTGTCGGGTTCCGGACAGTCACCAGTGAAGGAGCGTCAGCGGGCCGTCTTCGGCGGCACGGCGAAGGCGCCCGCCTCCACGCGTGACTCGGGGAGCGGTCTTCCGTCCGCGCCGCGGGCCTCGATGCGCGAGCCGTTGCCTCCGGCGTGCCACAGGCCCACGAGCACCTTCCACTCGCCGGCCTCCCAGTCCTTGGTGGACACGGCGAAGGCGTCGCGCAGGAGGACATCCCTCGGCACGTCGCGGAGGAAGAAGGTGCCGCCCAGCACCACGTGGTCCGAGTTCTTGCGCTTGCTGCCCTCCGGCCCCGGCAGGTGCACGAAGATGCCGGTCGTGCGGGGCACCGGCCCCGTCACCCGCCAGTAGAGCGCCATGTGGACGAGCCCCTCCGCGTCCGGGGCGGAAGGCACGTCGACGGCCACCAGCTCCATGGGCACGTCGAAGCGCGCGCCCACGGGACGCGCCTGGGGCGGCAGCGTCTCCACGACGATGGGCGTGCCATCCGCGTTGCGCGGCACCGCCCGCGCCACGGGCTCGCTCGACGTCACCAGCAGCGCGCCCCACGCGACGAGCGGCACCGCGCCCACGGCGAGGGCCCCCACGCCCCACCAGGGACGGGAGGGCCGCGCGCGCTGGCGCCACGCGAGGAAGCCGAGCCCCGCCCAGGCCAGCACCGACACCAGCGCGCCACCCAGCCCCGAGCGCGGCAGGAAGCTCAACACCACGCGGTGGGAACCTTCCGGCAGGCGCACGGCGAGCAGCCCGTCGCGCGACACCACCTCGCCCACCGAGGTCTCCCAGCCCGGGTGCCAGTTCTGGTTGACGAGGAGCACCGCCGGCCGCGACGCCGTCACGTCCACCTCCACGCGGTTGGGCGTCCACTCCACGCGGCGAGCCGTGCCGGAGGTGGGCTCCTCCAGGTATTCCTCCTGGGGCAGGTCTCCGCGCAGCATCGCGGACATGGGCACCGGCCACGCCTCGCCGCAGGCGATGGAGCCGCGGTTGAGGGCGAGGAAGTGGCCCTGCGACCAGCGGTTGCCGCGCGCCTGCGCGAAGGGCTGCTCCGCTTCCGGCGGCGTGGGCGTGGGCTCCGCCACCATGGGTGCCCAGCGCGTGAGGTTGGAGAAGGCGTGGACCTGCACGCCCCAGCCCGCCACCACCGCGCCGCAGGCCAGGGCCGCCACCCGGGGCGCCCACCGCGTCCGGCGGCGCAGCGCGTGCACGAGGAGCGCGGCGAGCGCGAGCGCGGCCAGCTCGGCGATGAAGAAGCCGGCGGGGAGGAGGAAGCGCTCCGGGTAGCGGAACGTGCTGAAGATGGGCAGCGTGCGCAGCCCGGCGAACAGCGACGGCTTCGCGGAGTACCCGGCCGCCATCCACACGCACAGCGCCGCGAGGGCGGTGGGGTACAGCGCGCGGCGGCGGGCCAGCACCAGCGCCACCGGCACCAGCGCGAGCGCCACGGCCACGAGGAAGAAGTTGCCCGGGTTGCTGAAGCCCGAGCGCGCCGGCAGCTGCAACATCATCCGCGCCAGCGTCTCGAGGGAGTTGCCCGGCGAGCCCGCCATGATGCGCGGCGACGAGAGCATCGTCTCCACCAGCGGCCACAGCCGGTACGCGCAGGCGCCCAGCGTGAAGAGGGCGGTGGCGCCCAGCGTCCACAGCGCGCGGAGGCGGCGCTCGCGGCCACGGAGCATGTACAGCGTGCGCCCCGTCTCCAGCGCGACGAAGAGGGCGCCCATGGGCACGGGGTAGGTGCCGCCGAAGCCCAGCAGGAAGGCGAAGACGGCCGCCACCAGCACCACGCCGGACAGCCGCCCCTCCGCGGCCCGGCGCGTGCCCACCAGCAGCCAGGGCAGCAGCAGGAAGCCGGCGAAGTTGAGCCAGCCGATGGACCACGACAGCGCGGTGAAGCCGAAGAGGCCGAACAGCGGCGCCGCCGCGAGCGCCCCCACCGCGGAGCCCGCGCGCCGCCGCGCGTAGCGGAAGAAGCCCTCCATGCCGAGCACGAGGAACGCCCACAACAGCACCGGCTCCGCGCGCCGCGCGCCCAGGGCGGCGGACACGAGCAGCGTCGGAGACGCCACGCGCGTCTGCGGGCTGCCCAGCGCGTACTGGCCGCCACAGGACCACGGGTTCCACAGCGGCAGCTGGCCGTAGCGCGTCAGGGTGCGCGCGCCCGCGTCCTCGTACGAGTGCAACAGGTGCGAGTCGCGGAAGTCATTCAGCCCCCCCGCCTTCGTCAGCGGGCGCCAGCACGCGATGAGGGCCAGCACGGCGAAGAGGGCCAGGCGCAGGGCGGGAAGGGTGGCGACGCGGTGGAAGGTGCGGAGCTGGGACGTCATGGGTGGGCGCCGTCAGTCGTAGAAGGGCCGGGGCTTGCACGGGCTGGCGGTGGCCTTGCGCGGGGATGCGATGGGGCCCGCCGCGTGCAGTTCCTCGTCGATGGCGTCGAACACGTCCGTCACCGGCACGCCGCGCCGACGGGCCTCGTCCATGGCCCACTTCCGCTCGGAGGCACCGAAGTCGTCGTCCTGGGACCACTGGTCTCCCGGGAAGGAGTGGCGCGAGCGCTGCCTCCAGCCGGGCTCCTCGGCGGCGGCGGCGCGGCCCACCTCCACGCGCTCCTCGGGGGACAGTCGCCGCTCGGGTGGGGGCATCTCCGAGGTGGCGGCGCGCACCACCGCGGTGGCGCCGCACAGCGCGAGGACCCCCCAGCCGGCGAGAGAAGCACGCCTCCAGTGCATACCCATGGAGGCGCTCCTACTCCAATTCAGCCCCGGTCGTCCTCTTCGGCTTCAGCGTCCAGGCCGATGGGATTGGCGAGCACCCGGTGCGCCCGCTCCATCATCTCCACCACGATTTGACCGGCGGGCAGCACGCTCTCGATGCGCGCCATGCTGGCGCCGCTGGCGGGCATGGCCATCTCCTCCAGGTCGCCCTCGGTGTCGGCGGTGGGCGGGAAGGAGCAGAACTTCGGCATCGCGTAGGGCGCGTCCCCACCCGGCAGGCCAGGGAACAGCCGCGCGGTGCCGATGCGCTCCGGCGCGGGCGGCGGCGAGGGGACGCGGGCCTCGCGGCCGGCCCACTCTCGCACCACGCGGTTGCGCAGCACGCGCATGGGCTGGCCCGGCCACTCGGGGCCGAAGAGCGTCGTGACATCCGAGTCGCCCGCGTCACCCTCGGCGACGCGCTGCTTGTAGCCGGGGTGCGCGTGGGCCTCCACGGAGGCGACCATGCGCGTGCCCACCCAGACGCCGTCCGCGCCGCGGAAGAGGGCGCGCGCCGCGCTGGGGCCGTCGGCGATGCCACCGGCGGCCAGCAGCGTCACCTCGGGGGCGAGCGCGCGCACCTCGCGCACCAGCTTCAGCGTGGACACGGCGCTCCGGTTGTGACCGGCGGCCTGACGGCCCTGGGCGATGAGGCCGTCGGCGCCCCAGGCCAGCGCCTCGCGCGCGGCCTCCACCGAGTGCACCTGCATCCACACCCGCGTGCCCGCGGCCTTCAGCGCCTTCACCCAGTCCGCGGGCGGCGTGCCCCAGTGGAAGGAGACGACGGGCACCTTCTCCGCGATGCACACGTCGATGTGCGCGCGCGTGGTGAAGTCCTGGCCGCCCCCGCTCGCGACGATGAGGTTGACGCCGAAGGGGCGCTTCGTGCCGGCGCGGATGGCCTGGATGCGGGCCTGCAGGAAGGGCGGCGGCTCCGGCGCGGCGCCGAGCATGCCCAGGCCTCCCGCCTCCGACACGGCGATGACCAGCGGCGGCAGCGCCACGAAGGCCATGCCCGCGTTGACGAAGGGATAGTGCAGGCCCAGTTCCCGCGTCAGCCGCGTGTGCAGCGTGTTGCCCTCCAGCACGTAGATGGGCCGCCGGGGCGCGTCCGCGCCGTCCACCTCGGACGCGGCGCCCTCGTCCTCGTCCTCGCCACCGGGTGGACCCGCCGTCGGACCGGTGCCGCGAGAAGGGGGCGGAGAACGTCCGTCGTTCTTTCCGTTCATCGTGTCTCCTGGAGGTGGCGGGCTGCTCGGAATCCAGAGGTTACCAGCATCGCTGGTGGATCAACCCCCCGGGTCCAGCCGAAGCCCTCCGGCTGGTTGACGGGTGACAGCTAGGCCCCCCGGCTGTCGAGCGCCTTGCGCATGTGCCGATGTGGAATTCCCACCTCGGTGAACGGCTCTCCGTACACGCTGTAACCCAGCCGCTCATAGAAGGGGACGACGGGGGCGCGGGCGTGAAGGTGGACGTGGGTGAAGCCGCGACGGCGCAGCTCCTCTTCCAGGGCGCGCACCAGCCGGGCACCCAGGCCCCGCCCCTGGAGGGTGGGGGACACGGCCATCTGGAAGAGGCGGCCGCCGTGTGCGTCCTCGGGGTTGAAGAGGACACAGCCCAGCACGGTGTCACCCTGGTGCGCCACGAGGTGGAGGCTGTTGCCCTCGAAGGGGAAGGCCACCTGGGCGCGGGTGAAGCCGAGCGGCTCGCGCAGCACGCGGAAGCGCAGCTCCAGCTCACCCTCGTAGAGGGCATGGCCGGGGTGGATGAAGGCCAGCGCGAGGTCGGACATGGGGCGCGTCAGAAGCTGCCGGTGAGCTGGAGGGTGAACGTCCGGCCGTACTGCGGCACGGGGGCGATGGAGTTCTCCTCCGACACCGGCAGCGTGTAGCGGGCGTCCAGGAGGTTGTGCACGCCGGCGAAGTAGCGCAGCGGGCCGTAGTCGCCGGACAGGCCGAAGCCGACGAGCAACGCCTCACCGCTGTCGGCGCCGCCGGGGCCGCCGGGCCGCGCGCTCTGGTAGGTGGCCTGCGTGGCCACGCGCATGTCCCCGGCGCCCACCGGCATCAGGAAGCGTCCGGAGACGAGGTGCGCGGGGGCCGCGGCGACGACGTCCTCCGAGGCGTTGCTCAGCTTCACGTACGAGTAGCTCAGGTCCACCAGCAGCCACCGCCCCGGCTGCCAGTGCACGCCGGCCTCGGCGCCCCAGGCCAGCGCGGTGCCGTCGTTGTTGACGAAGCGCAGGCAGGCCGCGCCGCCGCAGTCCCCGGAGGGGCGGGCCTCCGTCTGGAGCTGCACCAGGCTGGAGATGCGGTTGTGGTAGCCGGCCACGGTGAGCCGCAGCTCGTGCGTCAGGTCGTGCGAGTGCTCCAGCTCGAAGGTGGTGATGGTCTCCGGGTCCAGCTCCCCGGCCGCGCCCTGGGAGATGCCGTCCTCGTAGTAGAGCTCGTAGACGTTGGGCGCGCGGAAGGCGCGGCCGGCCACCAGCTTGGTGAGGCCCTTCTCGTACGGCCGCGCGATGAGGGCCAGGCGCGGGGTGAGGGGCGTGGTGTCCAGGTCCAGGTACTTGTCCAGGCGCAGGCCGGCGGAGAGGCTCAGCCGCGGGTGCAGCCGCCACTCGTCGAGCAGGTACGCGGACACCAGCGTGCGGGCCTTCGTCTCCAGCGGCTCGCCGCGCGCCGTCTGGCGCACGCGCAGCTGGCCCTGGCCCTCCACGCCCACGGTGAGGCGGTTGCCGTCGAAGAGGCCCAGCGTCGCTCGCGCCTCGGCGGTGACCCAGTCCGCCGCGCCTTCCTCCGGGAGGGCGCCTCCGCCCGCGTCCGGGTACACGTAGATGCCCTCGTAGCGGCTGAGGTCCAACGCGCCGCGCACCGACAGGCTGATGCGCTCGGAGAAGGCCCGCTCGTAGCGGGCCTCGGCGAAGGCGCGCAGGTCCTCCACGGTGTTGCCCTCGGCGCCCGGCACGGTGCCATAGGGGGCGGTGGGCAGGTCCTTGGAGCGGACGTTGAACTGGCCCTGGAAGGAGAAGTGGCCCAGGCGGGCGCGCACCGAGCCGGTGGCGGCCTTCTCTCCGTCCAGCCCGGTGATGATGAGGTCGTCCCTCAGCCGGGTGGTGTCCGCGCCGGTGGCGCTCATGGCCGCGGCGCTCACCAGCACCGAGCGGTCGCCGTCCTCCCACGACGCGGTGGCATGGCCACGGCTGGTGCCCAGGCCGCCCACCGCGCCCGTCAGCTCCATGTGCTTGTCCGCGCCGAGCGACTCGCGCGGCACCACGTTGATGACGCCGAAGAAGGCGCCGGTGCCGTACAGGGCGCTGCCGGGGCCGCGGACGACCTCGATGCGCTCCACCTCCTGGAGGTCCACGCTGAGGTCATGCGCGGCGTAGCCCTGGCCGGCCCAGACGTCGTTCATGGCGTGGCCGTCCCAGAGGATGAGGACGCGGGTGTTGAGGTCGCCCGGGGGCGAGAAGCCGCGCACGCCCAGGTAGGTGTACGTCCGGTCGTCGGTGAGGAAGATGCCGCGCACGCCGGAGAGGGCCTCGGCGAGGGTGCGCCAGCCGAAGGCGCGCAGCTCCTCCTGGGTGAGGACGGTGGTGGAGGCGGGGGCCTCGTCCACGGCGACGAGGCTCTTGGAGGCGGCGCGCACGGGGGGCGGGGCGTAGCGCAGCTCGGCGTGGACCTTGACCTCCTGGTCGGCCACCACCGTCACCTGCTGGCGCAGGGGGCGCACCTCGCGGCTCTCCACCTCGAGGGTGTGCTCGCCCTCGGGGAGGGTGACGACGGTGGGGGTGAAGCCGGCGGGCTGGCCGTCCACGCGCACGGCGGCGCCGTCGCGGTTGGCGGTGACGACGAGCCGGCCGGTGGGCCGGTCCTGCACGCGCAGGGACACGGCGAGGGGCACGGCGCTGTCGGCGGGCACGTCCACCACGTACTGGGAGGGGGCGTAGCCGGGGGCGCGCACGTACAGCACGCGCTGGCCGGGAGGCAGGCGCGCGCGGCCGGGCAGCCGGGCGATGACGGGGCCGTTGGGGGTGTCGCGCACCTCGGCGCCCTCGGGGGTGCCGGACAGCTCCACGCCGCCGGTGATGAGGGTGAGCTCGAAGGTCTGCTCCGCCTCGCGTCCCTTCGCCAGGGAGACGGTGGCCTCGGCGGGGCGGTAGCCGTCCTTCTTCACCATGATTTTGTGGCGGCCGGGCGACAGCGCGAGCGTCTGCGGCGAGCGCCCGCGGCTGCCCAGGTCCATGCGGTCCACGTAGACGTCGGCGCCCTTGGGGTTGGTGGTGACGCGCACGAGGGCGACCTTGGGGCGGAGCCGGTCCAGCGAGCGCGTCACCTCGGAGGCGTCCTCGGCGGGGAGGTCCTCGGTGAGCAGGTCGTTGTAGTAGCGGTACGCCTCGTTGAACTTGTTCAGCGCCTCGAAGCAGCGGGCGATGTTGAAGAGGACGTTGCGGTTGGGGACGAGGCGGTAGCTGGTGAAGTAGGAGCGCAGCGCCTCGGCGTATTCGCCCCGGGAGTACGCGTCGTTGCCCAGCTCGAAGGCGATTTCCGCCTCGTCCGCGTTGTTGTCCGCGAGCACGGGGCTCGTGGACAGGAGCAGGAGGGTCAGGGCGAGCAGCGGACCGGAACGGGAGGGACGCATGGGGCGGCCGGCATTCTTCCCTCTCCGGGAGGGCAGGTCCATGGGGCCGGCGGGTTGTGATGCCCCTATCGGACCCGCGGCGGCGTCCGTCGTGGGCACGCGGTGCGGGGTGGGGTCCTCCTCCCAGGGGCGCGTGGCGGTTGCCCGGGGGGCGGGCGAGCGGCTTCAGCGCGACAGCGCGGCGGCGAGCGCGCGGGCGGCAGCCTCGAGTTCCTCGGCGGGGCGGTGGTCCGCGGCGGGGGCGTCGAAGACGGCGCGGCCCCAGAGGCGCTGGGGGGTGTGGGCGTAGCGGGGGACGAGGTGCAGGTGGAAGTGGCGCAGCACGTCGCCGATGGCGAAGGCGTAGGCGTGCTCGGCGCCGAGCACCTCGCGCTGGGCGCGCATGACGCGGGCGGCGAAGGGGCCCAGCTCGCGCGCGGCCTCGTCGTCCAGGTCGTACCAGGCGCGCACGTGGCGCTCGCTGGAGATGACGACCCAGCCGGGGACGGGGCTGGGGGAGGCCACACCGTGCAGCACGAGCCCCGGAGCCCGGGCGAGAACGCCCCCCACGGGGCGGGTGTCCCCGCGCACGATGGCGCAGCCGAGGCAGGGGTCATTCACGTCCGACATGGCGCGGCACCCTAGCAGCCGGCGGCGCGGGCACGGCGGGATGTGATGGGGGGGTCGGCTCGGACCTCCGCGGGTTGAGAAACCGGGGGTGATCCGAATCGGAGCGGGCGGTGGGAGTGGAGGGCATGCCCGGCGGGGCCCCTGGCTTGACGGGAGAGGCTCGGGTCGGAGAGTGTCCGCTGCGCGTCCTTTCGAGTGTTCGGACGCCGATATTGGGGAAATCCTTTCAAGGTGGGGAAGATGAAGAAGCATCTGGTGTTCGCCGTGGTGCCGTTCCTGGCTCTGGGCTGTGGCGAGGATTTGAAGGACGAGAACGGCGACGGTATCGCGGACGGCGTGCGTGAGCCGGACAGCGTGACGGTGGTGACGCCGGCCACGCCGAAGGGCACCGTGTCGGGCCAGGTGCTGAGCACGGACCTGAAGCCGCTGTCCGAGGTCGTCGTGGAGATGACCATCGGCAGCTCGGCGGAGCCCGTGTCGGTCCCGACGGATGCGAAGGGCAACTTCGAGTTCCCGGGCGTTCCCGCCGGTTCCGAGGTGCTGCTGACCTTCAGCAAGGCCGGCTATGCCACGCTGCGCGCCACCTCGACGGTGCCCTCGTCGGCCGGCAACGTCCCCATCAACAACGCCAACGCGAGCTTCGGCCCCATCACCCTGGCGAAGCTGGATGGCACGATGAGCTTCATCGTGGTGACGCCGCAGGGCCGCCCCGCCGCGAACGCGCGGGCCACGCTCGAGGCCGCGCCCGCAGGCTCCATCATCCTCTTCAATGGTGAAAACGCCACTCGCGTGGTGAGCAACGTCGTGGTGGAGGCCATCGCGGACGAGCAGGGTGTCCTGACGTTCTCGGGTATCCCCAGCGCGGCGGAGATGGCGCGCCTGCAGAATGGCGCGTACCGGCTGTGGGTCTCCCCGGTGGACACCAACAACGACGCCCTGCCGGATACCACGGGCTACGCGGCCACCTACTCGGGCCAGACGGCCGTGCAGAACACCTCCACGCGGCTCATCAACCTGCAGTTCGCGCGTGACAACCAGGGGGCGGCGCTGAACGTCGAGAGCAGCAACGTCGGCAGCCTCCGGGGAGCCACCGACAGGGACCCGCTGCGCAACATGATTGGTGCCGGCGACCCCATCTACCTGTTCTTCAGCCAGCCCGTGCAGCAGGGCTCGCTGCTGGCGCGCCTGACCGACGAGGCCGGACGCGAGTCGCTGGCGGTCACCACCAGCATCGGTGCTGGCGGCTACAGCGCCACCATCCGGCCCTCCAACGGCCTGCAGCCGGGCCGGGAGTACAACATCGACGTGCGCGCCGTGTCGGCCGAGGGTGGCAGCCTCTACACCAAGACCGGCTACTTCTTCACGGGCGAGCCGGCGAACGCCCAGGCCATCACCATCTCGGAGGTTCGTTACCAGGAGACCTCGACGTCGTCGCCCACGTCGTCGCAGATCAACCCCGGTGAGCGCATCTACGTGAACTTCAGCTCGCCCATCGCGCGGACCTACGACTTCGGCCCCTACGTCCAGGTGTTCATCGACGCGAACATCGCCGACGCCAGCGCCACCTCCGTCAACGTCATCGGCGACGTCGCGGGTGAGCTGAACAACCCGGTGGGCCTCGACCTCTTCATGGATGAGCCCTCCGCTCCCCTCCAGACCCGCACTCCCGCCGAGGTGGCTCCCTTCCCGATGATCTACTCGGGCTACAGCACGCGCTACTCCTTCTTCTACAACGGCGCGTTCCCCCTGAGCCCCACCAGCCTGCGGGTGCACGTGGCGTTCGACAAGCTGGCGAACCGCCCCGCGGGGGGCACCACCGGCACCTACGAGAGCATCTGGGGCCAGCCCATCACCGCCAACCTGTCGGTCAGCACGGTCGCCACCCAGCCGCCTCCTGCCCAGTGATTCAACGGAGGTCCTGAGCCTCCAGCACTGAGTGGCTCGCAGCGCCCTCGTGGAGACGGACTCCACGGGGGCGTTGCCGTTCTGGATGCCGGAGGTCCATTGGGCGAGACCCGCGTCTCGCGGGTGGACTCACTCACGGGAAGGGCCGCTGTTTTCGTGGCTTCAACCCATGGGAGTTCGAGGTATTGGCACGGCTCCCATCCGGCGTGGGCGCGGAACGACGACTGCACCGCCCACCTGCACCATGCACAACCTCAGAACCGTCGCAGTGCTCTGCTGCCTCTTCTCCTGGGCCTGCATCGACCTCCCAGAAATCGAGCAGGTGCCCGAAACGCCCGACGCTGGCGAGCCGGAGGTTCCCGTCGTGGATTCCGGAACACCGCCGGACTCCGGAACACCGCCGGACTCCGGAACATCGCCGGACTCCGGAACACCGGATGCTTCGGTGCCGGATGCGGGGCCTCCCGTGTTCACGTTGGACCTCCTGACGCCACAACCCGTCACGTATACGAACGGGAGTGTCCTGCTCGAAGTGGCAATGGAGGGCGGCACACCCGAAGTCGTGGAGCTGCTCGTGGATGGCAGCCGTCTCGCGGTCCTGACGCCGCCGTTGACGTACTCGTGGGATACGACGTCCACCGCGGAAGGCGCGCACGTGCTTCGGGCTCGCGCCACGCTGGCTGGGAGGTTGTACACCAGCGCGGAGCGCACCGTGGTTGTCGACAGGACGCCGCCCCAGGTGTTGTCACGTCGCCCCGCGCCTGGAGCCGAGGGCGTTTCCGTCCGCGAGCCCATCCAGGCCACGTTCACCGAACCGCTCGACGCCGTGACCCTGACGGAGGCTTCGGTGCTGCTGCGCGCGGGCACTGGACCCTTGGCGCGTACCGCGGAGTTGTCCAACGACGGTATGTCGCTCATCGTGGCTCCTGCGGCGAGCCTGAAGCTGCCGGGTACCCTGACGCTCGTCCTGACAGACCAGCTCACGGACCTGGCTGGAAACGCCTTGTTACTGCCCTCCGATGGGTGGGCCTGGAGCCTTCCCGAGTTCTTCAGGTTTCCGGCGCTGAGTGCTCTCGAAGGTTCAACCCCTGCCGGCGGTCCCTCGCTCCAGCTCGATGGAGATGGGCGTCCTGTCGTTGCCTGGATCGAGCTGGATACGGATGAGAACGGTCAATTCGTCTTTGTCTCGCGGTGGAACGGGAGTTCCTGGGAGTCGCTTGGCGCTCCCACTGTGGAGGATTCCGCGCATGGCCCGGTGGTTCTCCGGTTGGATGCGCAGGGCAACCCAGTTGTTGCTTGGGGTGGCCGTCAGGGTTCCACCACCAGCCTGTATGTCTCGCGATGGGTGGATGGCGAGTGGCAGCAACTGGGCACTCCCTTGAGTGCGCAGGCTGGGGATACGCCGGTTTGGAGTGTCGCTCTGCAGCTCGACAAGGATGGCAGTCCGGTTGTCTCATGGGATGAAGGCACCTTGGGTGGTCCCAGATGGGTGTACGTCCAGCGCTGGAGCGGTCGCGAGTGGCTGCCCATTGGGACTGCCCTCACGGCCAGTCGGCCTTCCATGAGGACGGTGTCTGCTTCCATGGTGTTGGAAGCGGGGCTGCACCCGGTGGTCGCCGTACATGAAGAGAACGACGACGTCTTTCCTCCCCGATGCACCATCAGGGTCTGGACGTGGGCACGTGATGACTGGCGGTCCGTCGGCGGTGACCTGGGAGACACGGGCTGTTTTGGAGGAACGCCCTCGTTGCAGTTGGATGGGAACGGTCGCCCCGTCGTGGCTTTCATGAAGCAGCAGCCGGGCTCCCCGACGCTTGCCGAGAAAATCTACGTCAGCCGGTGGAACAACAATGCCTGGGAACCCGTGGGGGGGGCCCTGAGTGCTCGGTCTGGCTACCAGGCGGCCCGGTGGCCGCAGCTCGGCGTGGACCGGAACGGCACGCTCCACCTTGTGTGGAGCGAGTTCACCGGTGAGATGTCCGAAGACATCTTCGCTCGGCAGTGGACCGGAAGTGACTGGGACTGGCTGGGGAGTGGTGCGCTGGGAGCCGTATCCGGGAAGACCGAGGCCACGAGACCCGTCTTGGGATTCGACAGTCACGGGACCCCGGTGCTTGCGTGGTCTGAAGAGGGTGGGACGGCCAGGTCCATCCAGGTTCTCCGCTTCAACCGCTGAGCCCCCGCGGAGTGTTGATGCCACAACACATCTCCGAGACCTCCGCTTCATTCATGTAGGTCTCGCAGGCACGAGCGCGTGGGAAGGGCCGTGCATAGATTCCCACC
>NZ_JABBJJ010000689.1 GCF_012933655.1 Pyxidicoccus fallax | reverse complement strand
GTCCGGGCCCGCTCCGTCTCTCCCAGCACCGCGCGCTTCGCGCCAGCCTCCGCCAGCGCCTTCTGCGCCTCCGAGGCCCGGGCCGCCCGCGCGGCCTCCGCCTCCGCCCACCGGCGCTCCGCCTCCTCCGCCGCCTTCACCGGGGCCCGGAAGGACTCCGCCGCGCGCACCGCCTCCAGCCGCTCCGCCCGGGGCGCCGCCGCCTCCACCGCCGACGCCGCCTCGGCCACCTTCGTCTCGGCCGCCAGCTCCGCGCCCAGCAGCGCCGCCCGCTCCGAGTGCCACGTCGCCGCGCCCTCCGCCGCCGCGAGCCGCGCCTCCACCGCCGCCCGCTCCGTGGCCTCCTCGCCGAGCCGCACCTCCGCCGCCGCCCGCTCCGCCTCCGGCATCAGGGCAATCGCCGCCAGCCCCTGCGCCCGCCGCGTCAGCTCCTCCTGCTCCTTGCGATTCTTCTCGTGCGCGGCGACGGACAGCCGGCTGTACACCTCCGTGCCCGTCATCCGCTCCAGCAGCTCCGCGCGCTCGCTGGCGTCGGCCTTCAGGAAGGCGGCGAACTCGCCCTGCGCCAGCAGCGCCGAGCGGCGGAACTGGTCGAACGACAGCCCCAGCCGCTCCTGGATGGCCGCCAGCACCTCGCTCTTGGTGCGGCCGAACTGCTGGCTGGTGGCCACGTCCACCAGGGACATCTCCTGCGGCCGGAAGCGCCCTTCCGCGCGGTTGCGCGCCCGCCACACCGACCAGCGCGCCCGGTAGCGCCGCCCGTCCTTCCCCAGGAAGTCCACCTCGGCGAAGCCCTCGCCGGCCCCGCGCCGCAGCATGCCGCGCACGTCGTACGCCAGCAGCCGCGCGTCCTCGTCCTCGTCGGCCCGGCCCACCGGCGCGCCGCCGCGCCCGCCCAGCCGGGGCGTGCGGTCGAACAGCGCCAGGCACATGGCGTCCAGCAGCGTGCTCTTGCCCGCGCCCGTGGCGCCCGTAATGGCGAACAGGCCCAGCCGGTCCAGCGGAGGCTGGTCCAGGTCCATGGCGAAGTCGCCCGCGAAGCTCGTCAGGTTGGAGCCGCGAATGGCGAGAATCTTCATGACGCCTCCTCCTGCACCTCGGTCAGGAGCGTGTGGAAGGCCTCCAGCAGCACCGGGGCCGGAGGCTCCTGGAAGTCGCGCGCGTAGCGGGCCCGGAAGACGTCCTCGGGCGTGCGCTCCTTCAGCGACAGGCCGGGCTGCGCCTCCGCCAGCGCGCCACCGGTGCCCGTGTACGCGGGCGTCAGCTTCACCAGCCGCGCCGCCTTGCCCTCCAGCACCTTCTCCACCTTGTGCCGCAGCGACGGCTCCGGCCGGGGCAGCGCCACGCAGACCTCCAGGTACGGCCGCCGCCACTCCGGCGAGTCCTCCTCGTGGTCCGGCAGCGCCGCCAGCAGCGCCACCACTTCGTCCAGCGGCACCGCGTCCCGCGCGGGCACCCGCACCATGTCCGTGCTGCGCGGCACCGTCAGCGGACGCACGCTCTCGAGCGCGTCACCCTTCAGCTCCACCAGCAGCACCTGGTGCCGGTAGCCCGCCTCCGACAGCGACAGCGGCAACGGCGAGCCGCTGTAGCGCACGCCCTCGCGCCCACCC
>NZ_JABBJJ010000688.1 GCF_012933655.1 Pyxidicoccus fallax | reverse complement strand
GCCCGGCGCGCCCGCGACCGCCGCGCCACAGCCTACGCCCGCCCCAGGTGCCACGCCCCAGGCAGCGCCGCGCCCTCCGGGCGCCACGCCCGGAGCGCAGCCTCCGGGAACGGCCCAGGCCGCGCCCCCGCGTTCGCCGGCCACTCCGGCCCCCATCGCTCCGCGCCCCACCGTCGCCACGCCCGCCGTGGGTGCGCAGCCGACGGTGCCACGTCCCACCGTGTCGACTCCGGCTGTCGGCGCGGCGGGTGCGCAGCAGGCTCCCGCGACGCCCCGCCCCACCGTGTCGACTCCAGCCGTGGGTGCCGCGGGTGCGCAGCAGACGCCCGCCGTGCCGCGTCCCACCGTGTCGACTCCGGCCGCGGGTGCGCAGCAGACGCCCGCCGTGCCGCGTCCCACCGTGTCGACTCCGGCCGTGGGTGCCACGGGTGCGCAGCAGACTCCCGCGGTGCCTCGCCCCACCGTCGCCACGCCCGCCGTCGGTGCGCAGCCGACGCCGGCGGTGCCGCGTCCCACTGTGTCCACGCCCGCCGTGGGCGCGGCCGGTGCGCAGCCTGTGCCTCCGGGCGCCACGCCCCAGGCTCCCGCGCGCGCGGCGGCTCCGTCCGCTCGTCCCGCGGCCCCGAGCGCGCCGCAGGCGCCCGGAGTCCCGGGTGCGCCGTCCGTGGCCGCGCCACAGGCTCCGGGCGCTCCGCCCTCCGTCACGCCTCCGGCGGCGGGGCCCGCGCCTCGCGGGACTCCGGCCGGGCTTCCTTCCATCACGCCCGTGACGGCCAGCCCCACCGGCCCCGCGCCTCGTGGCACTCCGGCCGGGCTGCCCTCCGTGACGCCTCCGGTGGGCGCGCCCTCGCAGGCCTCCGGACCCGCAGGCGCGGCGCAGGCACGCTCGCCGCAGTCGGGCGCCGTCTCCGCCGTGCCTCCGGCCGCGCCACTTCCCCCCGGGCAGCGGATGACCGTCAGCGGCATCCCCGCGGTGCCCACCGCGTCGCCCGCGGTGCCTGCCGCGTCCGCGCAGCGCCCGACCGTCGCCGGCATCCCCGCGGTTGGTTCCGCCTCCGGCGCCCCGCAGCGCCCCGTGGCCCCCGCCACCGGCGTGCCCCCGGCGGCCGCGGCGACTCCGCGTCCGGGCTCCAGCGCGGTTCCTCCCGGTGCTCCCGCCGCCCAGCGCCCTCCGTCCGGTGCGGTGCCCTCCGTCGGCGCGTCCGCTCCGAGCACCGGCGCGGTGCCCCCCGTGCCTCCCGCCTCGGGTGCCGGCGCGGTGCCCTCCGTGCCACCCGCCTCGGGCTCCGGCCCGGCGGTGCGTCCTCCCGTCACCCCGCCGGCGCCGCCGCGTCCTCCGCCCACGCTCGCCGTGGGTCAGGTGGCGCCGCCCGCCGCTCCGCCGTCGACACAGCCGCCGGTCCGCCCGGGAGCGCGTCCCACCGTCTCGCTGCCCGCCCTCGCGCCCGCCGGCTCCGCGCCCCGTCCTCCGTCGGCCTCCGGGCCCGCGGTGCCGCCTCCGCCTCCCGCCGCCGCGCGCACGGGTGTCCCGCCCGTGCCCGCCGTCCCCTCGGTGGCCGCCGCGCGTCCTCCCTCCGTGCCCGGCATCCCCTCGGTGGCGCCCGTGGTGCCACCCATCGCCCCGGCCATCCCCTCGGTGGCGGCCGTGGTGC
>NZ_JABBJJ010000687.1 GCF_012933655.1 Pyxidicoccus fallax | reverse complement strand
CCCGTGTCCCCGAGCCCTCCCCTTCTGGATGACATGCTGCTCTTCGCCGAGGTGGTGGCGACCGGCGGCATCACCGCCGCCGCGGAGCGGCTGGGCCTGCGCAAGTCCACCGTGAGCCGCCGGCTGGCCGCCCTGGAGGCGCGGCTCGGCGTGCGCCTGTTGGAACGCAACACGCGCCGGCTGCGGCTCACCGAGGCGGGACGGGACTACCACGCGCATTGCGCGCGGCTCGTCGCCGAGGCCCGCGAGGTGAACCGCGCGGTGAGCGAGTCACGCGGCACGCCCCAGGGCACGCTGCGCATCGCCACCCTCTCCCTGCTCGGCGAGCTGCTCACGCCCCTCATCTCCGAGTTCCTCCTGCGCCAGCCGCTGATGCGCGTGGAGGTGTCGCTCGCCGAGGCGCACGTGGACCTCATCGCCGAGGAGTACGACCTGGCGCTGCGCACCGGGCCGCTCGCGGACTCGTCGCTGGTGGCCCGCCGGCTGGGCACCCTGCGCACGGGCTACTACGCCAGCCCCACGTACCTCAGCCGCCACGGCTCGCCCCGCACCGCCGACGAACTGAAGGGCCACGAGTGCGTCCTCCTGGCCGAGCCCGGCACCGACGAAGTGTGGTTCTTCGGCGAGGGCAGGCGCGCGAGGACGGTGCCCGTCACCGGCCGGCTGCGCGTGCCCAGCCTCCGCGCCGGACAGGCCGCCGCGCGCGCGGGGCTGGGCCTCGTGCGGCTGCCGGCGTCGCTCGTCGTGGACGACGTGCGCGGCGGAATGCTCGTTCCCGTCATGGAGGCCGTCACGCCCCCGGGCATCCCCGTCTTCGCCGTCTACCCCAGCAGCCGTCAGCTCCCGCCCAAGGTCCGCGCCTTCCTCACGCTGCTGTCGGAGCGCAGCGCCGCGCTGCCGTGGGAGACGCAGCAGGATTAGGGGCGCTTCGCGGAACAATGCGTTGCATCCGGGGCTCTCGTCCCGTCACCCCACCGCCATTACATCTTCCTCCGTCACGAGGCGCCGCGCATTCGAGCCCGGGCCTCCCGAGGAGGAACACGCCATGGCAGGAAACGTCATCGAGATTGGGGACGCGGAGTTCAGGCGCGAGGTGCTCGAGGCGCGCGAGCCGGTGCTGGTGGACTTCACCGCGCCCTGGTGCCCTCCGTGCCGCATCATCGCGCCCATCCTCGACACGCTCGCCGCCGAGTACCAGGGGCGGATGAAGTTCACGAAGATGGACACCGACGCGAACCTGGAGACGGCGCAGCAGTACGGCATCCGCGCCCTGCCCTCCCTGCTCGTGTTCAAGGACGGCAAGGTGGTGAAGCAGCTCGTCGGCGCCATGCCCCGGAAGCGGCTGGAAGAGGAGCTGCGCCCGCACCTGTGATGATGACGGCGGTGTCGAAGCCGAAACGGTGTCAGAACGGTGAAGCGCCTCGAACTGGACGGAGTCTCGTTCCGAGCGTTGGAGACCCGCTGAACGCGAAGATTGCCGTGGCATCCCCCGGAGGCCCTGGCTAGTCATGCGAGCATGAAAGCCATCGAACTTCAGAAGCCGGGCAGCATCGACGGTTGGGTGCAGGTGGAGAAGCCGGAGCCCAAGCCGGGTCCAGGGCAGGCCCTGGTGCGCATCCGCGCGGTCTCCCTCAATTTCCGCGACCTGTTCATCGCCATCGGCAAGTACCCCGGGCTTCCCTC
>NZ_JABBJJ010000686.1 GCF_012933655.1 Pyxidicoccus fallax | reverse complement strand
GGGCTGGCGTTCTTCGCGCTCTCCTGGCGCATCACCTGGATGGGCGAGCAGGTCGCGGATTTCTCGGCGTTCTACCGGCCCGGCCTGCGGTGGGTGGAGGCCTTCCGCGCCTCGGGCCGCTTCGTGTGGCCGCTGTACTACCTGCTGCTGCTGGGCTCCGCGCTCGCGCTGCTGCGCCTGCCGCGCCCGGCCGCCGTGCCCGTGCTGCTGGCGGGGGCACTGACGCTGCAAGTGCTCGACGTCAACCTCGGGACCGGGCAACAGGCCAACGAGGGAGGCCGGTGGAACTCGCGCCCCTCCGAGGCGCTCCGCGTGGCCGCGCAAGGGCGCAAGCACCTGGTGCTGTACCCGCCGCAGTCGCATGACGGCTCGGGGCGCGGGTGCCGCGCGGGGCCCATGGACTTCCACCGCTGGGCGTACCGCGCGTACCGGCTCGGGCTGACGTTCAACAGCGGCTATGTGGCGCGGCTGGATGATTCGCGCGCGCAGGCCTACTGCCTGGGGCTGGATGCCGACGTTCGGGCGGGGCGGTTGGACCCGGAGACCGTCTACCTCGCCATCCCCCAGCGGGAACACGAGTTCCGTGCCATTCCCGGCACCCGCTGCTCGCTGGAAGAGGGGCTGTGGATGTGCGTCCTCGATTCGGCGCTTCCCGCCGGGTAGCCGCTGGGAAGCGGAGGTGCCCCGCCGGTTGTTCCAGGACGGATGGGGATGTCAGACCCGTGGAGTAGGACGGCGCGTGGACATCCTCTGAGGTCGAGGAGCGCAGATGCGGGTGAGCTTGGAGCCGGACCTGTCATCCTTCCGGGCGGTGGCGCGCGGACTGCTGGCGCGCGGTGAGCCTCCGGAGCGGGTGCTCTTCGAGGAAGCGCGGGCCCCGCAGGGCTCGCTGCTGGCGGTGGGCGAGGCCGAGACGGCGCTGGAGCCGTCCGGAGGTGCTCCGGTGGCGGCGGTGCCCCGGGACTTCCTGGGGCTGGCGGAGAAGGTGGCGTGTCACCGGGCCCCGGAGCGCTGGGCGCTGCTGTACCGCGTGCTGTGGCGGCTGACGCATGGGGAGCGGGGGCTGTTGGAGGTGGACAGTGACGTGGACGTGCACCGGCTGCGGATGATGGAGCGGGCGGTGCGGCGGGACGCGCACAAGATGACGGCCTTCGTGCGCTTCCGGCGGGTGGAGCGGGACGGGGTGGAGCACTTCATCGCGTGGCACCGGCCGGACCACCTCATCGTCCGTCACGTGGCGCCGTTCTTCGTGCGGCGGTTTCCGTCCATGCGCTGGAGCATCCTGACGCCGGACGCGTGCGTGCACTGGGACCTGGAGCGGCTCACCTTCGGGGATGGGGTGCCGCGCTCCGAGGCGCCGGAGGCGGACGCGCTGGAGTCGCTGTGGGGCACCTACTACGCGTCCATCTTCAACCCGGCGCGGCTCAACGTGCGGGCCATGCGAGCGGAGCTGCCGAAGAAGCACTGGGCCACGTTGCCGGAGGCGCGGCTGATTCCGGAGCTGGTGCGGCGCGCTCCCACGCGCACGTCGGGCATGGTGGCGCCGGTGCGGGAGGTGTCCGCGGCCACGGCCTTCCTGCCGGAGCGGCGCGAGCTGCCAGCGCTGGCGGAGGCGGCGCGGGGGTGCACGGCGTGTCCGCTGCACGCGCGGGCGACGCAGGCGGTGTTCGGCGAGGGCCCGGTGGGGGCGCCGCTGATGCTGGTGGGGGAGC
>NZ_JABBJJ010000685.1 GCF_012933655.1 Pyxidicoccus fallax | reverse complement strand
TAGCCAGCGCCCACCCTGGCGGCAGGCCGAAGGCATGCGCGGGCTCCAGGCCGTAGCCCGCCATGCGCAGCTGCCGCGTCAGGTCATGCAGTGCCTGCCGCATGCCGGCCTGCCCGCCGCGAATGCCCTCCTGCGTGTAGACATTCCGGGTGAGGGCGATGAAGGCCGCGGCCACCGTCGTCACGGTGAGCATGGCCACCGCCGTGCCCATCAGCATCTCGATCAACGTGAAGCCCCGCCGAGCGCGCATCACTGCCCTCCCCCGATACCCGTGAGCGCCACCGGGTTGAACTTGACGGCCTGGCTGCTGATGCGGCGCCCCGTGGCACCCTCGTGCCACGTCACCAGCACCCAGACGACCTTCCGCGCGCCGGAGTGCGCCTGGCCCGGAGACACCGGGAGCCCGTTCGCGTCCACCTCCTGGACGATGAAGTAGCGCCGGTACCGGTCCCACGCGCCGCTGCCCACGGGGAAGTCCGCCTCCGTCAGGCCCGCCCACGGACGGGAGCGCAGCTGCGCCTCGCCATGGAGGCAGGCGACGTAGGAGGCATGGCCGGGCGCGCTCGGGTCCAGCAGCAGGCCGGCCGCGTCCGTGGGGTCCTCCGCGCAGGGCGAGCCGGAGGGCACCAGCCGCGGGTCGTCGTACGCCCAGAGCTGCACCTGCGCCACCAGGTCCGTCGCCACGGCCACGGCATTCACGTGACGGCGGGTGATGGCGGAGGCCGTGCGCGCCTGGATGATGGCGCCCAGCAGCCCGGCCATGCCGAGCAGGAAGACGATGGAGGCGATCAGCGCCTCGATGAGCGTGAAGCCGGCGGCGCGCCGGCGCGGAGACATGCGGGCCATGGCGTTCACGGGTTGCGCGTGAAGGCGCGGAAAAGGCCGGTGTCCAGCAGCACCAGGGCGCGCACGTCGGCGCCGGCCTCGTGTCCGCCAAAGACGATGGAGCCCGCGCCGCGCGCGTCCTCGCGCCCGAGCGCGTCGAGCAGCGCCACGCGCCCGTCCGGCTCGAAGAGGATGGCGCCGCGCACCGTGCCCCCGGACGCCGAGCAGAAGGTGCAGGGCGCGTTATCGGGCACCTGGCAGAACGGCGGCGGGAAGGCCCAGGAGCCCTCCTCCGTCCCCGAGGACAGCTCCACCGAGGGCGTGCGCGGGTCCATGCAGCCCGGCTGGATGGGCGGGCTCGCCAGCGAGCGGAAGCCCGAGGGCGCCAGGCGCACCCCGTCTCCGAACTGCCCCGTGGCCAGCACGCGGAAGGCGGAGCCGGACGGCGCCGGCAGCGGCGGCAGCAGCTCCTCCGGCGTGCGCCACGACGGCCGCGCCGTCATGGCCTCGTCGAGGAGGAACCACGGGTCCACCACCGTCCAGTGACGCACGCGCGCGTCGAGCGTGGTGGAGCCCTCGGCGGTGTCGATGAGCACCGCGGTGCGCACGCCGCGCCCCAGGCTGTGCGCGCGAGCGGCGGACAGCGCCGCGTTCAGCTCCAGCACCCCGCCGGACATCCGCGCCTGCGCGGGCAGCACGCCCAGCGCCATGACGGACAGGGTGAGGAGAATGGACAGGATGGCGACGACGACCGCCACCTCGATGAGTGTGAAACCCCCACGGCGACTTCGCATCGGCACTCCGCAACGGCTGGACAGCCGCGGAACCGCTGCGGGAGACAGGAACCTGCTTCGAGCACGTCGCCCCGACGCCCCGCCCAGCCCCCCGAGC
>NZ_JABBJJ010000684.1 GCF_012933655.1 Pyxidicoccus fallax | reverse complement strand
CCCCCGCGGGACCCTCTCTGACGTCTTCCCCCCGATGGTGATTCCGTGACCTCTCCCCAGCCATCGCTCGCCACGCAGCTCTCGCGGCAGTTCCGCCAGTCCCTGGGGCTGGCGCCGAAGTTCGTGCTGCTCACCGCGTGCATCACCGCCACGCTGGCCATCATCCTCACCGGCATCGCCACCCGGCAGCTCGAGTCCGACCTGATGGACAACCACCTGGGCGAGGGCCGGCTGCTGGCCCGCAGCCTCGCGGTGGCCGCCGAGCAGGGCGTGACGGCCGGCGACGGCACGCTCCAGCCCATGCTGGACGTCAGCCGTGAGAGCGAGGACCTGGCCTGGCTCTACATCCAGGACGCCACGGGCGCGGTGGTGGCGCATACCTTCTCCGGCGGCCTCCCCGAGTCGCTGAAGGGCGAGGGTGCCTCGTCCGCGGACGGCATCGTGCGGGAGGTGGAGACCGCCGACGGCAAGCGGCTGCGCGCCATGGACGTGGCGGCCCCGGTGGCCAAGGGCCGGTTGGGCACGGTGCACGTGGGCATGTCCATGGACCACATCGACGACCTGGTCTCCAAGCTGCGCTGGCGGATGACGCTGTTCGCCCTGCTGCTGGTGGCGCTGGGCGTGTCGGTGTCGGCGCTGTTCGGCCGCAGCATCGTCAGCCCGCTGCGCGAGCTGACGGAGGTGGCGGGCCACATCGTCGAGTCCGGCGACCTCACGCGCCCCATCCAGGTGAAGAGCGGCGACGAAGTGGGCCGGCTGTCCAACTCCTTCGCGCAGATGGTGGGCCGGCTCAAGGAGGTGACGGTCAACCTCCAGCAGGCCGCCACCGCGCTGACCCAGTCCACCGAGCACCTCAACGCCTCGTCCACCGAGCAGGCGCAGACCATCTCCCGCCAGGCCGCCGCGCTGCAGGAGACGCAGGTGACGGCGCAGGAAATCAAGCAGACGTCCATGCTGGCCGCGCAGAAGGCGGAGACGGTGCTGTCCGTCGCCGAGCGCGTGGACGCGCTGGCCCGCGCGGGCGAGGCCTCCATCGAGTCCACCATGGCGGGCCTCAACGACATCCGCGCCCAGGTGGGGGAGATTGCCCAGAAGATTCTCGAGCTGGGTGAGCGCACGCAGCAGATTGGCGGCATCACCCAGACGGTGAAGGACCTGGCGGACCAGTCCAACATGCTGGCCCTCAACGCGGCGATTGAATCCGTGCGCTCGGGCGAGCACGGCAAGGGCTTCGCCGTGGTGGCGCGCGAGATTCGCGCCCTGGCCGACCAGTCCATCCAGGCCACCACCCGCGTGCGCGAGCTGCTGGACGACATCGCCAACTCGGTGACGGCCGCGGTGCGCATCACCGAGCGTGGCGCGGAGCGCATGGAGGCCGGCATGGCCCAGGTGCGCACCAGCGGTCAGAACCTGCGCGAGCTGTCCACCATCGCCCAGGACAGCACCGCCGCCGTGCGCCAGATTGCCGCCGCCGTCAGCCAGCAGAACGTGGGCATCAACCAAATCACCCTGGCGGTGAACGACCTCTCCAAGATGATGGACGAGACGGTGGCCCGCATCGGCTCCACCGGCGAGGCCGCCACCACGCTGCAGATCATCTCCGAGCAGCTCTCCAGCGCGGTGAAGAGCTACCGCGTCGGCTGAAGCGCCACCGGGGCTCCGGGCCTCGAAAAGAAGAAGGCCCCGACTCCACCTGGGAGTCGGGGCCTTTTTCATGCCCGTGTGGGCGGGGAGGGGACTACGCC
>NZ_JABBJJ010000683.1 GCF_012933655.1 Pyxidicoccus fallax | reverse complement strand
GGCCCTGTTGAGGGGGAGGGCTGGAACCGAGGGCTCGAGGAGGGCTACTGCCGGGTACCACGCGGGCTGTGCGCCTTGCCGGGCCGCTCTGGTGTTCGCCGAGGTCGGCCTGGACGCGGCATCCGTCGAAGCGATCTGCGAACGCACCGGATTCACGCGCGGCGCCTTCTACTCGAACTTCGAGACCAAGGACGCGCTCATGCTCGCCCTCATCGAGCGCGTCGCCGGCGAGAAGATCGACGAGGTCGCGGAGCGGGTCGCGGTGCTGCAGGCTCGCGGGGAAGACCTGGAGCCGGGCGCCCTGGTGTGTCAGCTGCAGGACGTGGCATTCGAGAAGAAGCAGGGCATCCTGCTGACCAGCGAGATCCGCACGCGCGCAATGCGCGACCCGCGGCTGGCCGAGACCTAGAGCGCACCGCGCGGCTCGCGACCGCGCTCGTGGAGCCGATCACCGGCTGACCAGCGCGCTGTGCGCACGAGGCCCGCAGACTGGTGAACCGCGGTTCACCAATGCGCTAAGGTGCGTTCATGACCACGGGCGATGAAGCCGGAGGCTCGACCACGACGGCGCAGCGGCGGCAGCAGCTGGACGCCATGGAGAACGACGCGCTACGACAAGCGGCCAACTGGTTCATCCTCGCCGCCGGCACATCGAACGTGATCATGCAGCTCTCCCGGCCGGCCGTCGCCTACGGCGTCATGGAGAGCAAGGTCGACGAGGGCAACCTCTTCAAGAACCCGAAGCGGCGGGCCCGCACCACGCTGGCGTACATCGCGGTGACGATGCTCGGCGGAGCGGAGGAGCGCGCCGCGATGCGCCGGGCGACGAATGCCTCCCACGCGCGCGTCCGCTCCGAGCCCGGGCATCCGGTCGGCTACAACGCGTTCGACCCCGCGCACCAGCGCTGGGTGACGGCGTGCCTGTACCTCGGCGCGGAGCACGCGTACGAACGCGTGCACGGCCCGCTGCAGGGCGAGTTCCGGGAGCGGTTCTACCACCAGGGGAGCGTGTTCGGCACGACCCTGCAGCTGCCGCCCGAATCATGGCCGGCGACCCGCGACGACTTCGAGGCGTACTGGCAGGCGGAGGTCGCAGGGCTCACGATGGACGAGCGCACGCGCGACTACCTCTCCCGGATCGTGCGACTCGAGTACCTCGGTCGCCGCATCCCCGCGCCCGTCCTGAGGCTGCGGCAGCGACTGGTCGCGGGCTACCTGGGGCCGGAGTTCCGCGCGCTGATGCAGCTGCCGTGGACGGATGCCGACGCCCAGTCCTTCGAGAAGTTCAACCGGCGTCTGGCGCGTTTCATGCGCCTGGCCCCCGCCGCCGTGCGCGAGGCGCCGCTGCGCCGTCAGCTGCGGGACGTGCGCCGGCGGCTGGCCGAGGGGCGCCCGCTCTTCTGACGCGGTCGGCCGCCAGCGCCGGGAGTCCAGCAGCGCGTGGCAGCGTCCGAGCCGTGCCAGCCACCACTCGCGGCGGTCGGCGGATGCCGCGTGCGCGTCGAGCAGCGCCGGGTCGGGGTCACGCGACCCGTCGGTAGCGCCCCCGCGCGCGGGGCGAGCGGCGGATCGACGACGTCGGCGGTGAAGAGTGAGGCGGTGCCGAGCCCGCAGTCACAGGTGAAGACATCCAACGTCGTTTTCCCGCAAACGACAAAACCGGCCGGAGAGGGGGACAGCGTGCTCGATGGTAACGTGCTCGCCCGTCACCACGACGCGCTCGATGAGCAGGCGTACCAGCCGTTGCCTGCCCTCGAAG
>NZ_JABBJJ010000682.1 GCF_012933655.1 Pyxidicoccus fallax | reverse complement strand
GGGCTGGGAGGGGAGAGCATTCCCCCCTCCCAATCCACCCTGAGGCTCGCGAGCCGTGAGCAGCTCCCCGGCAATACCTGGCGGTGGCGCTTCGACGCGGTCCGCCTGCACCCCACGAGCCTGTTCATTCTTGGCAACGTCCTTCACGACATCCATCTGGAGGGCCCCCGCATCCGGGAAGCGCTCATCTCCTCCAGCCTGGTCTCCAGCCGCGGGCCTGGCCCCGAGCAGGTGCTGCCCTTCGCGTACGAGCCGCTGCCGTTCGAGTACGACTTCGAAGCGGAGGGCACCGACGTGCTCATCGAGGTCGACTTCGTGAAGGCGCAGGACGCCGGGACGCTCCTGGCCTTCGAGGCCGTCTGGTGGTCCTGGCTGGGGCTGGTTCAACGGGGCGGCTTCGCGGATGACCTCTTCCCGCCCGGGATGATGCGGACGTACCTGGCCCGGGCCCCGGATTTCACACCCCGAGGCCTGGAGTTCTTCCTGGAGGACGTAACGGCTGGGGGAGAAGCGTTCGACAGCCTCGTCAACATGCTCCACGCGCTGCACGTCCGAGGCGCAGCCATCGGGGCGGTGCGGGTCTCCTGACCGCCCGGACTACTTGTTCTTGGAGAACTCGCGGCTGGCGATGACGCCCTGGACCTCGGCCAGCGCGCGGGCGCCGGAGGCGGACTCGAGGGCCTTCTCGGCGATGGCCTGCACCTGACGCTTGGCCTCGTTCAGCTCCGCCTGGAGCGTCTGGATGGCCTGCGCCTGCTTCGTGCAGGTGTCCTTCAGCGACGCAATCTCCATGGTCGCCACGCGCTGCGCCGTCTCCGCGTCCTTCGTGGCCAGCGTCAGCTTCATCTCCCAATCGGACTTCACGCGGTTGCCGGCAATCGCCGCCGCCGTGTCCGCCTCCTTCTTCAGCACCTGCGGGAACTCGGCCACCTGCTTGCGCAGGTCCTCCAGCTCCTTCTCGCGCAGCTTCAGCGCCTCCTCGCGCGTGGCCCAGTCCTTCTCCAGCTTCTCCTTGCGGTCGCGCTCCTGCGCGGCCTGCTGGCGCAGCCCCTCCGCGAACGCGTCCTGGTCCTTCTTGCGCGACAGCTGCGTGTCATAGGCGTACTGCTCCTCGGCGCGCTTGCGGGCCACCTCGGCGGCCTCGCGCTCCGCGGCCAGCTCCGCGGCGGCCTTCGCGCGGCTGTCCGTGATGTCCTTCTGCAGCCGCTCCATCTCCGCCTCGAGCTCCGCCTTCTTCTTGTCGTACTCGGCCACCAGCACGTCGATGGCGCTCGCCGCCACGTCCTTGCCGTGCAGGGCGTTCAGCTCCTCCGTCTTCAGGCCGATGGCCTCGTCCAGCTGCTTCAGCTCCTCCACCAGCGAGATGACCTGCTCGTTGATGCCCGCCAGCGTCTTGTTGATGGTCAGCCCCGCCTCGGTGACCTTCTTCACCGCCGTCTCCGCGGTGAGGCCGGACACGTCCGCCAGGACGTTCTTCGCGTGGGCGTCCTTCGCCTCCTGCTCCTTGGAGACGACGACGGGCTTGTTGCGGGCCTTGCGGGCCAGGTCGTCGAAGGCGGCCTTGGTGGCCTCGGCGGAGCGGTTGCGGGCGACGGCGTTGCGCTTGGACGTGTTGCGAGTAGCCATGTGACTCTCCAGGTATGGCAAGGCCAGGGCAGGTCCAGTGGACCCGCGAATGGCGTGGTGGTTCTGCGGGAAGGACGGCCGCCTCTCTTGCGGCCACGGGAAAGAAGATACCTATGGGGTCTGACACGCTCGGGGGGCGTCCGGGCACCCGCCAGGGCCCCTGGAAGCCCCGGGA
>NZ_JABBJJ010000681.1 GCF_012933655.1 Pyxidicoccus fallax | reverse complement strand
CGGCTATACCCACCCCACCCCCGTCCAGGCCCGCGCCTTCAAGCCGGCCATGGAAGGACGGGACCTCATCGTCCGCAGCAAGACGGGCACCGGGAAGACGGCCGCGTTCGGCCTGCCCCTGCTGGAGAAGATTCCCGCCGACGAGAAGAAGGTCCGCGCCCTCATCCTCTGCCCCACCCGCGAGCTGGCGCTCCAGGTGGCTGACGAGCTGAAGATGCTCGCCAAGCACAAGGGCGTGAAGGTGGCGGCCATCTACGGCGGCGCCTCCATGAAGCAGCAGGAGGACGCGCTCGAGGAGGGCACCCCCATCATCGTCGGCACCCCGGGCCGCGTGTTCGACCACATCAACCGCGGCAACCTGAAGCTGGACGGGTGCGACCACGCGGTGCTGGACGAAGCGGACGAGATGCTCAACCAGGGCTTCTACGAGGAAGTCACGCGCATCCTCGACCGCCTCCCGAAGACGCGCCAGGTGCTGCTCTTCAGCGCCACCGTCCCCACGGACATCCAGAACCTCATCGCCCGCTACACGACGAACGCGGAGACGCTGCTGCTGTCCGGCGACGTCTTCACGGTGGAGCACATCCACCACATCCGCTACGACGTGTCGGACGCCTTCCCCAAGCCGCGCAACCTCATCTACGTGCTGGAGAAGGAAGAGCCGCAGAACGCCATCATCTTCTGCAACACGCGCGACGACACCGCGCTGGTGACGGCGGTGCTCAACCGCAACGGCTTCGACGCGGAATTGCTCAACGGAGACCTGCCGCAGAAGGAGCGCGAGCGGGTGATGGGCAAGGTGAAGCGCGGCGAGGTGGCCTTCATGGTGGCCACGGACATCGCGGCGCGCGGCATCGACATCTCCGGCCTGGAGTACGTCATCAACTACTCGCTGCCGGAGGACGCGGCGGTGTACCTGCACCGCGTGGGCCGCACCGGCCGCATCGGCAACAAGGGCACCGCCATCAACCTCTTCTCCGGCCGTGAGCTGGCCACGTACACCACGCTGGAGAAGAAGTTCGGCATCAAGTTCGAGAAGCGCGACATGCCGGCGCCCGAGGAGGCGATGCGGCTGTGGACCGAGCGCCACGTGCGCGAGATTCACGAGGCCGCCGGCGGCTCCATCTTCGAGGGCTTCCTCCCCCTGGCCTCGCAGCTCAAGACGCGGCCGGACGCCGATGACCTCATCGCCTTCCTGCTGAAGTACTTCTTCAGCCACCTGCGCATGGAGAAGGCCCAGGCCGCCATGCTGGCGGAAGGGCGCGAGCCCGTGCAGGAGCGCAAGCCGGAAGCGCGCGAGGGTGGCCGCCGGGAGCGCGGCGAGAAGCGCGAGCGCGGCGAGCGGCGGGAGCGGGGCGAGCGCGAGGAGCGGCGCGAGCGTCCGGCGCGCGCGGACCGTCCGGAGCGGGCGGAGCACGGCGAGCGCGAGCGGCGCCCGCGGCGCGACGAGCCCCGGCGCGAGCGCGGCGGCGGCGCGGCGGCCCTGGAGGCCGGCCCCGGCGAGGTGAAGCTGTGGGTCAACCTGGGCACGGCGGACGGCCTGGGCCCGGGCAGCATCGCCACGGCGATGGAGGACGCGGGCGCCCCGGTGGGCAAGCTGGTGCGCGCGGAATTGCGCCCCACCTTCGCGTACGTCTTCGTCGCCGAGGACGACGTGGCGGCCTTCGAGGCGCTCAACGGCAAGCAGCAGGGCACCAAGACCTTGCGCGTGGAGCGCAGCAAGCCGCGCACCGAGCGCGAGTCCACGCCCTGTACCTTATACACATCTACGACCACACGAGACGTTGACCGCCCTCGTATGCCGTCATCTGCTTGAAAAAAGAAA
>NZ_JABBJJ010000680.1 GCF_012933655.1 Pyxidicoccus fallax | reverse complement strand
CATGCCAGGGAGGGTGGGGCCCGCGTCCGGTGAGGACCTGGCGGGTCCTCCAGCTGCGTGCACTTCGTTCCAGCCGTGGGTGCCCGAGGCAGGGGCCTGACACAAGCGCGGGTCCCGGAGTCACGGAAGGACACCGGGAGTCCTGGCTCGTCCGCCCTCAATGCAGTCACGCGAGGGCATCGGATGTCCCGGCTCGTGTGCCCTCGATGCAGTCATGGGAGGACATCGGGTGTTCCCGGTCCGCGCGCCCCCCTCGATGCGTGGGCGGGACAGGGCTGTGCTGGAGAGGGCGGCACCGGAAGAGGCACCTCCCCCTCCGGTGCCCTGTGCTGGAGTTTCCGCGGGGCCGCCCGGTGGAGCTTCACGTCCACGCGCTCTCCATCCCGTTCGCTTCGACGAATCCGGAGCGCAAAAGTGCGCCTCGCGGAGAAGTGCGGCGCTGGAACGTGGGTTGAAGCCGGTTAGCGGATGTGCGCCGCCGCGATGAGGACGAGGAGGCCATCGAGGCCCAAGCCCACCGACACGTAGCCGGGACTGGCCCGCGTGCTGCCCGCCGCCAGGTTCAGGTGGCCGATGGAACCGAGGCACAGCTTGGCGCCCAGCTCGGCTCCCACGTTGGGCCCCTGGCCGGGAACGGCGGACAGGGCGGCCCCCATCATCACCCGCGCGTACGTCACCAGCCAGGACGAGAAGAAGTGCTGGTAACCAGCGAAGCCGTTGAGCTCCACCGCTCCGGATAGGGAGAAGGACGTGTTGGCGCCGAAAGTCAGCCGCCGCTCGTACAGGGCCATGGGCTGGATGTTGAGGGTGATTTCCGTCCCCGGGCCGTTCGACACATCCGCCCGGTACGCGAAGACGAAATCGAAGCTCGGCTTGTCCAGCGCCGGAGCCTCCCGCCGCAGCCGCTCCGCGATGTCCCGGTCCCCTACGCCGCCCCGGGTCTCTCGCAGCTCCGCCAGCGCCACGGCGCCCTCCTCCCAGGAGGCCTCATACACCTTGACGAGGGGAGGCTCGGCGCCGTCCAGGTCTCCCTTCTCCATCCGCAGCCGCCCCAGGGTCAGGCAGGAGGACGTGACGCCCTCCTCACATGCCCGTTCATGGGCCAGGTCCGCGGCGTCCCGCTCGCCCTGCTGGAGAAGCTCGTCGCCCCACTGGCCGCAGGCGTAGGCCTTTCCGGCGTAGCACGCCGAGGCAGGGGACACCGGCCCCGTCGTGGCACACGCCACCAGCAGGGGAGCTGCGACCGCCATGAGCCACGTACGCCACATGGCGGTCATTCAACCACGGACACCGGGAGTCCTGCCTCCCCTGCCCCGCCCTCACGGACGCAGCTTGAAGAAGATGAGGTCCTTTCGACCCCGGGACACGTACCGCTGGTCCTCCAGCGTCGTCGCGGCCCCCTCCTCGAGGATGCCGCCGACGACCACCTCGCCCGTGCTCAGCACCGAGACATCCACCGTGTCCAGCTTCGACGACGAGAGGGAGCGGGCCCAGAGGGACGCCCCGGCGGAGGTGAAGGCCGCGACGAAGCGTCCGGACGCGCCCAGGTGCTTGCCCTGGAAGTCCAGCGGCCAGGTGTTGACGCCCTGGAGCAGCACCTCGCCGCGCAGCCCCACGTCCATGCCGACCACCCGCTCCAGGCCCGGAGAGCCCAGGTGGTGCAGCCACCGCTTCGTCCCGTCGAGCCCGAGCGCGCCGACGAAGACGTCGTCCGTCGCCGTGGCGCTGTCCACGCTGCCCACCTGCGAGTAGCTCTGGCCTTCGAAGGTGAAGCCGCCGGAGAACTGGCCGGAGAAGGAGACCTGGTCCCCGGACACCGCCACCCCCGCCAGCGT
>NZ_JABBJJ010000067.1 GCF_012933655.1 Pyxidicoccus fallax | reverse complement strand
GGGGCGGCTCCGGCGGCGGGACGGGGCGCGGATGACAGGCGGCGAACAGGAGCAGCAGGAGGGCGGCGTGGCGCATGGGCGGGGGGAAACTCTACCTTGCACCCGTGATTCGGCGGCGCGTAGATTGCCCGGCGCTGCCATGGCCCGGGAAAAGGACAACATCGCGCTCTCCGACGAGCACAACACTCGTGGAATCGAGCTGGCGGACCGGGGGTGGCTCGACGAGGCCATCAAGGAGTTCAAGAAGGCCATCGACCTGGACCCGAGCTCCGCCCACGCTCACGACAACCTGGCCACCGTCTACGCGGAGAAGAAGCTCTTCCGCGAGGCCCTGTCCGAGTACCTCACCGCCCTGAAGCTGGAGCCGGACAGCGCCACCGCGCATTACAACCTGGCCTGCTTCCTCTCCACGCACGCCGGGGAGATGGCGGTGGAGGAGTACAAGGAGGCCATCGAGCTGGACCCGGAGTATCCGGACGCGCACCTCAACCTCGGCCTCACCTACGCGGACCAGGGCCGCGTGGAGGAGGCCATGCGCGAGCTCCAGACGGCGATTGAACTGGACCCGCAGGACGCCTTCCCCCGTCACGAGCTGGCGGCGCTGATGATGGACGAGGGCGACTACCGCTCCGCCATCACCCAGCTGAAGGAAGTGGTGCGGCTGGAGCCGGACAACTTCGAGGCGCAACTGGACCTGGGCATCTGCTACGCGCAGAAGGGCTTCTACGCGGAGGCCGAGCGCGCGTACGAGCGGGCCCGGGCGCTCAACCCCGAGGACCTGCTGCTCAACTACAACCTGGCGGCGCTGTACGCGCTCTGGGGGCGGCCGAAGGACGCGGTGCAGTACCTCCAGAAGTCGCTGGTGGCGGACCGCCCCAAGGTCCTGGGGTGGCTGTCCACGGACCCCATGTTCGACTCGCTCAAGGGCGACGCCGACTTCGAAGCCCTCTTCTGAGCCATGGGAATGGAATGGGTCTTCCTCGGACTGGCGCTCCTGTTGGTGGTGGCCAACGGGTTCTTCGTGGCGACGGAGTTCGCCATCGTGAAGGTTCGCGCCACGCGCATCCAGGCGCTCGCTGACGAGGGCGCGCCGGGCGCCTCCACCGCGCTGAAGATGGTGGAGCACCTGGACGCGTACCTCTCCGCCACGCAGTTCGGCATCACCCTGGCGTCGCTGGGGCTGGGCTGGCTGGGCGAGCCGGCCTTCGCGAAGCTCCTGGAGCCGGTGCTGGTGGGGCTGGTGCCGGAGGGCTCGGCGGCGACGGTGGCCCACACGGCGGCGGTGGTCATCGCCTTCAGCATCATCACGTTCCTGCACATCGTCATGGGCGAGCTGGCGCCCAAGAGCCTCGCGATTCAACGCGCGGAGGCGACGACGCTCGCCGTCGCCCTGCCGATGCGGGTGTTCTACTTCCTCTTCTACCCGGCCATCGTCCTGCTCAACGGGCTGGCGGCGAGGGTGCTGCGAGCCTTCGGCCTGCACTCGGCGGGCGAGGCGCACGAGGCCCACAGCGAGGAGGAGCTGCGCGTCATCCTGCACAGCTCGGCCCAGGCGGGGGCAATCACGACGGCGCGCGCGGAGCTCCTGGAGCGGGCGCTGGAGATGGCGCAGAAGACGGCGCGGCAGGTGATGGTGCCGCGCAACCAGGTGAAGTTCCTCGACATCGAGGAGCCGCTGGAGAAGTGCATCGCGGACGCGCGCGCGGCGGGCCACACGTGGCTGCCGGTGTGCCGCGGCAACCTCGACGAGGTCGAGGGCGTGGTGAACGCCAAGGACCTCTTCTTCCTGCTGTCGCGCGGGGAGCTGCGCAGCCTCGCGCAGGTGCAGCGGCCGGTGCTCTTCATCCCCGAGCACGCCACGCTGGAGCAGCTGCTGGCGGAGTTCCGCAAGCGGCGCCGCCAGACGGCGCTGGTGGTGGACGAGCACGGCGGCACGTCCGGCCTCGTGACGATTGCCGACGTGGTGGCCGAGGTGGTGGGCGACGTGGCCGAGCTGGGCCGCCGGGTGGAGGAGGTGCGCTCGCTGCCGGGCGGCCGCTTCGAGCTGCCGGGCACCACGCAGCTGGACGACCTCGAGGAGCGGCTGGACGTCAACTTCGAGCTGGACGAGGACGAGGAGGGCGAGGTCACCACCATCGCTGGCTACCTCATGGCCCGGCTGGGGCGCGTCCCGGAGAAGGGGGACACGCTGAAGCTCGACATGTGGCGCATCCTCGTGGAGGAGGTGGACGGGCCGCGCGTGGTGCGGGTGACGGTGGAGCCCCAGTCCCGCGCCACGCCCGCGCGCGCCACGCCGGATGCCGCGGCGGCGCCGTCCTCGGACTCACCGGCGGGGCCCTCCTCGGGCGAGACACCGCCGGTGGTGCCTCCAGGCGAGTCGGCTTGAGCCGACCCGCCGCCTGAGGCGTCCTCAGCCCTTCGGGTCCTTCTTCACCGCCACGGCCTTCTTCACCGCCTTGCCGCCCTTGGCCGCGGCCTTGGGGGCCTCGGCGCGCTCGACCTTGAGCAATTCCAGGTCGGTGCTGCCGGCCGTCTCCAGCTTGATGATGCCCACGCCGGGGGCGAACCAGAGGAAGCTCTCCATGGAGCGCCCCTGGGCGCCGGGCCGGCTGGAGCGCGCCGTGGTGATGTTCTTCACCTTCAGCGCCTTGAAGGTCCCGGCGGCGACGGTGACCTCCTCCTCACCCACCACCGTGGCCTCCTTGTCGAAGGTGGTGGCGATGGTGGGCCGCAGGCCCCCCGTCTTCGACGCGGGCGGCTGGAGCTTCACGGACAGGCTGTTCTTCCACGTACCGCCGGGCACCATCTGCGCGGGCGAGGGCACCACGACGCCCTCCGCGCTCACCACCTGCACGTCCATGCCGGACGCGGACAGGAGCGTGCCCTCCAGGCCGCCCAGGCCCGTGCGGATGCCCTCGGGCGTGCAGGTGGCCTCCGTCTCGCCGTGGCGGCTCTTCAGGTCCACCGCGACGGTGCCCTTCAGGCCCTCCGGCGCCGGCTTCACGTCCTTCGTGGAGAGCACCATCTCCGAGGACTTGCCTGCCCGGTAGGTCAGCTTGAGGCCGTCCTCCAGCGGGAAATAGGGGTGGGGGCAGGCAGCCGGGGCTGCGACTGCCGCCGTGTCAGACCGGGGTGCTACTTCCGGCGTAGGGGACGCTCCCACGAGGAGCGTCAGAGCAAGAAAGGGCTGGAACGTAGGCAACCTCCAGAAAAAGCAATTGGAAGGTAGGGTGGGGCTCCCACTTTGCAACCCCACGGCACGACCTGGCAGGGGCTCTGGCCGCCTCGTTGAAGGGCAAGCGACCAGACGTATGGCCACCTGATGCAGGGTCACGCTTGATCGCCAGGGGGGCGACTGGTACTCCTGCCGATCGTTCCGGGGCCGATTTTTCGGCCTCGCGCTCGCTTTCTCCCTCGTACTCCGCGCGTCCCCCAGGAGCCCGCTGGCATGCGAATCAAGCGGTTGGACATCACCGGCTTCAAGTCCTTCATGGAGCGGAGCGTCTTCACGTTCGATGAAGGAGTCACGGGCATCGTCGGGCCCAACGGCTGTGGAAAGTCGAACGTTGTCGACGCCATCCGCTGGGTGATGGGTGAGCAGAGCGCGAAGAACCTCCGTGGCCGCGGCATGGAGGACGTCATCTTCAACGGCTCGGAGAACAAGCCGCCCCTGTCGATGGCGGAGGTGTCGCTCACGTTCCTGGTGGACGAGACGGACCAGCTGGCCCCGCAGTACCAGGGCTTCTCCGAAGTGACGGTCACCCGGCGCCTGTTCCGCAACGGCGACTCCGAGTACCTCATCAACAAGACGCCGTGTCGCCTGCTGGACATCACCGAGCTGTTCCTCGGCACGGGCGTGGGCACCAAGGCCTACTCCATCATCGAGCAAGGCCGCGTGGGCCTCATCGTCTCCAGCAAGCCGGAGGACCGGCGCCACCTGCTGGAGGAGGCCGCGGGCGTCACCAAGTACAAGGCCCGCCGCAAGGCCGCCGAGCGCAAGATGGAGGCCACCGACGCCAACCTCCTGCGCGTCACCGACATCACCAACGAGCTGGAGAAGCGGCTCGACGCGCTGTCGCGCCAGGCGAAGAAGGCGGAGAAGTACAAGAAGCTCAAGGCGCGCATGCGGGACATCGACCTGCATGCGGCCACGCACCGCCACCTGGAGCTGCTGGCCGAGAAGAAGGTGCTCCAGTCCCGCCTGGAGAACCTGGGCTCCGAGGAGCGCGACAGCCTGGACCGCGTGAAGGAGCTGGAGGAGACGATTACCCGGCGCCGCGCGGAGCTGGACGCCGAGGCCGCCGCCCTCCAGACGCTGGCCGCCGAGGTGCACGCGATGGAGAGCAGCGTGCAGCGCGACACCCAGGAGCTGTCGTACGGCAAGCGGGATTTGGAGGAGACGCGCGCCCGGGTGGCCGCGGCGAAGGTGGAGCTGGACGGCCTGCTGGCGCGGCAGGCGGAGATGGCCGAGGCCATGGCCGCGCGCGAGGCGGAGCTGTCGGGCATCGCCGGCTCGTGGAAGGAGGACGAGGTCGCGATGCAGGTGGCGCAGGAGGAGCTGCGCCGCGTGTCCCAGCTGCAGACGGAAGTCGCGCTGCGCCTGGAGCAGGAGCGCGCCGGGCTGGTGGCCGTGGCGGGGCGCCTGGCCAACCACGAGAGCAACCTCGTCAACCTCGCCCGCCAGCGCACCGATTTGGAGACCCGCCGGGCGAAGCTCCAGGGTGAGCTGGAGAGCTTGCGCGCGCAGGAGTCCCAGCTGGAGGCGGTGCGTGGCGAGGCGGCCAGGCGGGTGGAGGACACCCGGCACCTCGCCGCGGAGCTGGCCGAGCGCAAGGGCCAGGAGGAGGAGGCCCTCAGCCGCACGCGCGCCGACTTCACGGAGAACGAAATCCAGGTCATCGCCCTGCGCGAGGAGCTGAGCGACAAGCGCAGCCGCCTGGCGTCCCTGGAGGACATCCAGAAGAACTATGACGGCTTCGACCGGGGCGTGCGCGCGGTGATGATGCGCGCCGGCGTGGCCGCGCGCGAGCAGGGCATCTTCGGCCTCGTGTCGGACGTCATCACCGTGTCCCAGCGCTACGAGCGCGCGGTGGAGGCGGCCCTGGGCGAGCGGCTCCAGCACGTCATCGTCGAGAGCCGCGACAAGGGCGTGGAGCTGGTGGAGTACCTCAAGGGCCACGCGGAGGGCCGGGGCAGCTTCCTGCCGGTGCCCGCGCTGGACTCGCTGCCGCCCCCGATGGAGCCGGACTTCAGCCGGCCCGGCGTGCTGGCCCATGCCCCGCGCGAGGTGACGTGCGAGGAGGCCCTCCAGCCGCTGGTGCGGCTGCTGCTGGGCGACGTGGTCATCGTCCAGGACATCGGCGCCGCCCGCGCGTACGCGGAGGCCGGTGGCCCGGCGTGCACGCTCGTCACGCAGGACGGCGAGGTGTTCCGTCCGGACGGCACCATCGTCGGCGGTGAGCGCGAGGGCGCGGCGGTGGGCGCGCTCCAGAAGAAGCGCGAAATCGCCGAGCTGGCCGCCGAGGTGGCCCGGGTGGAGGAGCGCTACAACGAAATCCTCACCCGGCACTACACGCTCCAGAAGCAGATGGGGCACGCGGAGAGCGTCCTCAAGGGGCTCGCCAAGAATCAGCACGCCGAGGAGGTGAATCTCGCCAGCCAGGAGAAGGACCTGCACAAGGCGGGCGAGGACCTGGCCCGGGTGCGCGAGCGGCTGCGGGCGCTGGAGTCCGAGGACGCCCAGCTGGCGCAGAGCCAGAGCGCGCTGGCCCACGAGGAGGAGACGAGCCGGGGCGAGGTGGCCCACGGCCAGGCGGACCGCGAGGGCCGCGAGGAGCGCGTCAAGCAGCTCGCCGCGGAGCAGGAGTCGCTGCGCCAGCGCGCGGAGACGGCCAACAATGACCTGACGGGCCTGCGCATCAAGGTGGCCGCCGGCAGCGAGCGCGGCGAGTCCGCCCGCAAGGAGCTGGAGAGCCTCGTCACCCAGCGCAAGGACATGGAGACGCGCGTCGCCCGCCTGCGCACCACGGTGCAGGAGGGTGGGGCGCGCACCGAGGAGCTGGAGCGCCGCATCTCCGAGACGGAGGGCGGCCTGTCCAAGCGCGCCGAGGAGCACCGGGTGGCCGCGGAGGGGCTGGAGGCCCGCCGCACCGCCCACACCACGGCCTCCGCCGAGGTGCGTGAGCAAGACACCCAGTTCCGCGAGCTGCGAAGCCGCGTGGACGAGCTGATGCAGGGCCTGTCGCAAATCTCCCTGCGCGAGCGCGAGATTGCCCTGGAGCTGGAGCACCTGGCCGCCGGCATCCGCGAGCGGCACCAGGTGGACCTGGCGCTGGAGCTGCACCGCTACCACCTGCTGGCCCCGCTGGCCCCGGAGACGGAAGCCGAGCTGAAGGACTTGCGCGCCCAGGTGGAGAAGATGGGGGAGATCAACCTCACCGCCATCGACGAGCACGCGGAGCTGGCCAAGCGCTACGACTTCCTCAACGCGCAGAAGAAGGACCTGCAGTCCTCCATCGAGCAGCTCAAGGAGGCCATCCAGCGCATCGACGCCACCAGCCGCGAGCGCTTCAAGCAGACCTTCGACGTGGTGAACGAGAAGTTCCAGGCCATCTTCCCGCGCCTGTTCGGTGGCGGCCGGGCCAGCCTCGTGCTCACCAACGGCGAGGGCCCCAACGCGGAGCCGGGCGTGGAAATCGTCGCCCAGCCGCCCGGCAAGAAGCTGCAGAGCGTCAACCTGCTCTCCGGTGGCGAGAAGGCCCTCACCGCAGTGGCCCTCATCTTCGGCATCTTCCTCATCAAGCCCACGCCCTTCTGCCTCCTGGACGAGGTCGACGCGCCGCTGGATGAGGGCAACGTGGGCCGCTACAACGACATGGTGAAGGAGATGAGCAAGCAGTCCCAGTTCATCCTCATCACCCACAACAAGCGGACCATGGAGGTCTCCAACACCCTCTACGGCGTCACCATGGAGGAGCCGGGTATCTCCAAGCTCGTCAGCGTGCGCATGCGCGAGGCCGGCGCCGCCAACGACGACAAGGTCACCGCCGCGTAGTGCCCGGAGGTGGGGGCACCGGGCCGCTCCGGTGCCTGCCTCCGGCGGGAAACACATCGAGGCGCGGGCTCCCGGCTCCGGGGCTCGCGCCTTCTGTTTTTTCCGGGCCCCGCCAGCACGCGCGCGGCCCCCTGAAACGCGCGAAGGCGCGGGCCCCTGGAGTCCGGGCACCCGCGCCTTCGTGCTTCTCGCGGCCGTCAGGCCGTGACGGCTACTTGTACGACTTCTTCGGGCAGGCGGCCTTGTCCTGCGCGGCCAGCTTCTGGGCCTCGGCGATTTCCTTCACCGTCTCGTCGAAGTTCTTCTGCGTGGCGGCCTCGGCGTCCGTCCAGCCCTCGGCGTCCTTGGTCTTCATCTCCTGGGCAATCGTCAGCGCGGCCTGCTCGGTCTGCTGACGGGCCTGGAGCGTCTCGACGATGCGGCCGTCGGCGGCCACCAGGGCGTTGCACTTGCTCTCGAGCTCGTCGAAGAGCTTGTAGTTCTTCGTCTTCTGGTAGCGCTCCACCACCTCGGCGAAGGCCTGGGCCGCGGCGGCGCGGGCGCCGTCGGCCATGGCCGCGTCCGCCGCGCGCTGCGTGCGGACCAGGTCCATCTGCAGGAAGCGCAACTCGGGGGTGAGGCTGGCCGCCGCCGTCTCCGGGGCGCCCGAGTTGAAGTGCACGAAGCGGTAGGCGAAGCCCAGCTCGTCGGAGGTCAGCTTCGCCGGCAGCGCCATCATCTTCTGCTGCAGGCACGCGGCCACCTGGTCACCCTCGGTGCTGCCGGAGGGCTCGAACGTGACTTCGGAGGGCGTCTGCTGCGCCTTCACCAGCTTCACCTTGGCCGTCAGCGTCGGCGGCACGCCGGCCTTGAAGTTGGCGTAGCAGTCGCACCAGGTCGGCAGGCCCAGGCGCACCGCGCCGGTGAAGTCCGAACCCTCGTTGATGCCGAAGGTGACGGAGTTCAGGCCGCTGACGGTCTGCTCGAAGGGAATGGTGGCCTCGACGGGCGCGGCGCCCTTGGCCAGCAGCGCCGGCTGCACCTGGGTGTCCAGCAGCTTCTGGATGCAGGCGGTGCCCTCGGGGGTGAGGTTCTCCCCGGTGACGGCGTGGGTGGTGGCCGCGTCGGTGACGGTGGTCTTCACCTGCAGCTTGGTGGTGGGCGCGGGACCCCGGTTCTTCGGGTCCACCAGGCACTCCTGCACCTGCGGGCGCACGGTCAGCAGCGCGCCGAGCACGACGCCCTGGCTGGTCTGCGCGGGCATCTTCGCCTCGCGCGGGAAGCAGGCCACCAGGTCGAACGGGGGCTGGTTGGTGATGCGGACGCGCTCCTCGGTGGAGGTCGGGCCCTGGGCGGCGGCGTCACCACCGGTCTTCTGCTGACCGGCACAGGCGGCGGTGAGGGCGAAGGAGGCTACGGCAAGACGGCGCAACATGCGGTTGTTCTCCCTGGGGTGGGACTGCGTGCGGGCATCCAACTACTTCTCCAGGCCCTCGGCGTTCTTCAGGTCCTTGAGACGAAGCCCGTTCTTCTTCAAGAGTCGGTAGAGGCTCTGCATCGACAAGCCGGTGCGCTGCTCGGCGGCCTTCATGTCGAAGCCCACCGTGCGCATCACCTCGGCGAAGTACAAGCGCTCGAAGTCCGCGAGCACCCGGTCCTTCGCCTCGTGGTACGGCATGTTGGTGACGATCGAGGCCACGTTGGTGGCCGGCGCCTGCCCCTCGGGGCGGCGCGAGGGCTGGGCGAGGAAGTCCAGCCAGCTGGTGTTGCCCGTCTCCTCCATGAGGGCGCCGCGCTCGAGCACATTGCGCAATTCGCGCACGTTGCCCGGCCAGTCATAGCCCTCGAAGAGGGCGAGCGTCTGCGGGGTGAGCGTCACGCTGGCGCGCAGCGACTGGGACAGGGCGCGGGCCAGCACGGGAATGTCCTCGCGCCGGGTGCGCAGGGGCGGCAGGCGCACGCGCGCCACCGCCAGCCGGAAGTAGAGGTCCGCGCGGAAGCGGCCCTGGCGCACGTCCTCCTCCAGGTTGCGGTGCGTGGAGGCGATGACGCGCACGTCCACCGCCACCGGCTGCCCGTCCAGCGAGGGCACCTCGCGCGTCTCCAGCACGCGCAACAGCTTGCCCTGCACCGGCAGGGGCAATTCGCCCACCTCGTCCAGGAAGAGGGTGCCGCCCCGGGCGGCCTCGAAGACGCCGCGCGCCTCGCGGTCCTCCGCGTCGGCCGCGCGCAGCCCGCCGAACAGCTCGCGCTCGGCCTTCTCCTCGGAGATGAGGTTGCAGTCCACGACCTTGAAGGGGCCGTGCCGCCGCACCGAGTGCTGGTGCACCGCGCGCGCCGCCAGCTCCTTGCCGGTGCCCGTCTCACCCTCGATGAGCAGGCTCATGTCCTCGCGGGCGATGCGGCGCAGCTCGGTGAAGACCCAGCGCATCTTCTCCGAGGCGCCCACCAGCGTGCCGAAGGACTCGGCCCCCGCCACCTCCACCTCGGTGGGGCGCGGGGCCACCTTCACGGAGAGCTTCGTCTTGCCCAGCTCCACCTTGTCGCCCGAGGCCAGGTACGCCTGCACCACCTGACGCCCGTCGAGGAAGGTGCCGTTGCGGCTGCCGGTGTCGCGCAGCAGGAGGCCTCGCGCCGTGCGCTCCACCTCCAGGTGGCGGCGGCTCACGGTGGCGTCCGTCAGCACCAGGTCGGCGGCGGGGTCCGAACCCACGCGGACGAGGCCGTCCGCCGTCGTCACCTTCTTGCCTTTGTCCGGGCCGGCCACCACCTCCACGGTCCACTCGTGGATGGGAATGCGCGTGGGCTGGCCTTCTTGTTCGCTCTGGGTGGTCTGGGTGACCTCGGGCCTGCGTTCCATCATGGATCCTCTTTAGGTGCGAGGAGACCGGGCGGGCAAGCCCGACGAGCGTCTCTTCACCTCTGAAAAACGTCAGGGCAGCTGGAGTGAAACAATCCTCCCCGAAGACCTCCTGACGCTTGCTTCGGCGGGAACTTGCATCATGCGCACGCGTTCCAGGGCCTGGGGCGGGGCGGGACGCCCGTCGAGCGAGAGGACCAGGTCACCCGCCGCCAGCTTCGCGCCCGGAGGCACCGCGCGCACATGGAGGCCCGCGGGGAGGCCCGCCAGCGCGTCCAGTTCGGCGGGCGCCACGCCCGGGTTGGCGAAGCGCAGGCGCTGCCGGCGCAGCACCTCCGCGTCGAGGAGGTCCTTGCCCTCCAGCTCCGCCGCCAGCCCCGGCGTCTCCCAGGGAATCCACGCCACCTCGGTGGCCAGGGGCGGGGAGGGCGCGCGTGGGGGCCGGAGCGCGCCGGACAGGCCCTTCAGGGCCTCGCGGGTGAGGTCCTCCATCAGCCGCGTCAGCTCCGGGGCGGGGTCCGCGCCGTCGTCCGTGACGTCCGCGAACGGGTCCGCGGTGGCTTCGCCGGACACCTCCAGCACCACCCGCTGGCTGGCCGGGTGCAGCACCTCCACCGTGCCCAGGTACACGACAGTCTCCTGCGCGCTCCTGCCCATGGTGCGCCCGTGACTGTCCACCAGTTCACGTTCTCCGCTCTGGACGCGCCGCTCCGCCCGGGGGCGCAGCACCAGGGCGGCGTCCGGCCGGACGCCATGCGGGGCCAGCACGGCCACCGCGTCACTGGCGGCCCAGGCGTTGTCCTCCTCGGGGCGGTAGACGCGCACCTCGCCGGGTCCGAAGAAGAGGGTGGCGTCGCCGGCCTCGGCCAGCCCCACGTCCACCAGCCGCTGGGACAGCTCCACCGCGCGCCAGGGAGGCGCCTGCCAGCGGAAGAGGAACGGGTACACCACCACGGCGGACGCGCCGAGGTCCTCGGGCACGTCGCGCTTCACCTGGACGGACGGCCCCCGGCACGCCAGGGCCGCGAGGGCCACCAGCGGCAGGAGTCCACGCGCGAGGAGGGACGGGCCGAGGCGTTTCACCGCCCGCCATCCAAGACGAACGTCCGAGAGGAATCCAGAAACCGGTGCGGGGCCAGGACCCTGACACGCCGGGTCACGGCCCCGTCAGGCGCCGCGCCTCAGTAGCGCGCGGGCGAGTCGCTGGCGGGGAAGGACTCCTTCGACTCCTCGTCCACGATGTCATCCGAGGCGTTGCCCCCGGACTGTACGCTCGCGTTGACGGGTGCCTTCACGGAACGGGTGGGCGCCTGCTTCCCGCCGCCCGCGCTGGCCTTGCGGCCGGTGCCGGCCTTCTGGCCCCCCATCATCCGGCTGCCCAGCAGGTTCTTCGCGCGCTCGGAGAGGTTGCGCTGCTCGTCCTGCCAGTCGCGGAAGAACTGGGCCAGCTCCTGGTCACCGGACTCCTCGGCGTCGCGGATGTACTCCTCGCACGTCGAGGCGCCCTTCAGGAGGTGGTACAGGGCGCTGATGAGGTTGTAGTGCTCGTCCCGGGTGCCCGTCTGCTGCTCTTCGCCTGCCATGGTCCGCCTCCCGTGAAAGGGTGTGTGTCACGGGAGGGAAGGTATTCATGACGCTCTCCGGGCAGCCGGGGGAGGGCACCCGCCCGCCTGCCTGTCAGGCCCTCAGGCCTGGAGCATCGGGTCCAGCTTGCCCTCGGAGTCCAGCCGGGACAGGTCCGAGTAGCCGCCCACGTGCGTGTCGCCGATGAAGATCTGCGGCACGGTGCGCTGGCCGCCGCTCATCTCCACCAGCTTGGAGCGCATGGAGTCGTCTCCGGTGACGTCCACTTCTTCGTAGTCCACGCCCTTGCGCTTGAGCAGGTCCTTCGCGCGGACGCAGTACCCACAGTAGGTCGTCGTGTAGATCTTCACGGGCTTCACAGGTCACTCCTCCTTCTTGCTTCCAAGTTAAGAGCCGCGAGCGCCCGCCGCCACCTCGGCCGCCATAAGCACGACGGCCCCCGGCTCCCCGCGAGGGAACCGGAGGCCGCTGTGTCAGGCAGTCACCCCGGCCTGGAGGCCGGGGTGGGGGGCAACTACATGCCCATGCCGCCCATACCGCCCATACCGCCCATGCCGCCGCCCGCCGGGGCCTCCTTCTCCTCCTTCGGGCGGTCCGCCACCATCGCCTCGGTGGTCAGCATGAGGGAGGCCACGGACGCCGCGTTCTGCAGCGCGCTGCGGCTCACCTTGGCCGGGTCGATGACGCCGGCGGCCAGCAGGTCCTCGTAGGTACCGGTGGCGGCGTTGAAGCCGAACGGGCCGGTGCCCTCCTTGACCTTGTTGACCACCACGCTGCCCTCCAGGCCGCCGTTGCCGACGATCTGGCGCAGGGGCTCCTCGAGCGCCCGGCGGATGATGTCCACGCCGAACTTCTCACCCACGGAGAACTGCTGGCCGTCCAGCGCCTTGAGGCAGCGGATGAAGGCCACGCCGCCGCCGGGCACCACGCCCTCCTCGACGGCCGCGCGAGTCGCGTTGAGCGCGTCCTCCACGCGGGCCTTCTTCTCCTTCATCTCCGTCTCGGTGGCGGCACCGACGTTGATGACGGCCACGCCGCCGACCAGCTTCGCCAGCCGCTCCTGCAGCTTCTCGCGGTCGTAGTCGCTGGTGGTGTTCTCGATGGTCGCGCGGATCTGCTTCACGCGCGCCTCGATCTCCTGCTGGCTGCCCGCACCGTCCACCACGGTGGTGTTGTCCTTGTCCACCGTGATGCGCTTGGCGCGGCCCAGGTCCTGGAGCGACAGCGTGTCCAGCTTGATGCCCAGGTCCTCGGCGATCATCTTGCCGCCCGTCAGGGTGGCGATGTCCTCGAGCATGGCCTTGCGGCGGTCACCGAAGCCCGGCGCCTTCACCGCGCAGACGTTCAGCACGCCGCGGATCTTGTTCACCACCAGGGTGGCCAGGGCCTCGCCCTCGACCTCCTCGGCGATGATGAGCAGCGGCTTCCCGGCGCGAGCCACCTGCTCCAGGATGGGCAGCAGGTCCTTCATCGACGAGATCTTCTTCTCGTGGATGAGGATGAGGGCGTCGTTGAGGACCGCCTCCATGCGCTCCGGGTCCGTCACGAAGTACGGAGACAGGTAGCCACGGTCGAACTGCATGCCCTCGACCACGTCCAGCGTGGTCTCCAGGCCCTTGGCCTCCTCCACCGTGATGACGCCCTCCTTGCCGACCTTCTCCATCGCGTCCGCGATGATCTGGCCGATGGTGGCGTCGCCGTTGGCGGAGATGGTACCGACCTGGGCAATCTCCTTCTTGTCCTTGGTCGGCTTGGCCAGCTTCTTCAGCTCGCCAACGATGGTCACCACGGCCTTGTCGATGCCGCGCTTGATCTCCATCGGGTTGTGGCCCGCGGCGACCAGCTTCGCGCCCTCGCGGAAGATGGCCTGCGCCAGCACGGTGGCCGTGGTGGTGCCGTCACCGGCGACGTCAGACGTCTTGGAGGCAACCTCCTTGACCATCTGCGCGCCCATGTTCTCGAACTTGTTCTCCAGCTCGATTTCCTTGGCGACCGTCACACCATCCTTGGTGATGGTGGGCGAGCCAAAGCTCTTCTCGATGACGACGTTGCGGCCCTTGGGACCGAGGGTCACCTTGACCGCATCGGCCAGGATGTTGACGCCGCGGAGGATGGCCTCGCGGGCGCGCACGTCGAAAAGAATGTCCTTCGCCATGTGGGTGATTCCTTGAAGGAAAGGGGTGGGAAGGGACGGACTACTTCTCGATCACGCCGAGCACATCCTCCTCACGGAGAATGAGGTGCTCCTCGCCATCGAGCTTGATCTCCGTGCCCGCGTACTTGCTGAACAGGATGGTGTCACCGGCCTTGATGTCCATCGGACGGACCTTGCCGTCCTCGAGCACCTTGCCGTTGCCCACGGCGATGACCTTGCCCTCGAGGGGCTTCTCCTTCGCCGTGTCAGGGATGAAGAGACCGCCCTTGGTCTTGGTCTCCTCGGCGACGCGCTTGACGATGAGCCGATCCTGCAGGGGACGAATCTTCATGATCTGCTCCTTTATGTGGCGCCCGTCCCTTGGATGCCCTCCGGCCGGGACGCCGCTTGGGGGTAATTGGGGTCGTGAGACCCGGGGCATTAGCACTCGCACCTCGTGAGTGCTAACGCCCAGGCGCGGCGGATAATAACCAGCGAAGTCGACCCGTCAAGCGATGCCGGACACGCGTCGCTTGTGCTGCCAAACGCCCGTCATTGCTGTGTTTTTCCTATTCCCAGTCACCGTGGCGACAGTGCGCCCGGACGCGCGGCCGGTGGGTCCGGATTAGCACTCGAAGGGGTCGAGTGCCAGCGCAAGTGCCCGGAATCATTGGGGCTCGCTTTTGCCAGCGTGGGAGCCCGTTGGTACCTTTCAGGGTGCGCTCCCGGGTGGATTCACCCGGGTGGAATGACGGGAGGTGTCAATGAGTGAACTGGTGGCGTCCCTGTCGCTGAAGGAGTTCTTCAAGTCGCTCCTGGACGAGGTCATCGGGCGGCAGCGGGTGGTGATTACCGAGGGGACCGAGTTCTACCTGGTCAACCTGCTGTCGGAGTTCGCCCTCACGGACAAGCTTTTCACCCGCGAGGAGGACGGCCGCAAGGACCACGAGCCCCTGGCGGTGCTGTACCACCGGGCGCTGCAACAGGAACGCAATGAGCGCATCCGCACGCTGCGCCGGCTGGGAGACGTCTCGCTGTACACGGCGGGCTTCTTCTCGGGCGCGCTGCAGGGCGGCGTGGTGGGCCCGGACTACTACATCCAGATGGGCGGCACGGCGTACGGGCAGGTGGCGGAGCTGTCCCCCGCGGCCCAGGTGTACCGCGAGCTGCATGACAAGTTCCGCGCGCTGGTGGAGGTGCTGGAGGAGATTGCCGCGCGCGGCATGGTGAAGGCCGGCCCCAGCGGGGCGCTCAAGGTCTACGAGTCCTGGGAGCGCACCGGGAGCGACCGGCTGGAGCGGGTGCTGGTGGAGGCGGGGATGATGCCCCCGCTCAAGGGGCAGCTGCCCAACTAGGTGTCCACGGGAGGGTGGCGATGATTGGTCGCGTGCAGGACCACCTGGAGGCCATCTACGGCTTCACGTGCGAGGCCCGGGCGGAGGTCTTCGTGGTGGACACCGAGGCCGCCGTGCAGCTCGGCGGCACCGGCCGGGGCGAGGAGGAGCTGCTGGTACACGAGGACGGGGACGCGCTGGAGCTGGCGCTGTACCTGTCCCCGGCGCTGCTCGACAGGCTGAAGCCCTACGCGGCGGGCCCCCTGGGGTACATGCTGGACGGCGACCTGGACGGGTACTGCCAGGTGGCCGAGGGCGTCAGCCACTTCCTCTACGTGGCGCACACGGCGGCGCACGGGCGGACGGTGTCGCTCCTGGAGCTGGAGGCCCAGGCGGAGGTGGACAAGTTCGCGGTGTGCCTGCTGCACCGCTGGGGCGAGGGCGTGGGGCCCTGGGCGGAGGAGCTCCTGAAGCGGCTCTTCGAGCGCGTCTCCTATCGGGAGCGGCTGTCCCCGCAGGAGCGCTGGCGCTACGAGGAGGCCAACCGGCTGTCCCGGCGCTTCTGCACCCGGCTGATGGGGCACGTCACCGGGCGCCGGCTGGACAGGCTGCTGGGGGACCTGCGCTACGCCTACCGGCTGGGGGCGGAGGCCAAGCTGCGCCATTTCGCGCACGGCGGGTGAGCACCTTTCCGCCCGCTTCGGCTAGGGTGGGCGGGCACATGCCACGCGAGGCGTCCGCAGGAGGGGTCGTCATCCGGGAGAGTGGGGGCACCTGGGAGGTGGCCGTCATTCGTCCCCACGGACGTCCTTTGTGGGCGCTGCCCAAGGGGCACGTCGATCCGGGAGAGAGCCCGGAGCAGACGGCGAGCCGCGAGGTGCACGAGGAGACGGGGCTCACCGCGACGCTCATCGCGCCGCTGGGGGAGATTCGCTACGTCTACCAGTTCCGCGGGCAGCGCATCTTCAAGCGCGTCCACTTCTTCCTCTTCCGCTACCAGGAAGGCGCGCTGGGGCCGCTGCCGGGGCCGCGCGTGGAGGTGGACGAGGTGCGCTGGGTGCCGATGGCACAGCTGGTGCCGATGCTCGGCTACAAGGGAGAGAAGGCCGTGGCGTCTCGCGCGGTGCGGTGGATGCGCTCGCAGGGTCTGCTCCCCGAAGCCCCCGTCCCGGCGGTCAGGACACCGGAGAAGGACGGGGGCTGAAGGGGTACGGCGGTACGGCTGACTACGGCTTGCCTTCGGCGGGGGTGTACTTGCCGGAGAGCGCCTCGCGCACGTCGCGGTCGAACTTTACGTGACCGGTGGCCACCTCGCGCAGGGACAGCACGGGGGGCTTGTTCTTGGACTGCTCGATGAGGGGCCGGGCGCCCGCCATGAGCTGACGCGCGCGCTTGGCCGCGAGCAGCACCAGCGCGAACCGGTTGTCGACGAGGGGGAGGCAGTCTTCGACGGTAACGCGAGCCATGGAACGTCCTTCGGATTTCGTTGGGACTACTGGAAGAGGGGGAACCTAAAGAGCACGTCCCGTCGAGTCAAGGAAGGACGCATGGGCAGGGCCGCCGGGCGGACAGGCGCCTCCAGGGCGGCTCAGGTGTACCACCAGGCCCAGAGGATGAGGACGCCCTGCAGGGGCAGCCGCAGCCACAGCAGCGCCCGGGGAATCTTCCGGAACTTCTCCGGCTGGGTCGCCATGTAGAGGTTGGCCGGGAACACGGCCACGAACAGCGCGATGAGCCCCCACGCCGCGAGCTGCTGTGTCCTCGGCACCACCAGCCCCACGCCCAGCAGCACCTCCGCGACGCCGCTCCAGAACACGAGCGGCCCGTGCCACGGCAGGTACGGCGGCATGATGCGCAGGTAGACGCGCGGGTTGACGAAGTGGTTCACCCCCGCGGCCACCATGAGCAGTGCGAGCAGGTACTGCAGGACGGGCTTCACGGTTTCCATGCGCGGGCGGGACTCCTCCAGTGCCATGCAATCGCGCCGGAGGGGCCGGGTCCAGCACCGCGTGGGCTCCCGCCGGTGAGCGCACCACCGACGGAGGAGCCCGGGTCCAGCACCGCGTGGACTACTTGCCGGCGAAGGCGTCGCTGACGATGGCGCGCGCCTCCTGGACGAGCGCCTGCAGGTGGGCCTCGTCGCGGAAGCTCTCCGCGTAGATCTTGTAGACGTCCTCGGTGCCGGAGGGACGGGCGGCGAACCAGCCGTTCTCCGCCACCACCTTGAGGCCGCCGATGTCCGCGTTGTTGCCGGGCGCGCGGGTGAGGCGCTGGAGGATGGGCTCGCCCGCGAGCGTGGTGGCCTTCACCGACTCGGGGGAGAGCTTCTTCAGCGCGGCCTTTTGAGCGGCCGTGGCCGGCTGGTCGATGCGCGTGTAGTGCGGCGCGCCGAACTTCGCGGCCAGGGCGCGGTAGTGCTCGCCCGGGTCCTTGCCGGTGCGCGCGAGGATCTCCACCGACAGCAGGTCCAGGATGATGCCGTCCTTGTCGGTGGTCCACACGGTGCCGTCGCGGCGGAGGAAGGACGCGCCGGCGCTCTCCTCGCCACCGAAGCCGAGCGAGCCATCGACGAGCCCGTCCACGAACCACTTGAAGCCCACGGGCACCTCGATGACGCGGCGGCCGAGGTCCTTGGCCACGCGGTCGATGAGGCTGCTGCTCACCAGCGTCTTGCCGATGGAGGTGCCGGGCTTCCAGCCGGGCCGGTTGGCGAAGAGGTAGTTGATGGCGACGGCGAGGTAGTGGTTCGGGTTCATCAGCCCCATGCTGCGGGTGACGATGCCGTGCCGGTCCGAGTCCGCGTCGTTGCCGAAGGCGATGTCGTACTGGTCCTTGAGGCGCACCAGGTTGGCCATGGCGTACGGCGACGAGCAGTCCATGCGGATCTTCCCGTCATGGTCCAGCGGCATGAAGCCGAACGTCGGGTCCACGGTGGGGTTCACCACCTGGAGGTTCAGCCCGTAGCGCGTGGCGATGGGCTCCCAGTACGCCACGTTGGAGCCGCCGAGCGGGTCCGCGCCAATCTTCAGCTTGCCGCCGCGCAGGGCCTCCATGTCGATGACGCTGCCCAGGTCCTCGACGTACGGGGTGATGAAGTCGTACGGCTTGACGGTGGGGGCGGTGCGGGCGCGCTCGTAGGGGATGCGCTGCACGCCCGCGTTGCCGCTGGCGAGCAGTTCATTGGCGCGGCGCTCGACTCCGGCGGTGACGTTGGTATCGGCGGGGCCGCCGTTGGGCGGGTTGTACTTGATGCCGCCGTCCTCGGGCGGGTTGTGGGACGGGGTGATGACGATGCCATCCGCGAGGCTGGAGGTGCGGCCCCGGTTGTACGTGAGGATGGCGTGCGAGATGACGGGCGTGGGCGTGGCGATGTCGCTGAAGCGCACCTGCACGCCGTTGGCGGCGAGCACCTCGAGCGCCGTCTTCTGCGCGGGGTCGGAGAGGGCGTGGGTGTCCATGCCCAGGTACAGCGGCCCGTCGATGCCCTGGGCCTTGCGGTACTCGCAGACGGCCTGGGTGACGGCGACGATGTGGGCTTCGTTGAAGCTGCGGCGCGCGGAGGAACCGCGGTGCCCGGAGGTGCCGAAGGCGACGCGCTGCTCCGCCACGTTCACGTCCGGACGGTCGGAGTAGTACTGGGCGCGCAGCTTCTCGGGGTCGATGAGGAGGTCTTTGGGAGCCGGCTTGCCAGCGAGAGGGTGGGCCATAGGGCCGCCACCATAAACACGCCGCGCCGGAGATGGATCCGCCTTGTGGGCGACCTGTACGGCGGTGCACCCTCGCGCTGCCTCCGGGGGCGTGTTGGCGCCCCGGGAAGGATTTGACTCAGCGCGCCTGGGCCGCGCCCGTGGTGGGGGCGGAGGGCGCCTCCTCGTCGGGGATGTGGATGGCGCCGGAGCGCGCGGCAATCGCCGCCGCCGTGAACAGGCCCACCATCACTCCGAAGATGACGATGCCCACCAGCGTCACCCAGTCCGTGGCGGACGCGGGCTGGAGCAGCGCCCCCAGGGCCGCGCCGAAGTCGAAGCCCCCAGCAGGATTGGTGCGCACCGCCTGCATCGCCGCGAGCAGCGCCGTCACCAGCCCGCCCAGCACGATGCCCGTCACGCTCGTGAGTACCGCCGTCGTCGTCAGCGCCCCGCGGCTCATCGCGCGCGCGGCAGGACGGACCTGGGCCTCGACGTCGAAGTTGGGGTCCTTCACGCCCGGAGGTACGAAGCGCGCCAGCAGCAGCAGGCCGGGGATGCCCGCCACCATGGTGACCCAGAAGAACTGTTCCCAGCCCATGGCGTGCACGGCGTAGCCGCTGATGGGCCCGGCCACCACGCGCGGAATGGAGAACAGGCTGGAGAGCAGCGCGAACTGCGTGGCCGAGAAGCGCTTCTGCGTCAGCCGCATCAGCAGCACGGAGAAGGCTCCCGTGCCCAGGCCCTGCGTCACCTGCTCGAAGCCAATGGCCGAGTACATCAGCAGCTCATTGGGAGCCCCGGCCCGCGCCACGAACACGTAGCCCACGTTCGAGACGATCTGCACCACGCCGAAAATCCACAGCGCCCGGCCCAGCCCCAGCACCGTGGTCCACGCGCCGCCGATGAGCGTCCCGATGATGGTGCCGAACAGGCCGATGGTGCCCAGCGCCACGCCGCGGTGCACCGCGCTGTAACCCATGTCCACCAGGAAGGGCCGCAGCAGCGAGCCGCCCAGGTTGTCCGCCAGCTTGTACGCGAAGACGAACGCGAGAATCTCCAGCGCCCGGTGCCGCGAGAGGAAGCCCACGAAGGGATACCAGACGGCGTCCTTGAGCGACCGGGGCGGGGGAAGCCGCTCCTCGGGCTCCGGCGCGAAGCGGGTGATGACGAGCATCGGCAGGTAGATCGCCGCAAGACCCACGGCCACCCACTTCCACGAAATCCGTCCCGCCAGCGTGATGGCCGCCGAGCCAGCGATGAACATCGCGGCCCGGTAGAGCGCCACGCGAGCACCCACCGCGACGCCCTGCTCGTCCTTGCGCAGCACCTCCACCGAGTACGCGTCGATGGCGATGTCCTGCGTGGCCGCCGACAGCGCCACCGCCATGGCCAGCGCGCCCACCACCCACGCCGCCTCCGGATGGTCGCTCACGCCCGCCAGGGCGAGCGTCGTCGCGAACAGCGCCACCTGTGCCACCGCCATCCAGCCCCGCCGCCGGCCCCAGAAGGGCGGCACGTAGCGGTCCATCAGCGGCGACCAGAGGAACTTGAAGGACCAGGGCGCCTGCGCCAGCGTGACGAGGCCCACCATGCGGATGTCCACGCCGGCCGTGCGCAGCCAGTCGGGAATGGCGATCCACACCAGGCCCAGGGGCAGGCCCGAGGAGAACGAGAGCAGCGTCACCGCGGCCGTCCGCCAGGACGCCATCGCCAGCGCCAGGCTCTTCAGGGTTCCCGGACGCTGTGCGCGCTCCTCGGTCTTCCGCCCATCACTCATGGCGCGGCACTATACCAGTCGCGTTTCGCGCAACAGGTTTCACGTTGGCCCTCGCCTGACGGGCTGCCAGCCCGTCGACACGCCGAGGCCGCCCGTCCGCTGCGTGACACCCCGGGGCGTGCGGCCGGGCACGCTCGCTCCTGGCTACTCGTCCAGCGCCGAGAAGTCCGCGCACGAGCCGCGGTCGCCCTCGGTCGGGTTGAAGAAGTCCCAGCTCCGCGCGAGGAAGGTGACGCGGCCGAGCGCGTTCCAGCACTCGGTGTACTTCGCGCCCTTGATGTCGCCGTCCAGCACCTCCAGCACGCCCATGCCCCGGCCGTCCGGGGCCCAGCGGGTGGTCAGCGCCACGTCCTCCAGCCGGCCGCCGACCACCAGGTCGATGTCCGGGAGCGTGAACCGCATCTCCCCCAGGCGTCCCGCCGCCTCGCGGTACATGTAGCGCGTGGGCTCCGTCAGGCTTCCGCGGGGCGTGAAGGCCATCTCCACCCGCGTGGGCAGCGCCTTCGTCTGGTAGTCGATGTCCAGCCGGTCCAGCGTGAACAGGCCGCCCACGGGGAAGGTCTCCTCCGTCGCGCGCTTCACGTCCAGGGACAGCGCCCCCACGCCCTTGCGGATGCCCGCGTCCGCCTGGAACCAGCCCATCAACAAGGCCCACCACGCATCGTCGCCCTCGCCCGTGCGCCGGTACTCCAGCCGGTAGTCGAAGCGCAGCTCCCGGCGCTCCATCACGAAGCGCACGTCGAAGCGCGGGTGGTCCTTGTCCTTGAACGGTCCCCACACCCGCCGGTCCGGCTCGCGCGAGGTGGGGGACGAGTTCCGGATGTTTTCCAGCAGCGACAGCAGTCCGTCCACCGCGCCGTTGAACTCGCGCCCCGTCTTGTCCGTGTCCCCGGAGACCCGTGACGCCTCGCCCAGCCGCACCACGAGCCCGTCCTTGCGCGTCGTCAGCCCGCCGCCCGAGCGGCCCTCGCTCGCGGCCGACAGCTTCACGGCGAGGTCCTCGCGCTGGGGCAGCGCGTTGAGGAACTCCAAATCATCGTTGGAGAAGTCGCCGCCGCACGCGGCCGCCGCCAGGCACAGACAGGCCAGAGCCAGGTGTCGCATCGCGTGCTCCCTCATGGCTGGTAGGTGACGAGCGCGCCCAGCTCCCAGTAGCCAAGCGAGCGCTGCTCATCGACGGTGTATTGGAAGAAGTGGGCCCGCGCGCGTCCGGTGACGTGCAGGCGGGGGAGGGGATTCCACCGCACGCCGGCCACCAGGCCCGGGGAGAACATCGCGAACTTCTGGTCCGGGAACGCCTCGTCCTGGAAGTCGCGCCGCATCATGAGGTACGCCATCCGCGCTCCCACGAAGGGGGCCAGGCTGCCCTTCGGCCACTCGGAGGTGAGCGTCGTGCCCAGGCTCGCCACCGAGTAGCGGTAGCCCGGCCCCGCCAGCGTCGGCAGCGCGAGCACCGCCTGCTTCCCGCCCACCGCCGCGTCCACGCCCCACACCCAGTCCTCGCGGAAGTAGTCGTGCAGCTGCGCCTCCACCCCCAGCAGGCCCACGGAGAGGAACAGCGTGTCGCGCGTGGGCGCGTCGAAGAAGGACTGCACGGTGCCGGAGAAGCCCAGCGTCCACCACGCTCCGCCGTCCCGCGCCACGCCCTTCACCGGGTCGTCCGAGAAGGGCGCGTCCCGCAGCCGCGCCTCCTCCAGCACCGCTGCCCGCCCGCGCTGCACCTGCACCTCGCCGATGCGCAGCCGGTCCGGCAGCCGACGCTTCACCCGATACGTGCCCGGCGCCAGCGCCACCCGGCGCTCCACGTCCGCCGCCTTGTCCAGCTCCGCCACCACCATGCCGCCCGGGTCCACGAAGTAGTACGTGCCCGGCGGCGCCGCGCCCGGCACCAGCAGCCCCTCGCCGCTGGCGCGCAGGTCCGTCAGCACCAGGTCCCCATTGCCCGCCAGGTCATAGCTGAAGGTGGGGTGCTGCGCGCCCGCGGTGCTCGCCGCCGTGTCCGCCACCGTGCGCGCGTACGCATGCGAGTACGCCTCGAACAGCGTCACCCGCCCGTCGCCGCTGCGGTCCGCGTCGCCCAGGAGGCCGCTGGCCAGGTGGTGCGAGAAGTAGCTGCCGCGCAGCGCGTCCGACTCCTGCGAGTCCTCGTCCGCCGCGCTGGAGGTGAGGATGACCAACCCCCGTGCGTCCCGCGCCGCGCCGGACTCAATCTCGAACGCGGGCGCACGCCGCGCGCCCTTCGTCCGCGTCAGCGCGCCGGAGCGGCACGAGTCGAAGATGGCGATGCGGATGTCCGCGGGCGCGCCCGACAGCCGGCGCTTCAGGTCCTCGAAGGGCAGCCGCGAGTCCCCCAGCCGCAGCGAGCCGTCCTTCGCGTGGCCGGAGTAGTAGACGAGCAGCGCGGTGCGCTCGCCCCGGGCCTGGGCCTCGCGGGCGCGTGCCTCCAGCTCCGCCAGTGCCGCCAGGAAGTCCCTCGACTCCTCGTCCAGCAGCAGCTTCGCGTCCCCGGGCGCCACGCCGCCCAGACGCAGCAGCAGCGCGTGCATCTTCCGCGCGTCCTCGCGCGCGAAGCGCAGGGGGCGCGTGCCACTGCCGCCCTCGTCGTTGCCCGCCACCAACGCGAAGCGGCGCAGCGTGTCCGCGTGCGCCACCGAGGCCACCAGGACGAGCGCCACGGCCAGCGCCCGGAAGGAGGAGGCGAGGGGAGTCATGGCTTGCGCAGCACCCAATGTGTCTGTTCACCCGGCACGTCGAGCGGCGCCATGCGCTCCACGTCGCCGCTGGCCGCCTGGAAGGCCCGTCGCGCCGCGTCCACCAGCGACTCCACGGCGAGGGGCGCGTCCGACAGCACCAGCACCACCCGCTCGCCGCCGGAGCCCGTCAGCTCCCAGCTCCCCGGCAGCCAGTGCATGTCCGCGCCGGGCTCCACCGGAGCGCTCTCGCCCGACTCTGGGTGCAGCGGCGTCACCTCGCCCGAGGCGTCCACCGACACCGCCGCCACATACCGGTGCCCGTCGGCTTGATACCCCAGCCGTACCCGCTCGCCCGGGGCCAGCGGCTCCGGCGCGTCCTTGCGGGCCTCGCGCTGCGGGCCCGCGCCACCGCCGATGCGCAGCTCCGCCACTGCGCCGCCCTTGATGCCATTGAGCCCGCGTCCCTCGTCCTGGTGGCTCAGCAGGGGCCGCGCCAGGAGCACCAGCAGCACCGAGGCGGCCATGGCCACCGTCGTCGCCACCCAGCGGCGGGGCGGCACACGGAGCGTCTCGTTCCGCTTCTGCCGCTGCAGCGCGCGCTCCACGCCGGCCTCGAAGCGCTCGAAGGGCACCTGCGCCTCGAGGGCGGTCTGGTCCTTTTCGATTCCGCGCAGGGTGGCGCCGCACGCCGCGCACCCGGCCGCGTGGGCGCGGATACGGGCGGCCTCGGCGGCGGCCAATTCCCCGGCGCTCAGGCGGCGCAATGTCCACTCCGACTCATGCGCGCTCATCGGACCCTCAATTCCTCTCCGCCCAGCTCGGCGAAGCGCTCCAGCCGCTTGCGGATGGTGGGGACCGAGCGCCCCAGCACCGCCGCCACCTCTTCCAGCGTCATGCCGTCCACGTGGTAGTGGATGACCGCCGCCTGCGTCTCCAGGTCCACCCGCGACAGCAGCCGGCGTACCAGATCCCGCGTCTCCATCTCGCCCTGACCACCGTGCCCCTCGGAGCGCGCCTCCGCGTCCCGCTGGAACCACTGCCTCCAGCCCGCCCGCTCCGAGCGGAGCTGGTTGAGACAGTGGTTGGTGGCGATCTTCATCAGCCACGTCAGCGGCGAGGCCTCCGCGCGGAAGTCCTCGCCGTGGGTGAGCGCGCGGGCGAAGACGTCATGCATCGCGTCCTCCGCCCGCGTCGCGTCCTTCAGCAGGTAGCGGCAGCGTCCCAGCACGCTGCCGCCGTATTTCGCATACAGCTCGCGCATGAGGGCCCGCCGGTCCGGGGCGGCACCACCTGGAATCACCTTGAGGACCGGCTGAGGGGTTCCCGTCACGCGGCGCAGACTACCGCGAGCGACCTCACGGCGTGGAGTACACCGCGGTGCTGAAGTTGCCACACGCGCTCACCGCGCCGTACCCGATGAAGGGGTTGTAGCTGGCCGTGTAGTAGACGCTGAGGAAGTTGCTGTCCCAGCACTCGCTGAGGGTGGCCTCGCCCCGCAGGTCACCGCCCGACAGCTTGATGTCCGAGCGGCCGGCCCCCGAGGCGCCCCAGCGGCTCTTGATGGCCAGGTTCTCCGGCGCCTGCTTGTCGGGGTTGCCCAGGTCGATGTTCTTCTTGATGACGAAGTCCAGCTCGCCCCCGGCGCCCGGGGCCTGCTTGTAGCGGTAGTTCGCGTCCACGCGGCCGCCCTGCACCGCCTCGTCACGCACCTTCTGGAAGTCCGCCTCCACCGACGCCACCGCCGCCGCGTCCGTGCGCGAGTAGCGAATCTCCCCCGTGCCCATCTCGTTCAGGTTCGCGCCGGGCAGGGTGAGGCGCCTCTCCCAGTCGATGAGGAACTCGCCGGAGCCGAAGCCCTTCATGCGCTCGCCGTCCGCGTTCACCGCCGCCGTGTGCGTGCCGGACAGCACCGTCACATAGCCCGAGTCATTCGCCGTCTTCGCCTTGCCGTCCATCACCCAGGAGTAGCTGTGGTCGTCCGTGCGCGTGACGGTCAGCTTCCAGGTGAGGTTCTCCGAATCGTCCGAGTACGGGCCCCACACCGCCACGTCTCCCTCGATGGAGGAGGGCGGGTACTTGACGATGGTCTCGATGAGGCCGAGCACCCAGAGCGTGCCGCCGTTGACCGTCACCGCCGCGCCCACGGTGAGCGCGAAGTGGTCCGCCGTCTGCCCCTCACCATAGAAGGCCGCCAGTCCCTGGCCGTCCTTCTTCGGCGCCTTCATCTCGACCATCTCGCGGGAGGGCAGGCCCTCGCGGAACGACGCCTCGTCGTTCTTCGCGTTGTCACAGCCGACGAACAGCAGGGCGGCACACAGCAGGCTCTTGCGCAGCATGGTCCTTCTTCCTTTCCGGCGGCCCCGGGAGGGCCGTGCGGCAGCGTGTTCGCCCCAATGGACACAGCCCGGCCGGAAAACAGAAAAGGCGCCTGCTCGGAGGAGAAACCTTTGGAAATTCAACGGGTTGAGCTTGCTCGTCCGCCCCCCAGGCATTTTCACCCGGCCTTCGGACGGCGGAATTCCGGCATCCCTACCTTTCGCCCATGGAAAAGCGACACCCCAATCATCCCGGGGAGATGGGAACGGATGCGGCGCTCGCCGAGCGCGACCGCATGCCCGACGAAATCAATGCCCGTGCCCGGGCGATTGGCCTGCTGAACGAGGCCGGGGTGCCCTTCGTGGTGGGCGGCGCCTACGCGTACGCCACCTATACCGGCATCTACCGGGACACGAAGGACCTGGACCTCTTCCCCAGGAAGCGGGACGCCCTGCGGGCGCTCGAGGTCCTGGAACAGGACGGCTGGCGCACCGAGCGCGCGGACGAGGTGTGGCTCTACAAGGCCTTCAAGGGCGAGTACTTCGTCGACTTCATCTTCTCGTCCGGCAACGGCGTGGCGGTAGTGGACGACGAGTGGTTCGAGCACGCGAAGACGTCCAACATCTTCGGACACCAGTGCCTCATCGCTCCCGCCGAGGAGATGATCTGGTCCAAGGCGTTCGTCAACGAACGCGAGCGGTATGACGGCGCGGACGTCAACCACCTGCTCCTCAAGGCGGGCCCCGCCATGGACTGGGAGCGGCTGCTGCGCCGCTTCGACCGGTACTGGGAGGTGCTGCTCAGCCACCTGATGATGTTCCGCTTCGCCTATCCCTCCGAGCGGGACCTCATCCCGGACTGGGTGATGGCGGAGTTGATGAGCCGCACGCTGCACACCATCCGCGAGGGCCGCTGGGAGGACAAGCTGTGCCGCGGCAACCTCATCTCGCGGGTGAACTACCACGTGGACATCCACCACTGGGGGTTCGGCGACGGGCGGGCCTGGGACGAGAACGACAGACAGCAGGGAGATGAGCGTGGCGCGCGACCCGAACTCGAAAATTCGGCTGGCGGCAGTCGGTGACCTGCACTGCCGCGAGGACCACCACGGACGCTTCCGACAGCTCGTCAAGCAGGTGAACGCCACGGCGGACCTGCTCGTGCTGTGTGGGGACCTCACCGACCGCGGAATGATTGAAGAAGGCAAGGTGCTCGCGGAGGAGCTGTCCGCGCTGCGGGTGCCGTGCGCGGCGGTGCTGGGCAACCACGACTACGAGCACAACCAGGCGAAGGAAATCTGTGGCGAGCTGGCGAAGGCGGGTGTCCACATCCTTGATGGGGACCACTTCATCTTCGAGAAGGTGCTGGGCGTGGCGGGGGTGAAGGGCTTCGGCGGCGGCTTCGGCAACGCGACGCTGCAGGCGTTCGGCGAGGGACAGACGAAGGCCTTCGTGCAGGAGGCCGTGACCGAGTCCCTCAAGCTGGAGGCCGCGCTGAGCCACCTCGACACGGACAAGAAGGTGGTCATCATGCACTACTCCCCGGTGCCGGAGACGCTGGACGGGGAGAACATCGAGATTCGGCCCTTCCTCGGGACGAGCCGGCTGTCGATGCCCATCGACCACTACGGCGCGGAGGCCGTGTTCCACGGGCACGCGCACCACGGCGCGCGCAACGGGAAGACGAAGAGCGGCATCCCGGTCTACAACGTGGCCATGCCGCTCTTGGCCAGGCACACCCCGGAGCAGCGGTACGTGCTGCTGGAGGTGTGAGCGGTCGCTCAGCCCAGCAGGCCCTCCTGGCGGAGCCGTCCGAGGACGTCCAGCCAGGGTGTCGTGAATCGCGTTGTTCACCTTGATGCGGCCCACCTTGCCGCGCAGGGTGACGTGGTGGAACCACGCGCCCCAGACAATCCGAACTCCTGGGTGAGCTTCAGTCGTGATTTCGGGCCCGCTGGTGGACGGCGATGCGTTCGAGCTCGGACAGGTCTCCGTGTACAGGAACGATCTCCATCTGCTGGATGCGCCCGAGCGGCTCCTGGTGATTCATGCCGCGCTGTGTCAGGTTGTGCGGCGAGGCCTCCGTGATCCCAATCGAAGCGATGGATGTCCCGGCCTCCGCGCCGGAAAGCCCGACTGACGCCGCACCACCGCCACGCGTGGGTGGAGGCCGTCTGGAGTTCGCCCTCGGCGTCCTCAACGGCGTGGTGGGGGACTACCTGCACCGGAATGACAACGGGCTGGCCACGCCCATGGAGTTGTTCCTCGACGGGCGTCCGCTCCAGGTGGAGCGCGAGTCGCTGCGGCGGGCATATCCCCGGTCGAAAGGACGGCTCGCGCTCTGGGTGCACGGGCTGGCGGTCACCGAGGCCGTCTGGTCCTTCCCCGGCGAGCCCGCGGTGACGTACGGCTCGCTGCTGGAGCGCGACCACGGCTTCACGCCGCTCTACCTCCGCTACAACACAGGCCTGCGCATCTCCGACAACGGCGAGTCCCTGGCGCGGCTGCTGGAGGAGCTCGTCGCCGCGTTCCCGGTGCCCGTCGAGGAGCTCGTCCTGGTGGGCTACAGCATGGGCGGGCTCGTGGTGCGCAGCGCGTGTCAGGTGGCCGCCGAGGCGGGCCACGCGTGGCTGTCCCGAGTCCGTCGGGCCGTCTACATCGGCGTGCCGCACCTGGGCAGCCCATTGGAGCGGATGGGCCGCGTCATCTCCCGGGTGCTGCGCGACATTCCGAATCCGTACACCCTGCTCATCGCGGACGTGGCGGACCTGCGCAGCAGCGGCGTGAAGGAACTGGGCGCGCCCCTCCAGAGTCGCGGTCATCCCATTCCGTTGCTTCCCGGCATCTCACACCACCTGCTGGTGGGCGCGCTGGCCGTCGAGGAGCGGCACCTGCTCTCCCTGCTGTTCGGCGACGGCGTGGTCCCCATGGCGAGCGCCGCGGGCAGGGCGGGGCGCGTGGGCCACGACCTGCTCGTCCCGCCCGAGAACGTGCAGGTGCTCACGGGCACCCATCATGTCGCGCTGGCACACGATGCCCGGGTCTACGCCCGGCTTCGGACGTGGTTCGAGGAGGCACCATGAGGATGAAGCGCTGGCGTGGGCTGAAGTCCCTGGTGCAGGACGTGGTGGAGCACGGCACGACGGCCGTCGAGGGCGTCCACAGGCGCACCGCGGCGGTGCCCTTCGCGCTGCTGCGCAAGATACGGCCGCTCGACGCGCCCGTCCGCCGCATCCAGGCGCTTCATGACCTGACCCTGTCGGTCTCCTACGGCATGGTCCGGCTGGTGAACCGCGTGGTCGGAAAGACGGTGGATGTCGCGCTCGACGTGGTGGAGCAGCGCTCGGGCGAGGCGCGCATTCGCGACGTGCCACCTCCCGCGCCGCTGCCGTCCTCCACGCGGTAGCGCGAAGGGCGGGCAGGCGGGCGGCGCTTCCCGGGCCGGGTGCTTCCGAACCGTCCCGTCCAACCCCACGTTGCTCGTGGGAGCGAGCACCATGGATTCGCAGGACCCATCCGCCGAGCTGGGGGCCGCGAAGGTCCCCCTGGTCTCCGCCGAGCGACACCAGCGCGTGCGCCGAACGCCCCGGGGCCAGAGGCCCTCGCTGCTGGCCCGCGGTGACTTCCGGAGCGTCGACGAGCGCATGGCCATGGGCCGCGCGCTGCGCAAGCACTGCCCCCGGAGCGCCCACGCGGAGTGGAAGCCCTCCGAGGGACGCGAGCCCCTGGAGCAGCTCCGCCGCTCGGACGCGACGCGGCTGCCCTGGCTCGTCCCCGTGCGCCACGAGCGCATGTCGCAGTCGAGCTTCGCCTTCCTCCGAGGCACGCCCTTCGTCATGGCGAGAGACCTGTCGCGGACGCCGGTGTGCGGCCTGCGCACCCAGCTCTGCGGTGACGCGCACCTGGCCAACTTCGGCCTCTTCGCCACCCCCGAGCGCCGGCTCATCTTCGACCTCAACGACTTCGACGAGACGCTGCCCGGCCCCTTCGAGTGGGACGTGAAGCGGCTGGCGGCGAGCTGCGTGGTCGCCGCGCGGCGGAACGGGCTCGGCCGCGGCTGCGGCAAGAAGGCGGCCCGCAGGGCCGTGAAGGCCTACCGGCGGATGATGCGCGAGCTGGCCCCGTGCGGACTCCTGGAGGTGTGGTCCCGGGCCGTGGACGCGAAGCAGCTCGTGCGCGACTGTCAGGACCGCGCCGGACTGGCGGAAGAGGCCGTGGAGAAGGCCCGCCGCCACACCAGCGCGCACGCCGTGGAGAAGCTCACCGTGGAGCGCGGCGGACGCAGGCACCTCGCGTACCAACCTCCGCTGCTCTTTCCGCTCGCCGCGGTGAAGATGGGCATCTCCGTGGGGGAGCTGCGCCGGCGGATGCGGCGGCTGGCCGCGGGCTACCTGTCCTCGCTGGACGGCGCCATGCGCGACCTCTGCCTGCGCTACCGCCAGCGCGAGTGGGGCTTCAAGGTGGTGGGCGTGGGCAGCGTGGGGCTCCAGGCCTACGTCGTGCTGTGCCAGGGCAACGGCGAGGACGACCCGCTGGTGCTCCAGGTCAAGGAGGCGCAGCCCTCCGTGCTGGAGCCCTACCTCGGCCCGAGCGGCGTCCGCAGCCCCGGTGAGCGCGTCGTCGTGGGACAGCGACGCATGCAGGCCTTCTCCGACCTGTTCCTCGGGTGGACCGAGGTGGAGGGCATGGGCGCCTTCTACGTCCGGCAACTGCGCGACATGAAGGGCGCGCTCGACGTGGAGAAGATGGCGCCCGACCTGTTCCTCGAATACGCCGAGTCCTGTGGCGCCACCCTGGCCCGGGCCCACGCGCGCACCGGGGATGCCGCCGCCATCGCCGGCTACCTCGGCGGCGGCACCTGCTTCGACGAGGCGCTCGCCGACTTCGCCTGCGCCTACGCGGACCAGGTGGACGAGGACTACGCCCGCTTCATCGACGCGCAGGACTCCCTGGTGGATGAGGCGCTGGTGCACTGAGCCGCGCAAGCCGCCAGGTCTCACAACCGGACCGCGGCGGCCCTACCCGCTGGCGGCTTGTCCTCCCGACGGCCCTGTGACGGGATTCAGGCCCAAGCCGAACACCCTGGAGAACCCTCATGAGCGTGGCACGGGCCCTGAGCCCCAACGAGGAGGAGTTCGAGTACTACAACCGCCGGCTGAGCGGCGCCCTGCAGATGCAGCTGTGCTTGCGGTTGGAAGGGCCGCTCACCTTCGCCATCGTCCAGCGGGCGCTGCGGCTGCTCCAGCAGGAGCACACGCTGCTCCAGGCGCGCATCACCTCCGTGGAGGGCCGCCTGCACTACGAGGTGGACCCCAACCTGCGGATTCCCGCGCGGCAGGTGGAGCGCACCGGGCCGGACCAGTGGCGCGAGGTGATACGCGAGGAACTCAACGCGTCACTCGCCTCGTCGGAGGGGCTGATGCGCGTCAGCTACGTCCCGGCCGGGGCCGGCACCGCGCTGCATGACGTGGTCATCAAGTCGCACCACGGCATCATGGACGCGGCGGCGATGATGCGCGTGTACGGCCGCCTGATGGAGCTGTGCGGTGAGCTGGCGGCGGGGAAGGAGCCCGCGCCGGTGGCGGCCCGGCCCATCTCGCCGCCCACCACGGAGCTGCTCCCCTTGAAGGGGCTGGCGCTGGGGCTCAAGAAGGCCCGCTTCATGGCGCACATGATGGGCACGATGATGACGAAGAAGCCCCGGCCCATGCCCATCACCGAGTTCGCGCCGGTGGAGCAGCAGCAGTCGAGCTTCGAGCACCTCCGGCTGCCGGTGGACGTGCTGGCGCCGCTGGTGGAGCGGGCGCGCGAGGAGCGCAGCTCCGTCACCGCGGCGCTCGCGGCGGCCATGCTGCTCACCATCCGCGAGGGCCTGCCGGGGGAGGGGCCGATGAACCTCGCCTGGCTCTCACCGCTCAGCTACCGCAACGCCATCCAGTCCGAGTTCGCGGACCCGTCCCACCTGGCCTTCGCCTTCGGCACCGGCATGTTCGTCAACGCGGTGGACGCGAAGGGGACGTTCTGGGAGCTCGCGCGCGCGACGAAGTCGAACATCGAGGACGCGCTGGCCAGCCAGCTCCACTACACCACGCCCCACCTGGCGAAGATGCGGCTGAGCTTCTTCGAGAAGGAGAAGCCCCCGGCCATGGTGCTGTCGTTCTCCAACATGGGCACCTTCCAGGTGGCCGACCACTTCGGCCCGCTGACGCTGAGGGAAATCCAGTTCACTCCCGCCATCCGCGGCTTCGGTCCCCTGTGGGTCGTCCACGCGTACACGTATCGGGACGAGCTCTACATCCACCTGGGCTTCGCTCAGCCCCTGCTGCGCCCCGAGGTGGCGCGGGCCTGGCTGGACTCCGTCGCCCACCGGCTTCGGGCGTCCCTGGCGAGGTAGCGGCCCACCCACCCGTGACGAGTGTGTGGAAATGGCCTTCCGTCTCGGGGCGGGCGTAAATACCTCGTGTACAGAGGCCGTGGGCTGGAAGATGCCGGAGTCTCGGAGCACCACGGTCGGGGACACCTACACCCTATGCTGCGTGTGAAGACGTACATCGCTCAGTCCGGCATCCACGGCATCGGCCTGTTCGCGGGCCAGTCCATTCCGAAGGGCACGGTGGTGTGGGGCTTCGACCCGCCCTTGGACCAGCGATTCACCCCGGAAGACGTCTCGAAGATGCCTCCGGTGATGAAGACCTTCCTGTCCCGCTACGCCTACAGCGACCGGGGCACGCTGGTGCTGTGCGGAGACCACGCGCGCTTCATGAACCACTCGCCCAAGCCGAACTGCGGCAACGACCCGACGCGGCAGTACACGCTCGCGCTGCGGGACATCGCCGAGGGCGAGGAACTCACCGACGACTACGTCACCATGGAGGACAGCTGGGAGCCGTTCGCGGGCATCATCGAGCCCGAGCGGATGTGAGCCCGGTCCAATGCCTCCCTGACTTCGGGTTACGCTCCCGGAGATGAAGGCCTTCATCTTCCTGCTGGCGTGCGCGGTGCTCACGCTGCCCACGCCCGCCGATGCCTGTAGCTGCGTGCGCGGCTCGCCGGACCTGCACGAGGCGCTGCGTGACGCCCTCTCCGACTCCGACATGGTCTTCCACGGGCGCGTGAAGTCCGTGGGCCCGCGTCTGAAGCTGCTGTCGTACCTGGGCGTGAAGACGGACTGGGAGGCCCGGCTCGAGGTCCTCGAGGTCTTCAAGGGCAAGCCCGGAGGCTCGTTGGTTCTGCCCAGCGGCCCCACGGCGAGCTGCGAGTACCCCTTCACCGAGGGAGACGAGTTCCTCGTCTACGTGAACGACTACGACGGACAGCCGGTGTCCACCATCTGCTCGCGCACGCGGCCCGCTTTCAAGAGTGACGTCGAGCTCGACTGGCTCCGGACGGGAGTGCTGCCCTCCGTCCCCGTCGCGCTCCAGCGGCAGAGCGTCCGCTGTGAGCCCTGCGACCTCGACACGGTGGCGGAAGAACTCGGCGACAAGGAGGTTGGGAACAAGGACGCCGAGAGCGCGCTGAAGACGGGGAAGCCCTTCTGGGTCAGCGGGTATTCCGACCACGAAGACCCCACCCGGCTGACGGCGGTGGGCCTCTCCCGGGATGGGCGCCCGTTCGAGCTGGTGCAGACCCCCTACAACGGTACGAACGAGGCCTGCCGCCAGCGGGTGACGCGGCGGTGGTGCGAGAAGCTCGTGCCGGCGCCCCGCGCGCGGAGGAACGTGCCGGCGCTCCAGTGCGTCAATCCGGGGCCCGCCGAGGAGGTCTGCGACGAGGAGAAGAGCCGCGAGGTGACGTGGCTCCCCCGGGAGTCCATGAGCGCCGCCACCTGCGAATGGCACTCGCCGACGGAGACGGCCTGCGAGCTGGCGAAGGAGCCCCGGCCGCTCGACGCGGGCGCGCCCACCTCGCCGCTGCTCTCGTGCAGGCCGACGAAGCCGCCGGCCCTGTCCTACGCGTGTCAGGTGCGGAAGGGGATGGGCGTGCCCTGAAGCACGCCGGGGCCGGTTTTCAGGGCGTGGGCGCCGCGGTGGCCGGCGTGCCCGCGTCCTCCGCGGAGGGCGGAAGCTCCAGCAGGTCCTCCGGCTTCGTGGGCAGCTGCACCCAGCCGACGGACACCTCCAGCACGTCCGGCCCGGAGCCGCGCGCGTACAGCGTGCCAGCCTTGTCCTTCACCTCGTCCCCCAGCCACAGCCGCGCCAGCTCCTTGCCGTCCGCGCCCTGCAGCACCGCGCCCCGGGACGCGTCGGAGATGCCGTACTTCGCCCAGTTCCTCGGCGCCGTCCCAGCGAAGCCCGTGGCCTTGAAGGTGTCCAGCGAGCCCAGCAGCGACAGCACCTTGAAGTGCTGCGCCTTGCCGCGCGTCGGGGACTCCACCTCCCACGTCCCCGCGCCGCCGTTGGCGCCGGCCACGTTCACCACGGTGATGGGGGGCGCGCCGCCGCCGGGGTGGAACACCACGCGCTGCACGTCCTCGCGGCGGAACGCCAGCACGCGCTTGTCCTTCAGCTCCGCCACGCCCAGGTCGAGCACCGCCAGCGCATGCTCGTACACCTCGCCCAGCAGCGCCCGCGAGCCCTGCTCGCGCAGCGCGTACACCTTCGTGACGCCGTCCTCCGTCACCTGAGACATGCGCACGCGCACCGGCTCGCCGACGCCCGGCGTGAAGAGCGCGTCCACCGCAGGCGTCTCCAGGCCCAGCTTCCTACGCATCTCCGGCGTGTCCTCGGGGAAGGACATGGCCCGCTGCTCCTTCAGCCCCATCAGCAGGTCCGCCACCCGCACCTCGTCGGCGCGCACGTTCACCGGCCGCACCAGCCGCCAGCCGGTGCCGCCCGTGTCCCGCTCCAGGCGGTACGCGTTCGTCTTCGCCTTCACCTCGATGCTCGTGAGCGAGGGCTCCTCCAGCGTCCCGAGGAACTCCTTGGAGCGCAGCGCGAAGGCGTCCTTGTCCAGAGACCAGCGCACCGAGCCCGGCGCGGCGTACACCTTCGGGTCTCCCTCGCGGCGCACGTACACGGAGCCGTCGAAGGGGTTCTCGATGCCACCGTGCAGCGTCACCGTGCGCTGGCGCGCCGGGTCCTCCGCGCCGCCGCCATTCGCGTCCGGCACCCAGGCCTGGGCCACCACGGAGAAGGACGGCGTCTTCAGGCCGTACTTCTCCAGGTCCGCGTCCGTGGGGGACTCCTCCACGGTGGAGGTGAACTTCGCCGAAGCCAGGGCGCTGGTGATGGACTCCACCGCGGCCTGCTCCGCGCCGGTGGACACCGGGGCGGTGACCTTCCAGGTGCCGTCCTTCTCTCGCGCCAGCTCCGTGGTGACGCCGCGCGACTTCAGCGTCAGCCGCGTGAAGACGGGGGCCGGAGGCGCGCCACCGTCCGAGCCCTTCTCGCCGGCCTCGTGCGCGGCGAAGAGCTTCTCGGACACCTCCTTGCGCTCGGTCTCTCGCGCGTCCGGCTCCTTCACGCCGTACCACGCGTAGAGCCCCAGCCCTCCCACGCCCACGGTAAGGGCGAGCAGCGTCACCAGGTTCTTGCTCTTCTGGTTCACTTGTTGCGCCTCGACAGCCAGATGGCCAGCCCCATGCCCAGCAGGGACAGGGGCAGCAGGTCCGTGGAGACGAAGCGGATGCCGTCCATGGCCGCCTCGTCCAGCTCCAGCGTGGACACCTCGCGGTCCGGCGGGCGGATGGTGATCTTCTGCACCTGGTTGGACGCCCACCCCAGCGCGTTCATCACCAGGTTGCGGTTGGGCTCGTGGCCCCAGTTCGGGTCCAGGAGCAGCTCGGAGTCACCCATCACCACCAGCCGTGCCTGGTCGAAGCGCTTGTTCTCGGCTTGGAGCGAGTCGCGCGTGGCGGCCACCACCAGCGTGAGCTGGCCCGTCTTCTCGCCGTCGGAGGGCATGGCGTTCTCCTCGGGCTTCGTCTCCACCCAGCCGTACTGCGAGGTGAGCACCACCGGCTCCACCTTCACGCCCGGCGCCAGGTTGCCCCGCAGCGCGGACAGGCTGCGCGGGGTGGGAATCTCCACGTTCAGCCCGCGCGCCCGCAGCGGCTTGCCAATCTCGTGCTCGCCGTAGAAGAGCGAGAGGATGACGTAGGGGTTGCCGCTGTTGAACTGCGAGTCCGCGGCGATGCCGTCATCCACCTGCACGCCGTACTCGGCCAGCAGCGCGTCCAGGCCGTCCTCCAGCCCCGCGTCCGCGAAGTAGAGCATCCGCCCACCGGAGGCGAGGTACTTCTGGAGCACCTCCACCTCCGGCTTCGCGAAGGGCGTGCGCGCGCCCGCGATGATGACGAGCGACGCGTCCATCGGCACCTCCGTGCGGCCCACGAGGTGCAGCAACTCCGGGCTGTAGCCCTCCTGCTTGAGCTGCTGCGTCAGCTCGGACAGGCTCGCTCCCGGGTCCGTGGGGGACGCCTGGGACTTCTCCAGCGGCCACTCGCCATGGCCGGTGACGAAGTAGACCTTCTGCAGGCCCACCGTCGCCAGCTTGATGAGCGCGTTGGTCAACTCCTGCTCGGACAGGGTGTTGAGCGTGGTGTGCGACGCGCTCTCGCCCTCGCCGCGCACCAGCACCACCGTCGTCTGCCCTTCCTTGAGCTGGTACTTCGCCGCCAGGTCCGGATGGCGGCGCGGGTCCTTGAAGGAGTACTCGAACTTCTCCGGCGCCTCCGCGTGGTAGCGCTGGAACAGCTCATCCAGGAGCCCGTAGTACGTGTGCGTGGGCGGGATGAAGCCGATGGCGCGCACCTTGTCCGGCATCGCGCGCAGCGTGGCCGTCGTCTGCGGCGCCAGCGTGTAGATCTTCTCCTTCGTCAAATCCCACCGCTTGTTCTTCTTGTGGGCGATGTAGTTGACCGCCACCAGACCGCCCAGCACGACGAGCCCGGTGAGCACGGTGGTGGTGAAGAAGAAGCTCGACCGGCTCGACGCGAACTGGCCGAACTGCTTGAAGTTGGTGGCGAGGTACGCGCCCAGCAGCAGCAGGCCGGCGCCCGCCTTCACGGCGGTGGCAACGGGGCTGCCCGAGGTGAAGAACAGCGTGAAGGGACTCGACAGCAGGAGCAGGAGTCCGAAGGCCCCCAGCACCTTTCCGATGTTGGTCGCTTTCATGGCGGTTCAGGCCCAGCGCTGCGCTTCCACCGTGCGGTGGGTGAGCAGCAGAGAGAAGAGGATGACGGAGGCGAAGAACACCATCGACTGCACGTCCATCACGCCCTTGAGCATGTTCTGCAGCTGCGAGTCGAAGGACAGGTACGCCAGCACCGAGCGCAGCGGCTCCTCCGTGGACTGCGCCACCCCGGACAGCAGCATCCACGGCAGCAGCACCACGAAGGTCAGCAGGGCCGCCAGCATCTGGCTCTCCGTGAGCGAGGAGATGAACATGCCCACCGCCATGCAGGTGGCGCCCCACACGAGCAGCCCCGCGTAGCCCAGGAGCACCGTGGACCACTCCAGCGCGGTGCCGGACTCGGCGCGGCCGAAGGAGGAGAGCAGCACCGGGAAGACGATGGTGAGCCCCAGCGTGGCGGAGATGATGCCCAGGCCGCCCAGGTACTTGCCCAGCACGATTTCGATGGGCCGCACCGGCGCCGTCATCAGCAATTCGAACGTCTTGTTGCGCTTCTCCTCGGCGAACAGCCGCATGGAGAGGAAGGGCGCGACGAAGAGGGTGATGATGAGGATGGTGCCCCACAGCTGCACCACCACCCCGTCCGTGAGGTTGCGGTAGACGTTGTAGTCCGGCGGCATGTGGTCCCACCCCATGAGGCGGGCCATGTCCTGCACCTGCTTGAACTGCTGCAGCAGGCCGACGAAGAAGAACGACGACAGCGCCACCATCGCCGTGAAGACCGCGTAGGCCCACGGGGTGGTGAAGTAGATGGACAGCTCCTTGCGGGCAATCGCCAGGGCGGTACGCATGACGGGTTCCTCGTGGGGCCGCTCAGGCGGCGGTCAGCTTGATGAAGATTTCTTCCAACGACACGTTCTCCGCCTGGCCGTGCAGATGGGCCAGCTTGCGGATCTCGTCGTAGGCGACAATCTTCCCCTGGTTGATGATGAGCACCTTCTCGCACGTCACCGTCACCTCCGGGAGGATGTGCGTGGAGAGGATGACGGTGTGCTTGCCGGCCAGGCTCTTGATGAGCGCGCGCACCTCGGCGCGCTGCGTGGGGTCCAGGCCTTCAGTGGGCTCGTCGAGGATGAGGACCGGCGGCGAGCCGAGCAGCGCCTGGGCGATGCCGACGCGCTGCTTGTAGCCCTTGGAGAGGTTCTGGATGACGCGGTCCATGACGTGCGTCACGCCGGTGAGGCCGGCCACCCGCTCCACCTCGGCCTTGAGGCCTCGGCCCGGCAGCCCCTTCAGCGAGCCGACGAACTGGAGGTACCCCCGCACCGTCATCTCCGGGTAGAGCGGCGGCGTCTCCGGCAGGTAGCCGATGCGCCGCTTCACCTCCAGCGGCTGCTCGAAGACGTCGAAGCCTCCCACCCGGGCGGTGCCTTCCGACGGCGGAAGGAACCCGGTGAGGATCTTCATCGTGGTGGACTTGCCCGCGCCGTTGGGCCCGAGGAAGCCGAGAATCTCACCCTCTTCGACCTGGAAGGTGAGGTCCTCCACGGCCACCCGGTCCCGGTAGCGCTTGGTGAGGTGCTGTACCTCGATCATCGGCATGGGAAGGCTCCCGTGAAGAAGCGATCAACCAGGGCCGCTGGCCGCTGAGCGTGATCGCCGGACGGCCTCGGAAAAAGGCGCGTGGAATATAAGGAAAACCCGCTTCGGGCTGTCAAGGCGAGCCCCCTTCGGGCGGGCGGCCCTTTCCAGGCTGGCCGAAGTCCTGCATGAACGCCATTCCGTGCGGCTTTCCGGACACGCCGAACAGGGGTAGTGGGGCGTCTATGCCAATCGTGGTGCAGAAGTACGGCGGCTCCTCGGTCGCCGACGTGGAGAAGATCCGCCGGGTGGCCGGCCGCGTGAAGGACAAGCGAGACGCGGGCTACCAGGTGGTGGTGGTGGTGAGCGCCATGGGCGACACCACGGACGAGCTGCTGTCGCTGGCCAAGAGCGTGTCGGCGGACCCGCCGCGGCGCGAGCTGGACATGCTGCTGACGTGCGGCGAGCGCATCTCCATGGCGCTGTTGTCCATGGCGCTCCAGGAGATGGGCGTGCCGGCCATCAGCTTCACGGGCAGCCAGAGCGGCATCATCACCAACGACGCGCACGCGCAGGCGCGCATCGTGGAGGTGCGGCCCTACCGCATCCACGACGAGCTGGCGCGGGGGAAGGTGGTCATCGTCGCCGGGTACCAGGGGGTGTCCTACAAGAAGGAGGTCACCACGCTGGGGCGCGGGGGCTCGGACACCACGGCGGTGGCGCTGGCGGCGGCGCTGGACGCGGAGGCGTGTGAAATCTACTCCGACGTGGACGGCGTCTTCAGCGCGGACCCGCGGGTGGTGCCGGACGCGCGCAAGCTGGAGTCGCTCAGCTACGACGAGATGCAGGAGCTGGCGAGCGCGGGGGCCAAGGTGCTCAACGCCCAGGCGGTGGAGTGGGCCAAGGCGCGGGGCATCGCCATCCTCGCCCGCACGGCGCACGGGCAGGGGAGCGGCACCGTGGTGCAGGAGCTGGCCGGCCCCGCGGACAACCGGGTGAAGGGAGTCACCGCCGAGCCGGAGATGGCGGTGCTGTCCGCCAGTGAGCAGGTGCGGCTGGAGGAGCTGCTGGAGTTCCTCGACGCGCGTGGGGTGCGGGGCCGGACGCTGGGCTTCGACGGGCCGCCGGGCGGCGCGAAGCACACCTCCATCGCCGTGCCGCTGGCGGACATCCACGGGCCGGAGGCGCTGCGCCGGGAGTTGTCCACGCGCTTCGGCGACGCGGTGTCGTGGCGCGAGGACCTGGGCACCGTCACCTGCGTGGGCGTGGGGCTGAACGCGGACTGGGCGCCGCTGCGGCGCGCGCTGGTCGCCGCGGAGGAACTGGGGGCGCGGGTGTACGCCGTCCACACGTCGCCGCTGCAGCTGACGTTGCTGGTGGACAAGGCGCACCTGAAGCCGCTGACCGCGCGCGTGCACAAGGAGTTGCTCGGCGGGTAACGCCGTTGCCCACGCTGGGGCCCACGGGTGGGTGGAGTGTTGCCCCACACCTACCTGGAGTGGAAGGGAGCTTCCATCCTCCGGGGTCGTGCCTACCCTCCGTGCCTGAACACCGCGGAGGGAGGGTGGGATGGCACGGGGACGCCGGTGGGGAATCGTGGCATGTGGGCTGGCCCTCCTGCTCGCCTGGAGCGGCTGTCAGGAGTCGGCGCCCAAGCGTCCGGATGTGGACATGGGGGACCGGCACGACGAGCCGCCCCTGAATGACGGCCATGACGGCGGCGATGGCGGGTACCACCCCGGCATCCTCGACTCGGGAACGGATGCCGGGCCGGGCGCGCCGGATGCCGGCCCCGAGACGCCCGACGGAGGACCCGGGCCCGGGCCGCAGCCCTCGCGAGACGCGGACGCGGTGCGCAAGGAGAACCTGCGCCCGGGGACGACGGCCTGGCGCATCAACCGCGACGCGAAGGAGCGGGTCGCCAACAACAACGAGATTGAGGGCTACGCGCTCGAGGCCACGCTGAAGCAGGGCGACACGCTGCGCGTGGCGGTGTCCGTCTCCGAGGCGAAGAGCTTCCGCTGGACGGTGTACCGGCTGGGCTACTACGGCGGCGCGGGCGGACGCGAGGTGGCGCGCGGCGGACCGGTGCAGGGCGTGAAGCAGGCGCCGTGCTCGGCGGACCCGGCCACCGGCGTGGTGGCCTGCACCTGGGCGCCCGTCCTGGAGATTCCCGTCAAGGAGGACTGGGTCCGCGGCGTGTACGTGGTGAAGCTGGCGCGCGAGGACCGCTACCACCGCTACGTGCCCTTCTTCGTGCGCGACGCCAACCCGCGCGCGGAGGTGGCGGTGCTCATCCCCACCGCGACGTGGGCCGCCTACAACACGTGGGGCGGCACCAGCCTCTACGACGACAAGGATGGAGTGATGAAGCCGCACGGCGTGAGCCGCGCCTTCCAGTCGTCCTATGACCGGCCGTACCACCGGCAGCAGGGCACGGGCCACCTGCTGGAGGACGACCTGAGCCTCGTGCAGTGGCTGGAGGCGCAGGGCCTGGACGTGGGCTACTTCACCGACGAGGACTTCGACGCGAGCTACGACTTCGTGGCCGGGGCGAAGGTGCTCTTCGTCTCCGGGCACGACGAGTACTGGTCCCTGCGCAACCGCGAGCATGCGGACCGCGCGGTGGCGGAGGGGCGCTCGCTCATCAACCTGGGCGCGAACAACGCCTACTGGCACGTGCGGATGGACCCGGCGGCGGACGGGCGGCAGCGCCGCATCGTCACCTGCTACAAGGGCCATCAGAACGACCCGCACAAGGACGCGCGGCGGACGGTGAAGTTCCGCGACGGCCCGATGGGGCGGCCGGAGAACGCGCTCTTCGGCGTGCAGTTCTCCAGCCGGTGGCACCAGTTCGGCTTCCCGATGGTCATCACCGCGCCCGAGCACTGGGCGCTGGCGGGCACGGGGCTGAAGGCCGGTGACACGCTGTGGCGGGCCAACGGCTACGAATTGGATCAGATCGTCAACAACGGCCGCTCGCCGCAGGGCATGGAGATCCTGGCGGAGTCTCCGGGCCTGTCGCTGCAGGGAGCCTTCGGCTTCGGGCACATGGTGGTGCGCAAGCAGGGCAACGCGTATGTCTTCTCCTCGGGCGGCATCGACTTCGTGCGCACGCTGGCCTCCGAGGACATGGCGGACCCGCGCGCCGCGCGCATCGTGGCCAACGTCCTCTACAAGGCCCTGGGCCGGCCGGTGCCGGAGACGCTGGTGGAGTTCCAGCGCAAGAACGTGGCGCAGCCGCAGGGGCCCTTCTCTCCGGGCGTGCGCACCGTGGCGGGGAAGCCCGGACAGCGGCCGCGCGCGTGGACCCCGGTGGCCGCGGACGCGCTCGGCGCGCCGGTGGCGGTGACGGTGATGCCGGACGGCGGCTGGGCCGTGGCGGACGCGCAGGCCAACGCGGTGAAGCGCGTGTCGCCGGACGGCACCGTGAGCACGGTCCTGACGGGGCTCAACGGGCCCATGGGCATCGCCGCGGACGCCGCGGGCAACATCTACGTGTCGGACACGGACACGTACGTCATCCGCCGCATCCCCGTGGACGGGAAGGCGGAGGTGTTCGCCGGAGGCACGCCGGGCCAGAAGGACGGGCCGGCGAAGGAGGCGGCCTTCGACCAGCCCGCGGGCCTGACGCTCACGCCGGACGGCAAGGCGCTGCTGGTGGCGGACATGAACAACGGAGTGATTCGCCGCATCGACCTGGAGGCCCCGGGCAATCCGGTGACGACGCTGCAGGGCGAGTGGATGTACCGGCCTTCCGCGGTGGCGGTGGCGCCCGACGGTGACACGCTCTACGTGGTGGAGACGGGCATGACGCGCGTGGTGCGCGTCCGCGGCGGCGTCACCTCGGTGGTGGCGGGCAGCAGCATCCATGGCTTCCAGGACGGCAAGCCGGAGAGCGCGCTGTTCCTGCCGTACCTGGGCATCGCGGTGCTGAAGGACGGCTCGCTGGCGGTGTCGGACCCGGGCAACTACCGCGTGCGGCGCATCCTCTTCGAGGAGGACGGCCGCGCGAGGGTGGTGACGACGATGGCCGGCAGCGGGCGCTACGGGCACCGCGACGGGCCGGGGGAGGACGCGGACTTCGTCCTCCCGGCCGGCCTGGCGGTGGGGCCCGATGGCAGCCTCTACGTGGCGGACGCTGGCAACGGGCTGGTGCGCTCCGTCACTCCATGTGGTCGGCCCGAGCGGCACTAGCCGCCTGCGCGGGGCAATCGGCTTCCACCGCGCCCACGTCCGGCGCGGTGCCGCAGTAGGGCAGGCCCAGGTCCATGCCCTGGTCCACCGCGTCCGGGCCGGGCGTCAGCTCGGCCGCGTCGGCCAGGGCGCTGGCGCTCTCCGTCGAGCCGGTGTCGCGGCCCGCCGCCTGCCACGCGGCGAGCGTGCCGCCCACCCAGGTGGAAGAGGGGACGAGGAAGTTGCCCGTGTTGAAGCCCGCGCCCGGCAGATAGAGGTTGGATTCCAGCTTCAGGCCCGGAGCGAGGGGCCCGAGGCTGACGGCGTTGCGGGTGGCGAAGAGGTTGTTGCGCACCGCCACGTTGGAGGAAGCGCCCCCCGTGCCATGGCCGATGACGAGCGCGAAGCCGTTCGTCCCCGTGACGGTGTTGTGCAGCACGCGCACGTCGACGCCGTTCTCGATGCGGATGCCGGAGCCCTCGGGCGTCTTCAGCCCGTGGATGCGGTTGCGGCGCACGGAGACGTTGGTGGGCGGCGCGCCCACGCGGTTGCCGCCCACGGCGATGCCCAGGGAGGAATTGGAGACGTCGTTGTCCTCCACGATGACGTTCTTCGCGGAGTAGTGCACCACCAGCGCCTCGCCGCGCGAGGTGGAGGACTTCGTGAAGCCGTGCATGCGGTTGCCGCGCACGGTGACGTCGTGACACGTCTTGATGTCCACCGCGTTCTCGCGGTTGTCATACATGTGATTGTTTTCGATGAGCACCCCGCGCGCGGGCGTGGCGTTGCTGAAGCCCTCCGGTCCCAGGCACTGCACGGAGTCCCCCGAGTTGTCATGGATGTCATTGCCGCGCACGGTGATGTCCCGGGACGTGGGGGCGATGACCACGCCATGGGAGTCGACGGAGCCGCGGGCGAAGTCGTGGATGTGATTGCCCTCGATGGTGACGCCCCGCGCGCTGTTGTCCGTGCTGATGCCGCTGCCGAAGGTGCCGTTGTGCAATTCATTGCCCGCGAGCACGGTGCCCTCGGTGTTGCCGGAGAACGTCACGGCGACCTGTCGCTGGCCGCGGACGTCCATCTCGAAGCCCTCGATGCGCCAGTGGGGCCGCTGCACGCGGACCATGAACCAGCCGCTGGAGGTGGGGACGAGCTTGGGCTTGCCCTCGCCGCGCAGGGTGATGAGGGCGGTGGCGGTGCCGGCCTTCACGCTGGCGTCCAGTTCCAGTTTCTCCGCGTAGGTGCCCTTCTGGACGCGGACGATTTCACCCGGGCCCACCAGCGACAGGGCCTTGGAGATGGTGCGCAGCGGCTTCTCGCGCGTGCCGGGCGCCGTGTCGCTGCCGGTGGGGCTGACGAACCACTCGCGCGAGTACTTCGGCGGGGGCGGCTCCTCGACGGGAGGCGGCGCGGGGGAGGGAACGGG